>NZ_JBFFKM010000027.1:0-35492 GCF_041555395.1 Lutibacter sp. | reverse complement strand
CCAACCACGTTGAATTTTGCTTTTATAAGTGCGTCTAAGGTCGCAACGGCAAAATCTGGAGTTCCCATAAATACAATGCGTAAATCTCTCATTAAAAAGTGCGTTTAAATTTATTTTGCGAAGTTATCGTTATTTTATTTTTTTCTAAGAGTATTTTTAATGAATTTAAAATTTCAGTTTCTGAATAATCTAACAATACAACCAATTCTTGAGAGGAAAGCACACGATCTTTTAGCAATTCAAGGATTTGGTCTAAAATGGTTTGTATTGAATTGTTTTTTGCTTTTTTCGCCAAACAATTGTCACAAGTACCGCAAGCCTCCGTTACATATTCATTAAAATAGGAGAGAAACTGAAGGGTTCTGCAAGTTTTTGTGTTTTCAATATAGGAAATAACCGCTTTTAACTTTTCAAATTTTAAATTGTTTTGTTGCTCAATATTTCTTGAAATACGGTTGATGGAATAATTATCGTCTCTCGCCACTAAAAATGACAGTCTGGAGGAGGTGTTTTCATAACTGTAATTGATGATGTTATTGCTATGCAATTCTTTAAGTTGCCTAACCACTTCATTTTTTGAGCAATTTAATTTTTTGGACAGCTTGTATTCATTAATGATGGTGTAATGTTCAAAAATGCCGCCATAACTTCTCAAAATAAGTTTTATGAGGTCATTTGTTGAAGGATGATTGCTTAAATAATCGAAAATTTGATTGTTGTTGACCAAAAATTTCAGTGTAGATTTTTTGTTATAATTTTCATCAAGAAACAGCATATTTTCCCTTTCTAAAACCTTGATGGCATTGTACGTTAACAGTAAGTTTAAGTTATAGGTTGCGCAAAATTCCTGCAATGAAAAGTTGAATGATTGCGTTGGCAATTCACCTATGGAAATGGCATAATACTGATTTAAGTGCTGATAAACCAGTTTTACGGTTTTGGTGGTTGCGGTATTGGCTTCAAATTTTGCTGACGCATCATAAAGTGTTGTTTTATTAGCCAAAATTATGGCATAAGATGTTTTTCCGTCTCTTCCGGCTCTTCCTGCTTCCTGAATGTAATTTTCAAGACTGTTTGGTATGTTGATATGAATAACAGCCCTCACATTCAATTTATTAATACCCATTCCAAAAGCATTTGTAGCAACCATGATAGGAGTTATGTCACTCATCCAATTGGTATAGGCTTCATTTTTTTCGGCATTGGACAATCCGCCGTGATAAAAACTGCTTTTAAAATTATTTTTTAATAAAAAATTGCAGACTTCCTTGGTTTGTTTTCGGTTGTTGGTGTAAATAATAATTGAAGCGTTTATTTTGCCTAAAATTTGAAGCAGTTTGCCATAAATATCCTCTGTAATGCGAACGTGATAAAATAAATTTTCTCTTTTAAATGATTTTTTAATGATCTTGGCTTCTTTTAATCCTAAGTTATTTTGAATATCTTCCAAAACCCGTTGAGTGGCCGTTGCGGTTAGTGCAATAAAAATAGCTTCTGGTTTCAATTCTTTCAGCAGGTTTAATTTTAAATAAGAAGGTCTGAAATCGTGTCCCCATTCAGAAATGCAATGTGCTTCGTCAATGGCAATAAGGGAAACGTTTAATTGTTTAATTTTTTCCTGAATAAAACTTGATTGTAGTTTTTCAGGTGATATGTAT
The DNA here is from genome assembly GCF_041555395.1 of Lutibacter sp. Classification (GTDB taxonomy): domain Bacteria; phylum Bacteroidota; class Bacteroidia; order Flavobacteriales; family Flavobacteriaceae; genus Lutibacter. The sequence continues at coordinate 33,834 of NZ_JBFFKM010000027.1, read as the reverse complement.
AAAAAATTAAAACCACCAAACTGTAAGTTATCAAATGCAATAATAATCTCATCCTGTGAAAGTTGGGAAGTTAACGCAATGGCTTTAATGTTTTTTTCCTTTAAATAATTAACCTGATCGTGAATTAAAGCGATAAGTGGAGAAACTACAATGCAAACACCTTCTAAAATTAATCCGGGAACCTGATAGCAAATCGATTTTCCGCCGCTGGTTGGCAACAATACAATGGTATTTTCACCTTTTAATACGGCAGCTATAATTTCCTCTTGCGGACCTATAAATTGGCCGTACCCCCAGTATTTTTTAAGTATTTCAAGTGGTGTGTCCATTATTTTATGGCGTTCAAAATAAAATCGGTTCTTTCTTCAATGGTACCGGTTGGAACAGCAATAATCGAATAATTTAATGCGATATAAGTTTTTTCAAGATGGTTATGAATAGCCAATGCCTGTTCAAAATTTTCGTAGCGCTCATTGTCTGTAATATAAATTTCTTCCCAGGGAGCCATTAAAAAAACATAATTGTAACGGTAAAAATTACTGGTATTGATATATTTTTTAGGGTAATCGATACTGATATAATTCATATAAGCATGCACATCCGGAATACCTCTGTCGAAAAAAACCAAGGCGCTATTCTTTTTTTCTGCTTCGAGATATTGATTTATGCGACCTTCCAGTAATAATTCACTAAACAATAAGGGTTTTGTTAAAAATAGTTGTTCTGTGCCATTCTGTCGGGCATTTTGAGTAATATCTCTCGAAATTTCAGGCATACACATAAAATTGCGTTTAGCCAATTCTTTTATTACGGTAGATTTGCCGGTTCCGGGGCCGCCGGTTATTACAATTTTAGTTTGCATTCTGCAAAAATAAGGTATTCGTTAAATTATACTAAAAATAATCATGTAATTTTGTCAGCTAAATATTAACACTCATAAAATGGTATTATAATTGTTTACCTTAATATTTAAAAAAAAATATGGATAATAGAGCAGAATTTTACGAAAAGTTAAAGAAAAAATTAGATGAGAGCAATATTTTTCCTTCAGAATACCTTTTTAAATTTATTGTTTCAAGTCACGAAGAAAAAATAAAACAAGTGGAAGATTTATTTGATTTTAAAGGAGCTGTAATTACTAAAACTTCTTCAAAAACAGGAAAATTCACCAGTGTTTCCATTCATGTGATTATGAAAGAAGCTGATGACATTATTTTTATTTATAAAGAAGCCGAAAAAATTGAAGGGATTATTTCTTTGTGATTCCTTTAACATCACTTAACAAAAATAAAAAATAAATTGCACTGATTTTGTTAAATTTAAGCTGTCTTTTTAAAAAAAAATCTTTTTTCATGAGTGATGAACCGCAGAACCCTTAAAATTAAAGCATAAAATTTTTATGAGATTAGTCTATTTATTTTTATTGCCACTTATTTTTTTACAATCATGTAATTATTTTACGTTTAAAAAAGATACCCGCGAGGCTGTTGCAAGGGTGAATGATACCTATTTGTACAAAGATGATTTAATGGCTGTTTTTGCAAAAGACATTGCAAAGGAAGATAGTATAACACTAGTAAACAATTACATCAACAGTTGGATTAAACAACAACTATTATTGTCAAAAGCCCAATTGAATTTAGAGAATAAAACAGGAGAGTTTGAAGATCTTGTGAAAAAATATCGTGAAGATTTGTTTATAAATTCATACAAAGAAGCAGTTGTAAAACAATATTTAGATACTGAAATTACTGATGATGACATTGATCAATTTTATTTAAATAACAATGAACTTTTTAGGCTTAACGAAGAATTAATTAAATTTAAGTATATAAAAATTGGGAAGGATGTTTTAAATAAAAAGGAACTTATAAAACTATTTAAATCAACCAATAAATCAGATTTTGAGAATTTAAAGAAAAAGGTGATTTTTTTACAATCACATCATTTAAACGATTCAATTTGGATTAAATACAATGATTTAATAAATGAAATTCCGATTTTTAAAACGGAAGACAAGAATCAGTTGTTAAAAAAAGATAATTTTATTCAAAAAGAAGATTCATTAAGCTTATATTTGGCCACTATAAAACAGGTGTTGCAAAGTAATGAAATTGCACCAAAAAGCTATATTACGCCTACGGTTAAGCAAATGATTTTACATCAACGCAAATTATTATTATTAAAAAATATTGAAGAAACATTAATTAACGATGCAACTAAAAAACAACAATTTGAAATATATTAGGATGAAACAAAATACAATTGTAATGGCATTACTGTTATTTATTACTGTAATAAGTGCACAAGAGCGAATAAAAATAGATGGAGTTGCGGTTGTAGTTGGGAAAAATATAGTACTGGATTCAGATATTGATAAATTCAAAAAAGAGTTGCAATTGCGTGTTGAAGGTAAATTAGACATCACCGATTGTGAAATTCTTGAAGAAATTATGACTCAAAAACTGATTGCACATCATGCGGTGGTTGACAGTATAGTGGCTTCAGATGCAGAAATAAATACAGAGGTTGAACGCAATATTTCTTATTTTACCCAACAATTGGGAACCATGGAAAAAGTGGTAAAAATGTATGGATTTAATGATGAGGAAGATTTAAGAAAAGAATTGTACGAAATCCAAAAAGAGCAGCTTCTTATTCAAAAGGAAAGAGCGAGTATTACCGAAAAAATTGATGTGACTCCCGAAGAGGTTAGAACTTATTTTAAAAATCTTGAAAAGGATGGCAATTTGCCTGAATTTAGTGCCGAAATTGAATTGGCTCAAATTGTGAAATATATAAAGCCTTCTGAAGAAGAAACCAATCGTGTTATTGAAAAATTAAAAGAAATTAAAGCTGAAATCGAAAGCGGTTTCAGTTTTAGATTAAAAGCAATAATTAACTCTGATGATCCTGCCGTTTCTGGAACTGGACCGGGAGCTGCGGGGTTATATACCATTACAAGAGAAAGCGGATTTATAAAAGAGTTTAAAGAAGTGGCTTTTACTTTGGATGAAGGAGAGGTTTCTGAACCATTTGAATCGGGATTTGGATTTCATATCATTTTGGTAGAAAAAATTAAAGGACAGGAACGCGATGTTCGCCATATTTTAATTCAGCCAGTAATAAGCAAGGCTGAGTTGGATGTTTCATATAATGAACTGGTAAAAATTAGGGAACAAATACTTAATGGGGAAATTACCTTTGAAGAAGCGGTGGTAAAATATTCTGAAGATAAAGAAACAAAAAATAATAACGGCTTGCTGTTGAATCCACAAACAAATGATACGCGTTTTGATTTAACACGTATGGATCCAAATCTTTATAATAAAATTAGCAATTTAAAAGCGAGTGAAATTACAGAACCATTTTATGATGAAGTTAGGGCAGAATCTAAAATGCATAAAATAATTTTAGTGAAAAGCAAAGAGGATGCACATACCGCCAATTTCACTAAAGATTACGAAAAAATTCAACAATTAACCTTACAAAAAAAGCAAGAAGAAACTGTTGAAAAATGGGCAAAGGACAAAATTAAGGATACTTACATTAAAATAAACGACGATTATAAAGCTTGTAATTTCAAAAATAACTGGAAAAAGGAATAATATGTCAGATGTTGCTGCATTAAAGGAATTGGTTGAAAAGCATCATTCGCTTAAACAAGAAATTGGGAAGGTAATTATTGGGCAAAATGAAGCCGTAAACCATATTTTAATTTCTATCTTATGCAGTGGCCATTCTTTGCTGATTGGTGTTCCCGGATTGGCTAAAACGTTAATGGTACAGACAATTTCAGAAACGTTGGGACTCGATTTTAAACGCATCCAGTTTACGCCCGATTTAATGCCTTCCGATATTTTAGGAAGTGAGATTTTGGATGAAACAACGCATTTTAAGTTTTTAAAAGGACCTATATTCAGCAATATTATTTTAGCCGATGAAATTAACCGGACACCGCCAAAAACGCAAGCAGCTTTATTGGAAGCAATGCAGGAGCGTTCAGTGACGATTTCTGGACATCAACATAAATTGGCAAATCCTTTTTTTGTATTGGCTACCCAAAATCCAATTGAGCAGGAGGGAACTTACCCTTTGCCGGAAGCCCAATTAGATAGGTTTATGTTTTCCATAAATTTAGATTATCCAAGTTTTAAGGAAGAAGTTGAAGTGGTTAAAAGCACCACCAACGATGTGAAAAAAGTAGTTAATACAATTCTTTCTGCCGAAGAAATAGTAAATTTTCAGCGGTTGATAAGACGAATTCCCGTGGCTGACAATGTGATTGAGTATGCAGTGAAATTGGCGTCTAAAACACGCCCTAATACCGATTATTCAACCAAAATGGTAAATGACTACATTGATTGGGGTGCGGGTCCTAGAGCGTCTCAATTCTTAATTTTAGGCGCCAAAGCAAATGCTGCGATAAATGAGAAATATTCCCCCGATATTGAAGATGTTCAGGCAGTGGCTTATGCTATATTGCGCCATCGAATTGTGCGAAATTACAAAGCAGAAGCTGAAGGAATCAGCGAAAAACAAATCATTGAATCCTTATTTTAGGAAATTTCATTATTTTCAAAGAAACTGAACATGTTTCCTCCGTATTTTTTTTGGTAACTTAAGCGTGTGTGGTTTTTAAAATCGGTTTGTTTGGAGTGCTCAATTACCAAAACACCTTCTTCATTCAATAAATTATTTTCGAATACCAGCGCTACAATTTTTTCAAACAATTCAAGTTCAAACTCGTATGGCGCATCAGCGAAAATAACATCAAATTTAGCATTGGCCTTTTCCAAATATTTAAAAACATCACTTTTAATGACGGTAATTGATAAATCCAGCGCTTTTGCAGTAGTGTTGATAAATTGAATACATCCGGAATGCGCATCAACAGCCGTGATATTTTCGGTACCTCTTGAGCCAAATTCATAGCTTATATTTCCTGTTCCGGAAAATAAATCCAGAACCGCGATGTCATTAAAATAATAAGAATTATTGAGAATATTAAACAATGCCTCCTTGGCCATATCAGTTGTTGGTCTGACAGGTAAATTTTTAGGGGCTTGTATGCGTTTGCTTTTATGTATTCCAGAAATAATGCGCATTTATTTAAATTGATTTAATAAGGTAAAATGTGAGAGGGAAGAGATTTCATTTAATTTCAAATCGTCGTTGTTAGGTATATAAAACTTTATATTTCTGATGTATTGATAAACGATGGCATAAAGCTCAGATTCCTTTTCTATATCACCCATAAGGATTAATTCAAATTCTTCCGGATTTAAATTTAACTGTTCAGCGGTAAAAAGAATATAATAAATAAAATCTTCTTTGGTGCTAAAGCTAAAAAAATTAAACAATGCTAATTTTTTATTTTTGATGACAATAATTTCAAAATGGTGACCAGTGACATTTACAAAGCAAAAAGTGCCTTCCAAATTTTTATATTGGTTCAATAAATTTTCAATCAAAACTGTTGAGGAGTGCTTGTAAACAAATGTTTCATAAATATCAAGTAAAAAATTATTGATATTTACAAACGGAATATACACATTTATTATTTCTGAATTACTGAGTTCATCATAGGCAATAAAATCATTTTCCAACACTTTAACCGTGTATTGTAAATAATTCGTCAAGCAATTTTTGTTAAAAAGTGGTTGTGGTACTTGGGCAACTAAATTGTTAAAATGGGTAACAAATACAGACTTATATTGATGCTGAAGTAATTTTTCCCGGACAAATAATTCTTTAACACACGCTAATTGTTTAAAGGGACAACCAGTGCTATTCTCAAATTTATAAACAGCGAAAACCCCAACTTCATCTTGTATTTTGTTATAAACGCAAAAAGAAAATCCATCCAAACTAAGTTGGATGGATAAATAGTTATCCTCTAGATTTAAAGAATCTATATTGTTATTCTGTATCTTTTTTATCTCCTTTATCATAATATGGAGGCCAGTTGCCGTCCTCGCTAACATCGGTTAATGAGCCTACTCTAATAAATTCCCCTCTAATTTCTTCACCGCCAATAGCTTCTTTTTCTTGTTTTACAAGATTTTCATCCATTCCTTTCAAAATAAAAGACTTATCTACTTTTACTTCAAATACTGGAGCTTTTAAGCCGACAATTTTCTCAACCTCACCAACCTCAATTTTAAAGTTTTGATCGGTATCAGGGATTTTCATCATGTTTTTATAATCTTTACCAGCAAAAGAATTCTTTACATCTTCAAAACCAATGGTATCCACAACTCTTTCTTCAATTTCCTTTGTGATCCCTCCACCAAGCGCAATAGTTTTTGGGACGTATCGGGTTTGGGTTAAAGCGAATTTCGCAGTATCAATAAAACTGATAAGGCTCTCTCCGTCAGTAGTGTAATTTCCTGTAACTTTTTTATAGGCAACTTCGGCATCACGAATAATTTTTAAATTATTGATTACTTTAGCATACTTGGCTCTTTTTTCTGAATTGAATTTTATAGGTTTTGTGATTTCAAAATTAATTTGATAAACTAAAAAAATTGAAATAAGAACTAATCCTACTGAAAGTATCCAGTGCCATTTTCTAGGAATATAATTTACAATAGCATAAGCTAAAAAAGCGGTAACTACAATACCAATTAGTATAATCAAAACTGTTATCATCTGAATATTTTTTTTTTAAAGTGTGTACGCAAATCTACAAATTTTTTTTAATGAGAAAAATTTTTATGCATAAATCAATTTGTATATTTGATTTTTATTTAGAATATGACAAAAGCAGCGCAGGAATTTTATGTTAATCTGGTTGAAAAGTTTCCTTTTGAACCCACAAATTCTCAAGATTTATTACTTACAAAACTAACAGATTTTATTCTTGACACCAATAATAATGCCTTATTTATTATTAAAGGTTATGCCGGAACAGGAAAAACAACGACCATTAGCACCGTTGTGAATAATTTATGGCGCATTGGCAAAAAGTCTGTATTGCTGGCTCCGACAGGAAGAGCAGCCAAAGTTATTTCGGGTTATTCGAACAAACAGGCATTTACAATTCACAAAAAAATTTATTATCCTAAAAAAAATAAATCGGGAGGTGTTGATTTTACCCTGCAAACCAATAAGCATTCAAACACAATATTTTTTGTTGATGAAGCTTCTATGATTTCCGATGCGCCAATAGGTGCGAAATTATTTGAGGCGGGCTCATTATTAGATGATTTAATTTCTTATGTATATTCCGGAGTACATTGTAAATTGGTTTTAATAGGCGATACAGCCCAATTGCCCCCTGTTAAATTATCGATTAGTCCGGCTTTAGATGCCGAAAAGCTTTCTGTAAATTACCAAAAAGAAGTTATAGAAATTGAATTAAGTGAAGTAATGCGCCAACATGCCGATTCGGGAATTTTGGTGAATGCTACGGAATTGCGGTTAATTTTAGCAAATGCAGGATTTAATGATTTCCAGTTTCAATTGGGGTATCCTGATTTAATCCGGTTAATTGATGGCTATGATATTGAAGATGCGATTAATACCGCATACACAAATATTGGTGTGGAGGATACCACTTTTATTGTGCGTTCAAATAAACGTGCTAACCAATACAACCAGCAAATTAGAAGTAAAATTCGCGGACAGGAAAATGAAATTTCGACAGGCGATTATATTATGGTTGTTAAAAATAATTATTTTTGGTTGGAAGAAACCAGCGAAGCCGGTTTTATTGCCAACGGAGATATTTGTGAAATATTAGAGATTTTCAGCACTAAAGAATTGTACGGTTTCAGATTTGCAGAAGTAAAAATCAGAATGATTGATTATCCCAATCAAAAACCATTTGAAACAGTATTGTTACTGGACACGCTTACTTCTGAATCGCCTTCGCTTTCCTATGAAGAGTCAAATCGGTTATACCATGAAGTTGCCAAGGATTTTGCCCAGGAAAAATCAAAATACAAACAGTTGTTGGCTATTAAAAACAGCAGCTTCTTCAATGCGCTTCAAATTAAATTCGCTTATGCGGTTACCTGTCATAAATCACAGGGCGGACAATGGAAAACGGTTTTTATCGAACAGCCTTATTTGCCCGATGGCCAGAATATAGAGTATTTGAGATGGCTGTACACTGCAGTAACAAGAGCCCAGGAAAAGGTATATTTAATAGGATTCACTGATGCGTTTTTCAATGAATAAAATCCGTTAAAAAAGAACTATTATTCCAAGTAACATTTGTTTCTTATCGTCTATCATCAAAAACATTTTAGCGCAATTGCATCTGTAACCCGCTCAAAATGATTATTTTTGCAAATTATTGAAATTATTTAGATGACGAAGAACAGGATAATGCCTCCAGAAGCAAAAAAGATAGCAAAAAAGCTGGAAATTCATGGGGACGTAAGAATTGACAATTATTATTGGTTAAATGATCGGGAAAACCCAGAGGTTATCGATTATTTAAATAGTGAAAACGCCTATTATGAAGCCAAAACAGCTCATACAAAGCAATTTCAGGAAGATTTATTTCTGGAAATGAAATCCCGAATTAAGGAAGATGATGAGTCAGTACCTTATAAAAAAAACAACTATTACTACATTACCCGATTTGAAAAAGGAAGCCAATACCCAATATATTCTCGTAAAAAGGAAAGTTTAGAATCACAGGAGCAAATTTTATTCGATGTGAATGAACTTGGAAAAGGATTCTCTTATTTTAAATTATCAGGTTTGTCTATTAGCCGAAATAACGAATTGGCCGTTTTTGGTGTAGATGCTGTAGGGAGAAGGCAGTATACATTGCAATTTAAAAACTTGGAAACTGGCGAGTTTTTTCCTGAAAAAATTGAAAACACCACAGGAAGTGCATCATGGGCGAATGATAATAAAACAGTTTTTTATACGCGTCAAAATCCAAAGACATTGCGAAGTGAAAAAATATTTCGTCATGTTTTAGGTACAGATTCTTCTGAAGATATTGAAGTTTATTCAGAAAAAAACAGTGCTTTTAATACATTTGTTTACAGAACAAAATCTGAAAAATATATTATTATTGGTTCTTACAGCACAGTTTCATCAGAATATCGAATGTTGGAAGCCGATAATCCAACCGGAGAATTCAAAATATTTCAGCCAAGGGAGCGAAATCTTGAATATGACATCGCGCATTACAACGAAGATTTTTACATACTTACCAATAAGGACAAAGCTACCAATTTTAAACTAATGAAAACTTCTGAAAAGGAGACTTCAAAAGAAAATTGGGTGGAAGTATTACCACACAGAGAAGATGTTTTGTTGGAAGATATTTCAATATTTAAAGATTTCTTGGTGGTTGAAGAGCGTTCAAATGGATTGAATAAAATCAGAATTATTCGTTGGGACCAAACGGAAGATTTTTACCTTCCTTTTGAGGAAGAAACTTATTCCGCAGGTGTTTATAACAACCCTGAATTTGATACCACCATAATACGTTATGGCTATAATTCGATGACAACTCCCAGTTCAGTCATAGATTTTGATGTAGTTTCCAAAACAAAAGAAATAAAAAAAGAACAGGAAGTTTTGGGAGGAAAGTTTGATAAAAACAATTACCAAAGTGAACGTTTATGGGCAACAGCCCAAGATGGAACACAAATTCCAATATCATTGGTGCATCATAAAAATACGCAATTGGCCAAAGACACGCCATTTTTATTGTATGGATATGGTTCTTATGGACATTCTATTGATGCCGGCTTTAGCACAACCCGTTTAAGTTTGCTGGATAGAGGCTTTGTTTTTGCAATTGCTCACGTACGGGGCAGTGAATTTTTAGGACGCAAATGGTATGAAAAAGGAAAATTATTGCATAAAAAAAACACCTTCACAGATTTTATTGATTGCGCAAAATTTTTAATTGAAAAAGAATATACTTCAAGTGCACATTTATATGCAAGCGGAGGTTCTGCCGGAGGTTTATTGGTGGGAACTGTAATTAATATGGATCCCGAATTGTTTAATGGGGTCGTTGCTGCTGTCCCGTTTGTTGATATTGTGACAACAATGTTAGATGATAGCATACCATTAACTACCGGAGAATATGATGAATGGGGAAATCCGAATAAAAAAACATATTATGATTATATGAAATCATATTCGCCTTACGACAATGTTTCTGTGCAAAAATATCCAAATATGTTGGTTACAACGGGTTTACATGATTCTCAGGTTCAATATTTTGAGCCTGCCAAATGGGTTGCCAAGCTGCGGGAATTAAAAATTGATAAAAATATTTTATTAATGCATATTGACATGGAAGCGGGTCATGGTGGGGCTTCAGGAAGATTTGATTCACTAAAAGAAACGGCAAGAGACTATAGTTTTGTGATTGATTTGGAAGGAAGAACAAAAATTTAAAAAAAATTATTAAATTTGCACATTAGATTATTATTCATAAATTCGTATTTGAAAATATTATATCTGAATTAAATTTTAAAAAATGACACAAAATATAGGTATAAGTAACAATATATTAGACCTAATTGGTAACACTCCCTTAATTAAGTTAAACAAAATAACTAAAAATCTTCCCGGCACTTTTTATGTAAAGTATGAAGGATTTAATCCTGGACATTCTATGAAAGACAGGATTGCAGTGCATATTATTGAAGAAGCTGAGAAGCAGGGATTGCTAAAAGAAGGTAGTACAATAATTGAAACAACCTCAGGAAATACAGGATTTAGTCTTGCTATGGTAAGTATCATAAAAGGCTATAATTGTATACTGGCAGTTAGCTCAAAGGCTTCAGCAGGAAAAATAAACATGCTTAAAGCAATGGGCGCTAAAGTTTATGTTTGTCCGGCGCATGTTGATGCGGACGATCCCCGTTCGTATTACCAGGTTGCTAAAAGGCTGCATTCAGAAACGGCAAATTCAGTTTACATCAACCAATATTTTAACAAATTAAATGTTGATGCGCACTATAGTTCAACTGGTCCTGAAATTTGGAAACAAACCAATGGAGAAATTACACATTTAGTTGCTGCAAGTGGTACTGGAGGTACAATTTCAGGTGTTTCTAAATATTTGAAAGAACAAAATCCTAAAATTAAAACATTAGGCGTTGATGCATTCGGATCAATTTTAAAGAAATTTCACGAAACAGGTGAGTTCGATAAAAATGAAATTTATCCATACAGAATTGAAGGTTTAGGAAAAAATTTAATTCCTACTGCAACTGATTTTGATTCAATTGATGTTTTCGAAAAAGTGACCGATGAGGCTGCGGCGCATAGAGCCAGAGAGCTTACCTTAACTGAAGGTTTATTTACTGGATATACAAGTGGAGCCGTAATGCAGGCAGCTATTCAATATGCAGAGCAGGGAATGTTTGATGAAAATTCTAAAGTGGTATTAATTTTACCAGATCATGGTTCACGTTATATGGAAAAAATTTATAGCGATGAATGGATGAAAGAACAAGGTTTTTTTGATACACAAAAACAAGCCCATGAGGTAGTTGAATATATAAAGTAACGTATATATGAAATATAATAAGGGGTTTAAAATTTAATTTTTAAACCCTTTTTTTGTTTAATAAACATTTGAATAGCAGAAAAAAAATCACGTACTTTGTCCGCCTTATAAATGTAATTGTATAAATTACGTTTGATCAAAAAAAAACACAAAATGAAAGATTTATTTGAAAGAATAGTAAAAGATAAAGGTCCGTTAGGAAAATGGGCTGAACAAGCTGAAGGATATTATGTTTTTCCAAAGTTAGAAGGTGATATCTCTAATAAAATGACTTTCAACGGAAAAAATGTAATCACCTGGAGTATTAATGATTACCTTGGATTGGCAAACCATCCGGAAGTCAGGAAAGCAGATGCTGAAGCTGCAGCGCAATATGGTATGGCTTACCCTATGGGTGCAAGAATGATGTCGGGTCATACAAAATACCATGAACAATTAGAAAGGGAATTGGCAGAATTTGAACATAAAGAATCTGCATATTTGGTGAATTTCGGTTATCAGGGAATGGTGTCGGCTATTGACGCTTTGGTTACCAAAAACGATGTTATCGTATACGATATGGATGCTCATGCCTGTATTATAGATGGCGTTAGATTGCATCCCGGAAAAAGATTTACCTTTCAACATAACAATATAGAAAGTTTAGAAAAAAACTTACAAAGAGCCACAAAAATTGCTGAAGAAACTAATGGCGGAATTCTCGTTATCTCTGAAGGTGTTTTTGGAATGCGCGGTGAGCAAGGAAAGTTAAAAGAAATTGTAGCATTAAAAGAAAAATATAATTTTAGATTTTTGGTTGATGATGCTCACGGATTTGGAACACTTGGAGAAGACGGAAGGGGTGCAGGTTTTGAACAAGGAGTACAAGACGGTATAGATGTATATTTTGCAACATTTGCTAAATCTATGGCCGGTTTTGGAGCATTTTTTGCTGCAGATAAAGATATTATTCAGTATTTAAAATACAATATGCGTTCACAAATGTTCGCCAAATCTTTACCAATGCCTATGGTTATTGGCGCATTAAAACGTTTAGATATGCTAAGAACAATGCCGGAACTTAAAGAAAAGTTATGGGAAAATGTTCACGCGCTTCAAAATGGATTAAAAGACCATGGATTTAATATTGGAAAAACAAATACTTGTGTAACTCCTGTATTTTTAGAAGGTGATATTCCTGAAGCTATGGCCATGGTACATGACTTACGCGAAAATTATGGAATATTTTGTTCAATTGTTGTATATCCCGTAATCCCAAAAGGATTGATTATTTTGAGATTGATACCAACTTCAGCACATAATTTAGAAGATGTTAAATTAACTATTGAAGCTTTTTCAGCGATTCGTTCTAAATTGGAAAGCGGAATTTATAAGCGTATTGCTGCTTCCATGATGGCAAAGTAAAAATAATTATATATTCATAAAAAAAGCCTTTTAGATTTTTTCTAAAAGGCTTTTTTTATGAATGGTAATCAATTAATAACCTTCAGATATATTTTTAAGCGCATTTTTGTTAAGAATCTTAATTTTCTTGCCAAGCAAATCAATCACGCCGTCTTTTTTAAGGTTTGATAATAATCTTATGGCAGATTCAGTAGCTGTACCAATGGTGTTTGCAATTTCTTCTCTTGTTAAAATAACGTCAATATAATCTTCATTGTCAACACCAAATATTTCTTCCAAACTTAATAAAGTTTCCGCTAATCTGTCTTTAACAGGTTTTTGGGCCATTTGTGAAATAGAGGTATTCGCATGACTCAATTGATGCGATATATTTTTTATTAAATTTAAAGAAAATTGGGGATTATCCTTGATAGATTCTAAAATGTCACCTTTAGGAATAAAACAAACGCGCATATCTTCCAATGCTGTTGCGTTTAATCCCACAGGCTCTTCACTTAAAATAGAACGGTGTCCTAAAATATCACCGCCTTTAATAAATTTTATAATTTGTTCTTTACCATTTGTATTCAATTTAGTCAATTTACACTTTCCATCCTGAATACAATATAAACCATTGATAGAATTACCTTCAGTCATTAGATTTTCACCCTTTTTTATAATAAGTGATGTTTTGTGATCTGAGAATCTTTCTAATTCATCATGCGTTAAAGTATTAAGCGGGTTAAAACGCTTCATAATACACTGTGAACAATTAGACATAAAAAAATAATTTAGTTAAGTAGTAACATTTACAAAGGTACAAAAATAAATGATAAATGTCATAACTAGGAAATAATTAATGAATATTTTTGCAAGGAAACTGAATTTAGAATGGATTTAAATAATTGTTACCATTGCGGCGCATCCTGTGGAAAGAGTCCAAAAATTTTTGATGAAAAACGATTTTGCTGCAATGGATGTAAAACAGTTTATGAAATATTAAGCAGCAACGAGTTAGGTTGTTATTATGATTTGCAATCGGCCCCGGGAACTATTCCAACCGACATAAAAGGGAAGTACAATTATCTCGAAAATGAAAGTATCATTGAAAAACTCCTGGAATTTAATGATACGGAAACTTCAGTAGTTGAATTTTTTATACCAAGCATTCATTGCAGTTCCTGTATTTGGATCCTGGAGAATTTAACCAAATTAAATAGTGGGGTAACTACTTCAATGGTTAATTTTCCAAAAAAAACAGTAAGAATCACTTTCAAAAATAATGCAACCAGCTTAAAACAAATTGTTGAGTTAATGACTTCTATTGGGTATGAGCCTTATATAAGTTTGGATGATGCGGATACCATAAAAAACAAAGTCGATAAAACGTTAATCTATCAGGTAACAATTGCCGCTTTCTGCTTTGGAAACATTATGCTGTTGTCGTTTCCGGAATATTTTTCTGCAAATGAGTTTTGGTTAGAAAAGTACAAACATTTATTTAGGTGGTTAATACTTGCTATGGCCATTCCTGTGGTTTTTTATTCTGCTAAAAATTATTTTTTTTCAGCCTATAAAGGACTTTCGCATAAAATATTAAACATTGATGTGCCAATAGCTTTAGGAATTTCAGTTTTGTTTATTAGAAGTTCCATGGAGATTATTTTAAATACCGGTTCAGGTTTTTTTGACAGTTTGGCAGGATTGGTTTTCTTTTTGCTTTTAGGGAAATTTTTTCAGCAAAAAACCTACAACTTTTTGTCCTTTGAGCGCGATTATAAATCATATTTTCCAATAGCAGTTACAAAAATAGCCGATGGAATTGAGAAAAATATTCCCGTAGAAGATATTGAAAAAGGTGATAGGTTATTAATAAGGAATCAGGAGTTAATTCCTGTTGACGGAATTTTAATCAACGGCAATGCAGCCATTGATTATAGTTTTGTGACGGGAGAGTCGTTGCCAGTAACCAAACAATCAGGTGATAAAATTTTTGCTGGAGGAAAGCAAACCTCAGGTGCCATAGAAATGGAAGTGATAAGCACCATTTCACAAAGTTATTTAACGCAATTGTGGAGCAATGATGTTTTTAATAAAACAGATGATCTCAGCATAAAAAATATAACTGATACCCTAAGTAAATATTTCACGATAGCTATTTTGGCCATCGCTGTTTTTGCTGCTGTTTTTTGGTATATATACAATCCGTCCATGGTATTTAACGTGGTTACGGCCGTATTGATTATTGCTTGTCCCTGTGCATTGGCATTATCGGCTCCATTTGCAATCGGTAATATTTTGAGAATTTTTGGCTATCATAAGTTTTATTTAAAAAATGCGGAAACAGTTGAGAAAATCGCTAAAATTGACACCATAATTTTTGATAAAACCGGGACAATAACTACCACTGACAAATCTCATGTAATATATAGGGGAGAAACGCTGAACTTAGATGAAATAAGGGCTGTTAAAAGCGTATTAAGAGCTTCCAACCATCCTTTAAGCAGGTCGCTTTATAATCACATTCCACAAGAAGCTTTAATGGATAAACCAACTCATTTTGAAGAGCTGCTTGGTAAAGGCATTCATGGCATCATAAATGAAATGGGCATAAAACTTGGATCGGCCAGTTTTGTTGGTGCACCTTCTTTTGAAATGAATGATACTGCAATCCATATTGCAATAAATAATCAATTTAAAGGAAGTTATATTTTTAAAAATAGTTACAGAGAAGGAACAAAGCACATTTTTGAAATACTTTCTACCAACTATAAATTGGTAATTCTATCTGGTGATAATGATGGCGAAAAAATATATTTGGAAAAATTATTGCCTAAAAACACCATTTTTCAATTTAATCAGAAACCTGAAGATAAATTGGAATTTATAAAAGAATTGCAAAAAAATGGAGAAAAAGTAATGATGGTCGGGGATGGACTGAATGATGCAGGTGCCTTGGCGCAAAGTAATGTTGGAATAGTTATTTCTGAAAATGTAAATGTATTTTCACCTGCTTGTGATGGTATTCTTGACGCGAAATTTTTTAAAAATTTACCCAAGTTGTTAACCATTTCCGATAAAACGATCACAATTATTAAAACAAGCTTCATTTTAGCGTTTTGTTATAATGTAGTAGGAATGTATTTTGCACTAACAGGAGCTTTAACCCCAATTGTTGCAGCTATTTTAATGCCATTAAGTTCAATAAGTATTGTGATTTTCGTAACCATTATGACAAATTTAGTTTCAAAAAAATATTTAAAATAGAGTAATTAAAAAAAGAAAAAACCTTAAGTTTACATGGCAAATAGCATTTTTTTATTTTTGTAGTAAAAGCTATATTTGTTATTAATTCAATTGCTTAAATTTTAGTAACCAAAAAAATGGAAGTACTTTATATCACAATAGGCGTCAGCATTATTGTTGCCTTAATTTTTTTCTTTGCATTTATCAAGTCGGTTAAGTCTGGGCAGTATGATGATACCTATACGCCTTCAGTCCGCATGTTGTTTGATGACGAATTGGTTAATGTTAAGAAAAAGGATAAAAAAGAATCAAAAATCAATCAAGAACAATAAAAAATAACTAACAATTAATTAATCAAACAAGTATGGAAAAAGAACAATTTTATTATGACAATAAAATCGTAAAAATGTTTCTTTGGGCCACAATTCTTTGGGGAATTGTAGGTATGTTGGTAGGGCTTACTGTGGCGCTGCTTTTTATATACCCGGGTTTATTGGAATTTTCGGGATCAGGTAACGCCATTTCCTGGTTAAGCTATGGTCGTTTAAGACCTTTGCATACCAATGCGGTAATTTTTGCTTTTGTAGGCAATTCAATTTTTTTAGGAATTTATTATTCTACCCAAAGATTGCTTAAAGCAAGAATGTTTAACGATGTTTTAAGCAGGGTTCATTTTTGGGGATGGCAGGCAATTATTGTTGCTGCGGCAATTACATTGCCTTTGGGATTAACTTCATCTAAAGAATATGCTGAACTGGAATGGCCAATTGATATTGCCGTTGTTTTAATTTGGGTTGTATTCGGTATAAACTTAATTGGAACCATATTAAAAAGACGACAACGCCATATATATGTTGCCATTTGGTTCTATATTGCTACTTTAATCACCATTGCTGTTCTTTATATATTCAACAACTTAGAAATGCCTGTTTCCGCGTTTAAAAGTTACTCGGTATATTCGGGAGTTCAAGATGCGCTTATGCAGTGGTGGTACGGCCATAATGCTGTTGCATTTTTTCTTACAACCCCGGTTTTAGGTTTGATGTATTATTTTGTACCTAAAGTGGCCAACAGACCAATTTATTCTTACAGATTGTCTATTATTCACTTTTGGACATTGATATTCTTGTATATATGGGCAGGACCCCATCATTTATTATATACGGCTTTACCTGAGTGGGCACAAACCTTAGGTACTGTTTTCTCTATAATGTTGATTTTTCCGTCTTGGGGAGGTATGATTAACGGATTGCTTACATTACGTGGGGCTTGGGATAAAGTTAGGGAAAATCCAGTTTTAAAATTCTTCGTAGTTGCAATTACAGGTTATGGCATGGCAACTTTTGAAGGTCCAATGTTATCTTTCAAAAATGTAAATGCAATTGGCCATTATACAGACTGGATTGTTGGTCACGTACATATTGGTGCTTTAGCCTGGAACGGATTTATGGCTGCGGGTATTGTTTATTGGTTGGCTGAAAAACTTTGGAAAACGCCATTATATTCAAAAAAATTAGCCAACACACATTTTTGGTTAGGTACTATAGGTATTTTATTTTATGCAATTCCATTATATATTGCAGGATTTACACAAGCTTTAATGTGGAAAGAATTTAATCCGGATGGAACTTTAGTGTATGGTAATTTTTTAGAAACTGTTACCCAAATTTTACCAATGTATGCAATGCGGGCAATTGGAGGTACTTTGTATTTGTCCGGTTTTATTTTATTGGCAATTAATGTAATAAAAACAGCCAGGGCTGGTTCGCCTGTTGAAGATGAATTGGCTGAGGCTGCACCGTTGAAAAAGATTAGCGGACAAAGAATTGCAGGTGAAGGATGGCATACCTGGTTAGAAAGAAGAACAGTGTTGTTCACTATTTTAACAACAGTTGCCATTTTAATTGGAGGTTTGGTTGAATTGGTGCCTTTAATGTTGGTGAAATCAAATGTTCCAACAATTGCAAGCGTAAAACCATATACTCCTTTAGAATTGGAAGGAAGAGATATTTATATTCGTGAAGGATGTAATAATTGTCACTCTCAAATGATTCGTCCTTTCCGTTCAGAAGTTGAACGATATGGAGAATATTCTAAAGCGGGAGAGTTTGTTTACGATTTTCCTTTTTTGTGGGGTTCACGAAGAACTGGTCCCGATGTTCATAGAATAGGTGGGAAATACAATGATAACTGGCACTTTAACCACATGTCCGATCCTCGTTCCACGTCACCGGGCTCTATTATGCCTCGTTATTCTTGGTTAATCAAAAACGACATAAACGCCTCAAATTTGGAAAATAAAATGAAGGGATTGGTAAAATTGGGAGTTCCTTATACTGATGCTGAAATTACCGGTGCCAAACAAAAATTAATGGAACAGGCCAAATTAATTGAAGGTAATTTAAGGCAAGATCCGGAATATGTAAAAAATTATGGTTCAAGCAATATTCAGAATAAGGAAATTGTTGCTCTTATTGCTTATTTACAGCGTTTAGGCACCGATATTAAAGCAAATACAACGGCACTAAAAAACAATTAAATCTATGTTAAAATTCATATCACATAATTTTGAGGGAATCGTAGGGATCGAAATTTATCCTATAATTTCATTATTACTGTTTTTTATAGTTTTTGTCACAATGTTAATTATTGTAATTAAAATGCCAAAAAACAGCTTGGATGAAATAAGCCAATTGCCTTTAGATAACGAGACTAACAGTAAACAAAATAATCATGAATAAGAATTCAGAAAAAATATCGGGCTGGAAAAGATTTATGAAATCTTTAACCAAAGCGCACGATTTAGGAACCGAAGAAGATATCATGCTCGATCATGATTACGATGGGATTAGAGAACTTGACAATGTATTGCCTCCTTGGTGGCTGGCAGGTTTTTACATTACTATTGTTGTGAGTGTTTTTTATTTGGTAATGTCATTTGGTTTTAATAAATACAATCAATATGATGAATTTAATGATGATGTAGCTGCTGCGAAAGAAGAAGTTGAAGCTTATAAAGCTGCAAACCCGCAGTTATTTGATAATGCAAATATTGTTGCTTTTACAGATGCTGAAAATTTAGCGAAAGGAAAAGAGTTGTTTATTACCAAAACGTGTGTTGTTTGTCACTTGGCAGATTTAGGCGGAAGTATTGGCCCTAATTTAACTGATGACCATTGGATTTTAGGCGGTGGCGTTAAAAATATATATAACACCCTAACAAATGGTGGCCGTCCTGGGAAAGGAATGATTGCTTGGGAAAGCACCATAACCAGAGAAGAAAGGATTCAACTGGCAAGTTATATTATTTCCATGCAAGGTACACAACCAGTCAACCCAAAAGCACCAGAAGGTGATATCATCTTATCGAAAAATGAATAATATTTAAAAAATTAGTCTTCATCAGAAGGTTAATTGTTGATTTTTTTTTAATTAATAGTATTAGGCTGTTTTTTATTTTTTTGTCTCATTTGTATCTATTAGATTAACTTATTAATCATAAATTTACATCTTGATAAAATAATAGAAAGTAGCCTTTTTCAATTTAGTATGAAAAAAGAAGATAAAGAAATATTTAGAGATTCTATTGGAACAATTGATGACAGCGGAAAGCGAAATTTTATTTTTCCGAAGAAACCAAAAGGGAAATTTTACAAATATAGAACGCTGGTAAGTTGGGCGCTTTTGGCATTTATGTTCGCTGCACCCTTTATTAAAATAAACGGAAACCAGTTTTTGTTATTTAATGTAATAGAGAGAAAATTTCACATTTTCGGATTCCCTTTTTGGCCGCAAGATTTTCATTTGTTGGTAATTTCATTGCTGGTAAGCGTTGTATTTATTATTTTATTTACCGTGGTTTTTGGAAGAATATTTTGTGGATGGATTTGTCCGCAAACTATTTTTATGGAAATGATTTTCAGGAAAATAGAATATTTAATCGATGGCGACAGAACAAAACAAATTAAACTGAACAAACAATCTTGGAATGCTGAAAAAATAAGAAAACGTATATTAAAAGGGATTGTTTTCTTTTTAATATCTTTTATAATCGCCAATGTTTTCTTTGCTTATATTATTGGCAGCGATGTTTTAATTGAACACATTACCGATGGTCCTTTAAATCATATTGGGACCCTTGTTAAACTTTTAGTTTTTACGGCAGTTTTCTATTTTGTATTTGCCTGGTTTAGGGAGCAAGTTTGTATTATTGTTTGTCCATATGGCAGATTGCAAGGCGTTTTATTAGATAATAAATCTATTAATGTAGCTTATGATTTTGTAAGAGGAGAAGGTGAAAAAGGTAGAAAACCAGTTCGTAAAGGGGAAAATAGAGAGGCGTCCGGTTTTGGAGATTGTGTTGAATGCATGCAATGCGTGCAGGTTTGTCCAACAGGAATAGATATAAGAAATGGCACGCAATTAGAATGTATTAACTGTACCGCTTGTATTGACGCCTGTGACGAAATAATGGACACCGTCGGTTTTGAAAAAGGATTGATTCGTTATGCTTCTGAAGACAATATCGAAAAAAAGGAAAAATTTAAATTTAATGGGCGATTAATTGCTTATTCCACGTTATTAACCATTTTGATCGGTGTATTTATTACAATGTTATTTTTGCGAAATGATGTTGAAGCCACTATTTTAAGGTTGCCTGGGCAAATTTTTCAGACAACGGAAACTACGGTAAAAAATGTGTATACTTTTAAATTGATAAACAAAACTACCAAAAACATTGAGGATATTGAAATTAAATTAAATTCACATAAAGGAGAAATAACAATGATAGGCGGACTTTCTAAAGTTGAGAAACAGGGATTAAAGGAAGGTACGTTATTTATAGAAATTGATAAAAAAGACCTAAATTCGTCAAATGAAAAATTGAAAGTTGGCGTGTATTCAAAAGGAAAATTAATTGAATCAACCACCACCAATTTTGCAGGACCAATAAAAATTAATTAAATGAAGTTTAAAATTAGCTGGCCAGCAGGTATTGTAATTGCCTTGTCGGCATTCATAATATTCATACTGTCTTATGTTTACAAGGCAACTTTTGTGTCTCAATATGACCATCATTTGGTTTCTGATGATTATTATAAGGACGAACTTAATTATCAACAGGAAATAGATAAGTTAAATAAATCTGCTGCATTGAAGGAGGACGTAACGTTAACTAAAGTTACTGAAGGTTTATTGATAAAATTTCCTTCTGAATTTGATCCTCAAAAAATAGCGGGGACCATTTCATTTCAACGGCCATCAAATGATAAAATTGATTTTCAATTTCCAATAAAGTTAATAGCTGCAGACTATTTAATATTGGATAAGAATTTGGTGGAAGGAAGATGGAATGTTAAAATTGAATGGACTATTAACGGGGCTGCTTATTTATTTAAGGAAAAATTAATGTATTAATATGCTTTGGACAGCACTTATTTTAGGTTTGGCTGGCGGATTTCATTGTATTGGAATGTGCGGACCAATCGCATTCATAATACCGGTTAATAGGACATCATATACATCGTTAATTTTTCAAACTTTTTTATATCATTTTGGGCGATTATTGAGTTATTCTTTAATAGGATTGCTTTTTGGTTTTATAGGAAAAGGATTGTATTTGGCTGGTTTTCAGCAACGTTTATCCATTTTAATGGGAGTTGTTATGATTGTAACCATCATAATGCCAGTTTCAGTCTTTAACAAATACAATTTTTCAAAACCACTGTATAACATTATAGGTAAGGTTAAATATAATCTCGGAATTTATTTAAATAAAAAATCCAACAAAGCGTTATTTTCAATCGGATTTTTTAATGGTCTTTTGCCTTGCGGATTGGTTTATATTGCTGTAATTGGTTCAATTTCAACAGGAAATGCTGTCCAAGGCGCTTTGTACATGGCTTTGTTTGGCATTGGAACAATTCCTATGATGACGGCGGCGGTGTTATTGGGGAATTTTGTAAGCGTTTCCCTGCGTGCAAAATTTCAAAAAATAATACCTGTTTTTGTGATTATCATCGGATTATTATTTATTTTGCGTGGTCTGGGGTTAGGGATTCCATATTTTTCACCTTCTGATGCAAAATTACAACCATTAAGTGACCCTGAAATTTGTTTAACTTTTAAAAAAATTGAATATAATGCAAGAATCTCCTAAATTAACGCTGGATGATTTTAAAAAAGCATCTTCAAATCAAGAACTTTTAAAGATAATCAGGGAAAAAAATATTCCTTTTGATAAAGTGGAAAGACGTTTGTTTTATGAAGAAGAGCTACGTAATTTACAAATTGAATTGGTGAAGCTTCAACAATGGATTGCTAATAATAAAATGCGTGTAGCCATCATTTTTGAAGGACGCGATGCAGCCGGAAAAGGAGGAAATATTCGCAGGTTTACTGAGCATTTAAATCCAAGGGCAATGAATGTTGTCGCTTTGACCAAACCTACAGAAATAGAGCGTGGGCAATGGTATTTTAGACGTTATATAAAAGAAATGCCCAATTCTGGAGAAATTGTATTTTTCGACAGAAGCTGGTACAATAGGGCAGTAGTAGAACCTGTTATGGGTTTTTGCACAGAAACCCAATATCAAAATTTTATGGTGCAGGTTTCTGAATTTGAGCATATGATGTATGAAGACGGACTTGTTTTAATAAAATTTTGGTTTTCTATTTCAAAAGACGAGCAATTGGCTCGCTTTAACGCACGTATTGCAACACCTTTAAAACGCTGGAAATATAGTCCGGTCGATAGGAAAAGTCAAGAGCTTTGGGATAAATACACGCATTACAAAGAACAAATGTACAGCAGAACGCACACCAGTTATAGTCCGTGGATTACCATAAAAGCAAATGACAAAAAATTGGCTCGTTTGGAGAGTATCAGGTATGTGTTGTCTCAATTTAATTATGAAGGAAAAGACAAAGCATCAACCATATTATTTCCAGACCCCAATGTTGTTATGCGTTATTACCGTTCATCCAAACAAATCGATTAATTATGGAGCCTTTTAAATTGACAGAAAAAGACGTAGAAATTCTTAACACGAATAAAGGGTTAAGAGCTTTATTTTCTAAAGAGCCCTATAATTTAGAGAGGGCCGTTCGCTATGTTAAATATGAAAATAAATTAAAAAAGCTTCAGGTTGAGCTCATAAGATTACAAACTTGGGCAATTGAAGAAAATGAACGCATCATTATTATTTTTGAAGGAAGAGATGTAGCTGGAAAAGGAGGCGCAATAAGACGTGCAACGGAAAGAATGAATCCTCGTCATTATCGCATTGTTGCCTTGCCAAAACCTACGGAAGATGAACGAAGCCAATGGTATTTTCAGCGTTATGTAAATCAATTTCCAAAAGCCGGAGAAATTATTTTTTTCGACAGAAGTTGGTACAATAGGGCAGTAGTGGCTCCGGTAAACGAATTTTGCACACAACACGAATATGAAATTTTCATGAACCAGGTAAATGAATTTGAGCGAATGATTACAGAATCCGGAATTCATTTGGTAAAAATTTACATGTCAATTTCCAAAAAGGAGCAAGAAAAGCGTTTTGAGGATTTAAAAAGCGATCCTTTGAAACAGTGGAAAATGACCCCGGTAGATGAAAGAGCTCAGGAATTATGGGATGTTTATACGTACTATAAAAATAAAATGTTTGAAAAAACAAAAGAAGGTGTCGTTGCCTGGAAAATAATTAAGGCGAATAGAAAAACATATGCCAGGGTAGTGGCAATAAACCATATTTTAAGCAGTATTCCTTATGATAAAAAAAGGGAAGTTTAATTCATTAAATTTCTTTGCCTTCCATAAATACTTTGTCAATGTGGCTATTTCCAAATGAATAAGGAATAAATCCATAACTTGGGATTTTTTTTGTAATTATAAAATTCGCCTTTTTTCCTTTGCAAACACTTCCGTGGGTTTTTTCTAAACCCATTGCGTAAGCGCCATTGATGGTCGCTGCATTTATAGCCTCTTCCGGAGTCATTTTCATTTTAATGCAGGCGGTTGAAATTACAAAATTCATATTGCCGGATGGCGTTGAACCCGGATTGTAATCAGTAGCCAATGCCAAGGGCAATCCGGCATCAATTATTTTTCTTGCCGGCGTATACGGAATGCTTAAAAAATAAGAGCAGGAAGGCAAAGCAACAGGCATTGTTCCAGTATTTTTTAATATCTCAATATCTTCATCTCTCATAAGCTCCAAATGATCTACAGAAAGTGCCTTGTGTTTTACACCAACCTGAACACCTCCAATAGCCGTAAACTGATTCACATGAATTTTAGGGATTAATCCATATTTAGCTCCAGCTTTTAAAAGTCTATCAGTATCATCAATAGAAAAATAACCGGTTTCGCAAAAAACATCGATGTAATCAGCTAATTTTTCTTTTGCTACAAAGGGTAAAATTTCATTGATTACTTTGTCTAAATATTCGCTTTTGTTGTTTTTAAATTCAGAAGGCAAGGCATGAGCGGCCAAAAAAGTTGATTTAATGGTAATAGGATAGTTTTCGTTTAGTCTTTTTATAACACGCAATATTTTTAATTCCGCTTCTTTAGTCAATCCATATCCCGATTTAATTTCAACGGCACCGGTGCCCAGCTTCATAACTTCTTCAATACGTTTTGCAGACTGTTTGTATAATTCCTGTTCAGAAGTTTGTTGTAATTTTAGGGCAGAATTTAAAATTCCTCCACCATTATTTGCAATTTCTTCATAGGAGAGCCCGTTTATCCTATCAATAAATTCTTGTTCTCTATTGCCGGCATAAACAATATGCGAATGGCTGTCGCACCAGGTTGGAAGAACTGTTTTTCCTTTGGCGTCAATAATTTTTTTGGCATTAATTTTAGGCAAATTTTCCATCTTGCCAAAATCTTTAATAATAGTATCTTCAATTAACAAAAAGGCATTTTTAATGGTGGGTAGAATTTTCATTTCTTTTCCGCAAATCATTTTTTTCGGCACATTTTCAACCTGAAGCAATTCTTTAATATTGGTAATTAATGTTGTCATTTATACTAAAATTTGTAATTCAAATATACACCTATTTTATAGAGCATTAAATAGGTTTTTTTAAATTGAATCTATGATAAAACAGTCACATCATTTTATAGCGATTTCCATTGAAATAAGGTAGAATAAGAGTACATTTGCACAAAATTAGAAAAAATGAAAAAAGCCATATATATAGCAACCAGTGAAGCTAACAGTGGTAAGTCAATTGTCACTTTGGGGTTAATGAGAATGTTGTTGGGAAAAACCGCAAAAGTTGGTTATTTCAGACCAATCATTGACAATGTCAAGAAGGGAAAAAAAGACAACCACATCAATACCATTATCTCACATTTTCAATTGGATATTAAACCAAGTGAAGCGTTTGCCTTTACGCGCAGTGAATTTATTAACATGCGAAATAATGGAAAAGAAGGTGAAATATTTGATACCATTATTTCAAAATACAAAGCCTTAGAAGAAAAAAACGATTTTATGTTGGTTGAAGGCAGTGATTTCTCTGGCGAAGGAATGGCCATTGAATTGGATTCCAATATATTAGTGGCCAAAAATTTAGGAATTCCTGCAATTATTGTTTCCAGCGGTGTTGGAAAAACATTGGATGAATTTATTGAAGGACTTCACTTGGCCTATGATTCTTTTAAAGAAAAAGAAGTAGAGGTTTTGGCAGTAATTGCAAATAAAGTTCAGGAAAAAAATATAAAGCTTGTAAAAAGTGGTGTTGAGAAAAATTTACCGAAAGATGTTTTTGTAAATGTAATTCCATTAATTCCATCATTAAACAATCCTACAATAAAAGAAATTGCAAAAGCAATAGATGCTAAAATTTTGTTTGGTAAAGAATTTATAAATAACCAAACAACAAGCTTTAAAGTTGGAGCCATGCAATTGCGAAACTATTTAAATCATTTAGAAGAAAATTGTTTGATAATTACGCCTGGAGACAGGGCTGATATTATTTTAGGGGCGTTGCAGGCCAATATATCAACCAATTATCCTGCTATTTCAGGAATAGTTTTAACTGGCGGAATACTTCCTGATGATACCATAATAAGGTTAATAGAAGGTTTGTCTCAAATTGTGCCGATATTAACGGTAGAAGAAGGGACATTTGATGTAGCAAATAAAATTGGGGCGGTCCGTTCTCATATGTATGCTGAGAATAAAGAAAAAATTAATACTTCATTGATTACATTCGACAAGTATGTTGAAGTGGATAAGTTAAATGAAAAATTAATTACCTTTAAAAATAATGGAATTACACCAAGAATGTTTCAATATAATTTATTGAAACGGGCAAAAACAACACGAAAACACATTGTTTTGCCTGAAGGTAATGATGATAGAATAATAACTGCGGCGGCTAAATTGGTTGAAATGGACGTTGTTGATTTAACCATTTTGGGAGATAAGAATAATATTGAAAACAAGGTAATCAAGTTGGGATTAAAATTGGATTTGGATAAAATAAAAATTATCAATCCTATTGAATCTGAATATTATCAGGATTTTAGCAATACTTTATTTGAATTAAGAAAAAATAAAGGTCTTACCATTGATATGGCAGAAGATTTAATGAGTGATGTTTCTTATTTTGGAACTATGATGGTGCATAAAGGATTGGCTGACGGGATGGTTTCCGGAGCAGCGCACACCACCCAACATACCATTAAACCAGCGTTACAGTTTATTAAAACCAAACCGGGTGTTTCAGTGGTTTCCTCCATATTTTTTATGTGTTTAGAAGACAGAGTTTCGGTTTTTGGTGATTGCGCCATCAACCCAAACCCAACTTCTGAACAGTTGGCAGAAATTGCAATTTCTTCCGCAGAATCAAGCATTAATTTTGGACTGGAACCTAAAATCGCAATGCTTTCTTATTCATCTGGCGTTTCAGGTAAAGGAGAAGATGTAGACAAAGTGAGAAGAGCCACAGAAATTATTAGAGAAAAACGGCCAGATTTAAAAGTAGAAGGACCAATACAATATGATGCAGCAGTTGACGCAAGAATTGGAAAAAGCAAAATGCCCGATTCTGAAGTAGCTGGGCAAGCAAACGTGTTAATTTTCCCCGATTTAAATACAGGAAACAATACGTATAAAGCAGTTCAAAGAGAAACTGGAGCGTTGGCAATTGGCCCAATGTTACAGGGTTTAAATAAACCGGTAAATGATTTAAGCAGAGGGTGTACGGTAGACGATATTTTTAATACCGTAATTTTAACAGCAATACAAGCACAAGGTTTTTAAGTGAAACGAGCATTACAAATTTTGACTTTCAAGAGAATGATTAATAGCGAACAGCATATGTTACCGCTAAAAAATTAAGTTTAAACATATGAAAATATTAGTTATAAATTCAGGTAGTTCATCTATTAAATATCAATTATTTAGGATGCCTGAACAAGAAGTTATTTGTTCGGGATTGGTAGAGAGAATTGGCTCAAAAGATGCCGAGATCCATTATAAATCGCACCACACAAAGATTGATGAAGTTTTGGATATTCCAAATCATACCATTGGTTTGGAAAAAGTTGTCAACTTTTTATTGGATGAAAAAGTGGGTGTTATAAAATCAACTTCAGAAATAGAAGCTGTTGGCCATAGGGTGGTTCATGGGGGAAGCACTTTTTCAAAAACAACCATTATTAATCAGGTTGTTAAAGATAAAATAAAGAAATTATTTTCTCTGGCGCCTCAGCACAATCCTGCAAACTACGAAGGGATTGTTGTTGCGGAATCATTTTTTTCCAATGCAAAACAAATTGCCGTTTTTGATACGGCTTTTCATCAAACTATTCCGGTTGAAGCTTATAAATATGCCATTCCGACAAAATTTTTGATTGAAAATAATATTCGTTTATATGGTTTCCATGGAACAAGTCATAAATATGTTTCAGAAAAAGCAATTGAACATTTGGGTATTTCGAATTCAAAAATTATTACCATTCATTTGGGAAATGGGTGCAGTATGACTGCGGTTAAAGATGGAAAAAGCATGGATCATTCTCTTGGTTTTGGACCTGTTACAGGGCTCATCATGGGAACCAGAAGCGGAGATGTAGACCATGCCATTATTTTTTATTTGGTAAATAATCTGGGTTATTCGCTTGATGAAGTAAATAATATGCTTCAAAAAGAAAGCGGTATGTTTGGTTTAACGGGCTACAGTGATTTGCGAGATATTGAATCGGAAGCTGAAAAAGGGAATAAAGAATGCCAGTTGGCATTGGATATGAATGCTTACCGAATAAAAAAATATATTGGCTCTTATGCAGCCACAATGAACGGGTTGGATGCCATCATATTTACTGCTGGAATTGGAGAGAATTCAAGTTTTATTAGAAAGTTGGTTTGCACAAATATGAGCTATTTTGGAATTGAACTGGATGAGGAAAAAAACAATATCAGAGCAAAAGAACTTACTGAAATTCATACAAAAAATTCAAAAATAAAGATTCTAATTGTGCCTACCAACGAAGAGGTTGAAATTGCAAAGCAGTCTTTTGAATTGCTAAATTAGATGGGTAGAATGAGTCATAAAAAAAGCCTTGAATTATCAATTCAAGGCTTTTTTGTTATCAATAAATAGTAACTTATTTTAAAGAACCAATCATTTCTTCAGGTTTTACCCAAGCATCATATTCTTCCGGAGTAACATAACCTAAACGTACGGCTTCTTCTTTTAAAGTAGTTCCGTTCGCATGTGCTGTATTTGCAATTTCGGCAGCTTTATAGTAACCTATTTTGGTATTTAAAGCAGTAACCAACATCAATGAATTGTTTAACAATTCTGTAATTCTTGGATAATTTGGTTCAATACCAACAGCGCAATGCTCGTTGAAACTTGCACAAGCATCTCCAAGTAAACGAGCCGATTGTAAAAAGTTAACAGCCATAATAGGTTTAAAAACGTTTAATTCATAATGACCTTGAGTTCCGCCTATGGTAATGGCAACATCGTTACCCATTACTTGTGCACAAACCATCGTTAAGGCTTCTGCCTGAGTAGGATTTACTTTTCCAGGCATAATTGAACTTCCGGGTTCGTTGGCTGGGATGATTAATTCTCCAATTCCTGAGCGAGGGCCAGAAGCCATCATACGAATATCGTTTGCAATTTTGTTTAAAGAAACTGCCAATAATTTTAATGCACCGTGACTTTCCACAATGGCATCGTGTGAAGCCAAGGCCTCAAATTTATTTTCAGCTGTAATAAATGGCAATCTTGTAAATTCTGCAATTTTTTTAGCCACCAAAACATCGTAACCTTTTGGCGTATTCATACCGGTACCAACTGCGGTTCCGCCCAAAGCCAATTCTGATAAATGTTCTAAGGTATGTCTTAATGCCTTTAAACCATGATTTAATTGAGAAACGTAGCCCGAAAATTCTTGCCCTATTGTTAATGGCGTTGCGTCCATTAAGTGGGTACGGCCAATTTTTACCACATCTTTAAACGCTTCAGATTTCGCTTTTAAAGTATCGCGTAATTTTTCAATTCCGGGAATGGTGGTGTCAATAATCATTTTATAACAGGCAATATGCATTCCTGTTGGGAAAGTATCATTGCTCGATTGTGATTTGTTTACGTCATCATTAGGTTGAATTGCTTTTTCGCCCTCACCAATAACGCCTCCTAACATTTCGTGAGCACGATTTGCAATCACTTCATTACAGTTCATGTTACTTTGTGTTCCGGAACCGGTTTGCCAAATAACTAACGGAAATTGGTCGTCGTGTTTGCCTTCTAAAATTTCATCGCAAACAGCAGAAATAATATCGCGTTTATCTTCTGAAAGCACACCCAATTCACAATTTGCATGAGCAGCTGCTTTTTTTAGGTAGGCAAATCCATAAATAATTTCTAAAGGCATGGAGCCTGAAGGCCCAATTTTAAAATTATTTCGGGAACGTTCTGTCTGAGCTCCCCAATATTTATCGGCTGGAACTTCCACTTTTCCCATGGTGTCTTTTTCTATTCTATATTTCATATTGTTATATTTTCTAAATTAATGAATTACAAAGTTACCAATTATGGCTTTTTAGCCTATCAAAGTTGCAGGTTTTTTTTGATTCATTTGGTGAGAAATATCACTTTTAAAAAAAATAAAATTAATGTGATTAATTAAAAATAAATACTAATTTTGTAATTACTAAAAAATAAACTTAAAAAGTTATGGATTTATCACAGTTTTCAGGATTTTTAATTTTTCTAACCGTTTTTACGATGGGATTTTGGTTAATGATTTTTTTATTGACCTTTGTAGTGCCTTATTGGTTATTCGGAAATTTGAGAGAAATTTGGAAATTAAGAAAGGAAGCTAAAGCAACCACTAAAAAAGAATAAAATTCAAAAAATATAATCAAAAAAAGGCAATTTTTCAATTGCCTTTTTTTGTTGTTCAAAATGCTTAAAACATTTCTTGTTCTCCGCCATTATCCTCTCTTTTCTGTCTCTCCATTTTCTTTTTCTGATTAAATCTGTAGGTGAAATTCAGCATGACTTGTCTTTTCCGCCATTGAAATTCGTTTTCTGAAATTGTTGTTGGAGAAATATCTGTTGATTCGTATTTTCGGGTATTAAACAAATCGCTGACATTTAAAGAAAGAGTTCCTTTTTCTTTTAAGATATCTTTGCTGAAAGCTAAATTCACACTAACCATGCCTTTTCTTTTTGAGCGAGCACTTTCCGAAGGCCCCATATACATACCACTGGTTTGCCAATCTATTTTCCCTGGTAATGAAATACGCGATTGCAATCGGGTAAACCAGCTTACATTATTTGAATTATAACTAATATCATTGTAATTTCCTTCAGTAACTGATTTGAAAAAGTTGAAACTGTTGGTGATTTTCCACCATTTAATCGGATTGTAATTTGCGGTAAACTCAAACCCATAACGATCTTGTGAACTTAAATTTACAGGTATAGTTATAATTACAAGTGTCTCAACGCCATTTACGTCCCTAATTTCTTCTTTTTGGGCCCTTTCAATGTTGTTTATGGCATGTTGATAGTAAATGGATGAATTCAAAGTTAATTTTTCCCATCGTTTTAAATAGCCCAAATCAAATGAGTTGGTGTAGGTAGGGTCTAAATTAACATTTCCTTTTCTAATATAGGTTTGACTTGTTCTTGACTCAAACGGATTTAAAAACCAATGATGCGGACGCCTTAATCTTCTGTTGTAACCCAATGTTAAGCTTTCACTTTCACTAAATTCCAACCCTAAATTAACTGTTGGAAAAAATTCAGTAAAATTCTTATCAAAATTTTCATTGGTTTGAAGTAAATTAATTTTTCTGTCGGTATTTTCCATTCTTAACCCTAACAGATATGAAAATTTATTTATTTTATTGCCATATTGAGAATAGACGGCATAAACATTTTGTTCAAAATCCAAGGTGTTGGAAAAATTGGTATCATTGTAAAATTGATTTGTTTCAACATCAAATCCTTCGACCAAATAATCCGAACTCAATTGATTCAAACTAACGTTAAAACCAAATTCAAATTGAGAATTTTCGCCAATTGGCAATACATAATCTCCTTTAAATAAAATATCTTTTGAATCATTGTCGGTTGAAATTCTCTCTGGTTCATTTTCGATTAAAGTAGGGAAAATATCCCGATCGTTAATTAAGGAGTTTTCATTTTCAATGCTGTTTTCGTATTGAAAATCTAAAGTTAATTTATGTCCGTCTTTGTTAAAGTCGTGCATAAAATTTAATGAATACTCTGTAGTTTTGTCTTTTTCATTTTCAATTTCAATTCGTTTATTGGTGCGAGTCAAAATTTTATTGGCATCTAATTCATTGCTTATATTTGTAGAAACATCTTCACCGTCAGATTCGCGATATAAAATGGTACCTGTTAAAGAAGTTTTATCCGTCAAAAAATATTCCATTCCAAATCGGGTATTGTAACTATCCCGTTTTCGTTCATATGCTCTTTTTTCATTCCTGAAGTCCGGTGTGACTTCAGAAGGGTTTAAATAAGTGACATAGCTGCTTGAGTTTCCCGGAGCATTTCTGTAATTATAACCACCACTTCCAAAATAATTTGCTTTATTTGTTCTGTAATTTAAATTAGCTGAAACCCCAAAATTATCTGGATTTCCTGCGGAAGCTGACATAGAACCATTAAATCCTTGAGCCTTTCCTTTGCGTAGGATGATGTTTAAAATTCCTGCCGTTCCTTCAGCATCATAGCGTGCCGATGGACTCGTAATCACTTCAACTTTTTCAATGGCGTCAGCGGGTAGTTGTCGCAAAGCATCTGTACCGCTTAAACCAACCAAACCGGATGGTTTTCCGTTTATCAAAATTCGTACGTTTTCATTACCGCGCAAACTTACGTTTCCTTCCACATCAACGGAAACGGACGGTACGTTGTCCAAAACGTCACTGGCAGTTCCGCCCTTTACGGTCATATCTTTACCAACATTGTATATTTTTTTGTCTAATCGTATATCAACAGTGCTTTTTTCGGCAATAATTTCAACTTCATTTAAAGTTTGGGCATCAATTTCCAAAGTAATTGTACCTAGATCTGTATTACCTGAAATTTCTTTGCTTTTGAATAATTTTGTTTTAAAAGAAATAAATTCGATGGAAATATCGTAAACGCCTTTTGCAATTTGAATGTTAAACTCTCCTTTGATGTCTGT
This sequence comes from Lutibacter sp., assembly GCF_041555395.1. GTDB lineage: Bacteria > Bacteroidota > Bacteroidia > Flavobacteriales > Flavobacteriaceae > Lutibacter. The sequence continues at coordinate 994 of NZ_JBFFKM010000027.1, read as the reverse complement.
AATCCCACCGGTTATTATTTTACCATCTAAAGATCTAATTACGATGGTGGCATATTCAAGGGCTTGTTTGGTATCCTTGTCAATAACTTTACCCGTTAAATTAATTTTTTCAATAGGGTCGGTATTTGTTGCTCCTAAATTGGGTATGAAAAGGCTGCATAAAAATATAGCTATAAATACAATTTTTTTCATTAATGATTTATTGGTTAATAATTGGGCAAAGATAAGTATTGGCCAAGTGCTTTTATGTTAACGAGTGTTAACGAGTGTGATTAAAAGTGAAAAAGTTTTAGAAATAATATTTAAAAATTAATTATCAATAAGATGTTGAATATCAATATTTTAATTAGTAAATTAATTAAGAGATGGAATCAATATGTTTAAATTTTAATTGATTAAAACTGTTAAGAAAAACATAAATTTTATAAAATGGATTTTATGAGTTCGGGCGGACGCCCAATAACGGCTTTGCCTTTGTTAACCACAATTGGTCGTTCAATGAGTTTTGGATTTTCAACCATTGCAGTGATAATTTCTGAATCTGGTGAATTTTTTCCTTTGTAATTTTCTTTCCAGATGGTTTCGTTTTTCCGAACCAAATCAATTGGGGAAATATCCAATAATTTTATAATTTCAATCAATTCATCTTTTGAAAGCGGCGTTTCTAAATAATTGATAATTTCAAAAGGCAATTTGGATTCCTTTAAAATGGCCAAACCTTCGCGACTTTTTCCGCAACGCGGATTGTGATAAATTTTCATGAATTTATTTTGTTCAAAAATAACAATTAGTAATTAGGTTTAATCTCTTTTTTATCAAAATCAATTCTTCTGTCTTTTTTACTTTGGTTAAACCGGTAAGTAAAAGAAAGCAATATTGTTCTGTACTTATTTTTAATTAAACTTTTTGAAAAATAGCTGGCATTAAACCTGTCTCTGTCGGTTTTTACAGATTTGAATAAATCATCAACGGTTAAACTAATGGAAGCATCTTT
>NZ_JBFFKM010000026.1:0-36392 GCF_041555395.1 Lutibacter sp. | reverse complement strand
TACTTTTTTAGTGAGTTTTATTTTAGCCAGTCAATTTACATCACTTTACCTTAAACAATGGCTTGTAATTGCAGGAATTGTAAGTGTCTTTGGCGTATTGGGAGACTTAATAGAATCTATGTTTAAAAGACAAGCCGGGGTTAAAGACAGTAGTAATTTTATACCAGGACATGGAGGCTTTTTAGACCGATTTGACAGTGTTATTTTTGCCGCTCCTTTCATTTTCATTTACTTACAATTAGTTCAATAATTATGTTTCATAAAGAAGGTTTTAAAATAATAGTCATTGCCTCAATTTTTGTTGGTTTAGGCTTTATAGCTCTTGAAAACTTTGTTGAAGCAATTTGGCTCAATAAATTATTGGCAATCTTATTGCTTGGTTTTTATGTGCTGATATTACAATTTTTTAGAAACCCCAAAAGAGAAACCATTGTTAACGACACACATATTATTGCGCCTGTTGATGGTAAAGTTGTTGTAATAGAAGAAGTATTCGAAAAAGAATATTTTAAAGAAAAACGGATACAGGTTTCCATATTTATGTCTCCGATAAATGTTCACGTAACAAGATATCCTATTAGCGGAGAAGTAACTTTCAGTAAATATCATCCAGGAAAATATTTAGTTGCATGGCATCCAAAGTCATCTGAAGAGAATGAAAGAACAACCGTTGTAATTGCCAATAAATTTGCGGGAGAAATATTGTACCGCCAAATTGCAGGAGCATTGGCCAGACGCATTGTGAACTATGCAGAACCCAAAATGCAAGTGATTCAAGGCCAAGATGCCGGATTTATAAAATTTGGTTCCAGAGTAGACGTGTTTTTACCGTTAAATGCTGTTATTAAAGTAAATTTAAACGACAAAGTTAAAGGCGGGGAACAAATAATTGCCGCACTTTAATTTTTTTAAAACTTACTGTTATGGCAAAAAATCTAGACGAAGAATTTGAAAAAGCCTATAAAATTTCATCAACGACTACCTTAAAACTTCCACCAGATGTGATGTTGCATTTATATGCCTATTACAAGCAGGCAACTAAGGGAACGAATTACCAGCAACCTTCAGGCAACGTAGAATTAAGAAACGCTTTTAAATTAAATGCATGGTTTCAATTAAGTCAAATTTCTGAAGATCAGGCCAAAAAAGAGTATATTAACCTTGTAAATAAATATTTAAAAAACCACTAACTATTATGAAAAAAATTTATGTTCTATCATCATTACTCTTAATAATGGTATTTGTTTCTTCTTGTAAAAAGAATGAAAAAAAAGAGGTAACTCCAATTGTAAAAACATATTCTGTGATGGCAGATTCAACTACAATTAATTGGACTGCATACAAAACAACGGCTAAAGTTCCTGTTAAAGGACAATTTTCAGAAGTAGCTATTGAAAATGCAAAAAAAGACACAACAGCTCTAGGAGCATTAAACGGATTAAAATTTAAAATACCGATTAGTAGCTTGATTACAAAAGACACCATTAGAGACGCAAAAGTAAAAAAATACTTTTTTGGTTCTATGGAAAATTCCAGCACAATTACAGGAACAGTACACATAAATAAAGAAAATGCCAGTACAGTTGATATTTCATTGAATGGCATCACAAGAGAATTACCAATAGCCTATATCGTAACAGATAATAAAGTTACCATAGTAGGAAACATGGAATTAGACAATTGGCAAGCTAAGGCAGCTTTAGAAGCTTTAAATGTAGTATGTAAAGATTTGCATACTGGTGATGACGGTATTTCAAAAACCTGGAGTGATGTTAAAATTGAAGTTATTGCCGTTTTAAAATATGAATAAAAAAACTTAAGATTCTTAAAACTTTTTTCCATAAAAAAGCCTGCATTCGCAGGCTTTTTTATTTAATAATCCAATTGTCTTAAATAGTCTAATTTAGATTTCCAAATTTCTAATTTTTCTTTATAAACATTGATCTGATTTCTCACATTTTGAACTAAAGGATTGTCTTCAGAAACATTGGAAATAAACCCAACATTATTTTCTAATTGTAGGATTTCCTTGGAAGTTTCATCAATTTTTCTTCTTACAAAAAGCTGTTCAGAATCCAATTTTCTATAGTTTTTTTGTTCGATATAGCTATTCACTAAGTTTCCAAACTTAATCATTTCAACATCTTGCTTGTCAATTGCATTTTCTTCGACAATTTTATCTAACAATTTATTGAACTTAACTTCAATATGCTTCATTTCATGAGGCACTCTTCCAAGTTCACGCCATTTTTTGACATATTCTTTAAGCGTATTGATGGTAATTTTGGTTTTATTGTCAATAGCTTCTTTAATTTCTGCTAAAAGGTCCTTCTTTTTACTGAAAACATCCAACTCCAATTTAGTACCAGCATCTTGTTGTTGGTGAAATCTGTCAAAATAATAATTACATGCATCTTTAAACTCTTTCCATAATTTATCCGAATATTTTTGGGGAACATGACCAATTTTCTTCCATTCCATCTGAATTTTTTTCATTATTTCAGTAGTTGTATCCCAATCTTCGCTTTCTTTTACGGCTATTGCCTTCTCAATAAGCGCTTTCTTTTTATTTAAATTATCAAGGTGTTCGTGTTTGACAAGTTTAAAGTAATTATTTTTATCAACATTGAATTTACGGGTCGCCTCTTTATATTTAGCCCATATTAAATCGCTTTTTTCTCTTGGAACTTGCTTAATTTCAGAAAACTTATTGCGTAAAACTTCCAATTCCTTGATGCTTTTTTGCCAATCAACTCTTGTTAAATTTTTTGAAGTATCCAATGCTTCAATCTCTGCAATAACGGCTAATTTTTTCTCAACATTCTCTTCAAATCTGGATTTCATGTCTTTGAAAAAATCATGGCGTTTATCGTGCACTTTTCGGGTTGCTTCACTAAATCTATCCCAAACCTCTTCTCTTTGCTCTGTTGCAATTGGCCCTATATCTTCTTTCCATAATTTATGCAATACCTGAAGTTCTTTAAAAGCTGCATTAATATCGTCTGATTCCGCCAATTCTTCAGCTCTTGCAACAAGCTTTAATTTTTCTTCTAAATTATGTTTAAAATCAAGGTCACGCAAATCATTGCTTAAATGCAATAAATCATAAAAACGTTCCACATGATGTTGATAGGTTCTCCAAGTATCGTTGTATTTCACTCTTGGAATAAGTCCAATCTTAACCCATCTGTTTTGAATGTCCTTAAACATTTTATACATGGTGGCGCCTTCGGCGTTATCAATTAAGTGTTTAAGTTCTTCTATTAAACCAAGTTTTGCTTGTAAGTTATCGTTCAGTTGTTTTTCCTTACTGGCATAAAACTCATTTCTTTTGATTTTAAAATCATAAAGAATACTGTTATAGTTTGATTTTATTGGACTATTGTGCTGAAAATCAACCAAATCACCTCCTTGTTCTACAAATGTTTCCTTTTCAACTTTTAGTATTTCTCCGTATTTAATATGAAAAGCCTGTTTTATTGCATTAACGTTACTTGTAATGCTTTGAACTGAATTTTCTTTAACAAGCCTACTCAATTCACTTACTAAATCTTCTAAACTGAAGTCGGCATAATTCACCATTTCAATAGTTGAATGATCAATATTTTCAGAACTTTCAGCAATTTCACTATTCATTTCGTCAACAGCTTTAATGGCTGAAGGCATTTTTTTCGGATTTAATTCTTTTTGAGTGTCTTCCTGAATTTTGGAATCCTGCAGTATTTCATTGCCTTCAGCAATTTCGCTATCCATTTTGTCAACAGATTTACTGGTTGAAGGCTTTTTTTTCGGCTTTACTTCTTTTTGTGTTTCTTCCTGAATTTCGGAATCTTGCGGAGTTGCATGACTTTCTTCGACTGGTAATTTGTTGTCTTGGTCTAACATATAAAAATGTTTAAGGTTCGTTTAATTATATTCATTAATAATTTTAAAAATAGCCTTCTTTTTTTGAAAAAACCACTTCTATAAGAGATGTGAATTTTTTAGAAAAGTTGCGTAAATTTAGGGAATTCTTTTTAGGAATTCCATATTTTCCATGACTTTTCTGCTTGTAATTCAAGCATTTCCAATCCGTTTTTAATACTGGCTCCTTGATTTTTGCCTTCAAGCAAAAATTTAGTTTCTGTAGGGTTGTAAATCAAATCATACAGCAAATGCTTCTCGGATAAATATTGATATGGAATAGCGGGAGCATCATCAACATTTGGATGTGTACCAATTGGTGTGCAATTAACAATTATTGAATATTCACCCATAATTTCTGCATCCAGCATCTCATAAGTCAACATATTTTCAATCGTGCTTCTTGAAACAAATTTATAGGAAATATTTAATTTATTTAAAACATATGCAATGGCCTTTGATGCGCCTCCGGTTCCCAAAATTAGTGCCTTTTTGTGATGGGCTTTCAACAGAGGTTCAATCGATTTTTGAAAACCGTACACATCGGTGTTGTAACCAATCAATTTATCATCATCTGTTATTTTAATGGTATTAACGGCACCAATTATTTGCGCCTCACTTTCAACTTCATCTAAATATTTAATAATAGCTTCTTTATAGGGAATGGTAACATTCAATCCCCTAAAATCCTCTTTTCGCTGGTACAAAATAAAAGGAAATTCTTCAATTTCAGGGATGTCGAAATTGAAATATTGATAATTATTTAAGCCCATTTTTTTGAATTTTTCCAGAAAATATTTTCTGGAAAAAGAATAGGAAATATTTTTTCCTATGATCCCAAATTTATTGCGATTATTCATTTCGATATTCTTTACTTTCAGATCCATATTTATCAATTAAAAAAACAAGTGCGGCACCAAAAAAAACAAAGAAAATGGCAACCCAAGTTTCCTGTTGCGAAAAATCGGGAAAATATCTTTTATAATTTTCAATTACTTTATCTCCATTAATATCAAATAACATTTCGCCATTTACAATTTTATAAACCACTCTTTTCCACGGCCAAACAATACCCAATGAACCCGTTATAAAACCGATAATTATTGAGGTAACTATTTGGTGCCATCTTTTTAACACATAGCCTAAGATATGAGAAGTGGCTACTAAACCAAAAGCTGAACCTCCAGTAAATACTGCGATAATTTTAAGATATCTCATCCTTTCTTCACTGTTGATGAAACTAAAATCACCAGTAAAAACATCAATAAAAGTTTTATACAACATCGTAACAGAATCTACTAAAAGCAACACATAATTACCCATTAAAATTAAGATAAATGATCCTGAAAGTCCGGGTAATGTCATTCCTGTAACCCCAATAATTCCACAGAAAAATACAAAATATAAGTTGTCATTTTCTTTGGCCGGATTCATAAAACTGATGGCGATACCAATGACAATTCCTATAACCATTGAAATAATATTGCTTCTCCTCCAATCATTAAAATCTTTTGAAATATAATAAATTGAACCAATAATCATCCCAAAAAATGCACTCCAAACGTACAGCTCGTAATGCCGCAGCAAATAATCTAACAATAATGATACGCTGAAGTAACTAAAAACGCTTCCACCAATAACAAGCAATAAAAAAGTTCCGTTTATGTAGTAATAAAAACTTTTAAACCTTCTGTTAAAAAGCAACAAAAACGCTTTATAATTTATTTTTCGAAGCGAATAAATCAGCTCTTCATAAAAACCCAGCACAAAAGAAACCATTCCACCGGAAACTCCGGGAACCTTATTTGCAGCACCCATAGAAAGTCCTTTAATAAAAAGAAAAAACTTGTCTGAAAAACTACGGTTTCTTGCCATAAATTAAACTTTATTTGAAATATTCGCGAGTTTTTCTAACAATATGATTACTGAAAAACCAATAATTGACAAAATGATAGCCATCATTAATTGTGAATCACCTTCATAAGAAAAAGGAGAAATACTTTGCTCATTAAATGGCACCTTTACGCCATGAGAATTTATGCGCCAGGTTAGTGTTTCCTTCCAAGGCCAGATTTTGTTTAGTGAACCCAAAATAAAACCCGTTAATACCGCCAATGTATAATTTTTATGATGATCAAAAAGCCATCTCAACACTTTAGAAAAGGATAATAGCCCAACCACAGCACCAAAAGACATCACGCCAAGTAATTTGACATCTCTATTATGAATGGCATCCAAAACAGGTTTATAAGCGCCCAGAAGCACCAAAATAAAAGAGCCTGAAATACCGGGCAATATCATGGCGCAAATCGCCAAAGATCCGGCAAAAAAGAAAAACAAAAGTGAAGAACTTTCTGAAATTGCAGGTTGCAAGGTTGTGATAATATAGGCTGCAATAGCGCCTAATATCAATAATATAATTGTGACAGCATTCCATTTTGTCAGTTGTTTGGCAACATATAAAATACTTGCCAAGACCAGACCAAAAAAGAAAGACCAAACCAAAATTGGCTTATTTTCCAACAACCAGGAAATAAGTTTTGCCAATGAAACGATGCTAATAAAAATACCTGATAATAAAGCCAACAGAAAATTGCCATTAATAGCTTTCCAAGCGGCTTTAAAACCTTCCTTTTTTAATAATTTTAAATTCGCAATATTTATTCCGCTAATTGAAGAAAGCAACTCTTCATAAATACCAGATATAAAAGCAATTGTACCACCAGAAACTCCTGGAACCACATCAGCGGCACCCATGGCTATTCCTTTTAGTAAAATAATGAGGTAATGGCTAAAATTTCTTTGTTGCATTTGTTGCTAATGGTTACCAGGCAAATGTAACATTTTATAATGAAATTTATTTGTATTGGGTTATTATATCCTTTACTTTTTGCAGTTTATAAACTTCAGGAAACAACTCTTTAATTATTGAAAAATATTCAAAATCTATGGACAACGCTTCTTTCAAGTGTAACCTTCCTTTTGTGTAATTCTTAAATTTAAAATACAAACTTGCCAGTCTGTATTCTATTTCCGCAAAATCGTCAAAATATAATTTGGCTTTTAACAAATTTGTCAATGCATCTTCATATTCTCCTAAAAAACACAATACATCGCTTAATCCAACCCAAATTACAAGATCCAGATCCTGCAATAAAATACATTGTTCAAACGCTTTTACAGCCTCTTCAAAATAGTTGAGTTTTAAATTAATTTCAGCATATTTTCTCCAATACAGCGTGTTTTGATCATCAATTTCAAGCGCTTTATTTACATAAAATAAGGCCTTGTCATATTTTTTTCCTTTAATGTGCAGATTGGTAATGGCAATCCAGCCTTTGTCCAAAAGGGGGTCTTCCTGAACTGCTTTTTTGTAATACTTTAAGGCCAATGTCGTTTTCTTTAATTTTTCATGACATTCCCCAATTCTAAAAAAAACGAATGAAGTTGGATCATCTAATTTTATCGTGATTTTGTAATTTTCTATGGCTTCATTAAAACGATTCAATTGTTCTAAAGTTTTTGCCATTTCCAGATAAGCCCCCACAAAGTATTCATCAATAAGCACGGCATAATCAAAAGCACGCAATGCTTCTTCATAAGCTTCAACTATAAAATATTGACGACCCAATTGGTGCCAGGCAATTTCACTGTAAGGATCTTTATTAATATAGTTGTTCAGATATTCAGTGGCTTCAAAATGCTTATTTTGCATATCAAAGCAATAAATTACGTTGTAAAGTGCGGAATAATCTTCTACATCAGCTTCCAGACATTTTGAGAAATTTAGCTGCGCTTCATCAAAATCATCTAAATATAAATATTCCATTCCAAGCAAGGAAAAAATGTCCGCTTCATCATCAGTATATGTCAGCGCAACTTTCAGCAAACCTATTGCCTTAAAATGATTGTCCTTTTTTGAAAAAATACTAGCCTGTTGCACATAAATTTCATCATTGGCAGGTTCTATTGCCTGTAATTCTTTTAACAGTGCCGAAGCTTTGTCAAATTCTTCATCAAAAATCAGCAATTCAGCCCTCAATAATTTTAACATTACAGAATTGGGATGTTGTTTAAGTCCCAAATTAATTGCTTTTTTTGCCAATGAATTTTTTCCAGAATCTAAATAATAGTGCACAATTTCCTCAAACTCAATGGAGTCGAAAAAATAAACACTATTGGTTTTTAGCATCGATTCAAATTTTGAAAGCGATATGTTATTTTCTTTTGGAGTTAAATTCATAATAAAAATTGCATAATTTAGCGTCACATTAAAATTACGGGACAAACCTAAGATATTAAACACAACTTCTAAATGTTTTTAACAAATTAATTAACAAAATGCTTTATATTTGTATTCCAAACAATGTTTGGTACTGTCATGAGTAAAAAAATACTTCTTAGCTCAAAAGAGATTCATATCATTTTACACAGATTAGCCTGTCAACTAATTGAGAATCACACTAATTTTGAAAACACGGCGCTTATTGGAATTCAGCCAAGAGGCACTTATTTGGCGGAACGTTTAGTCTCTATTTTAGAAAATGATTATCACATTCCAAACGTGAAATTAGGGTTGTTAGACATCACTTTTTATCGTGATGATTTTAGGCGTCGAGAAACTCCTTTACAGGCGAATAAAACCAAAATTAATTTTATTGTTGAAAACAAAAATGTCGTATTCATAGACGATGTACTTTTTTCTGGCAGAAGTATTCGTGCTGCGCTGACTGCCATTCAATCGTTTGGAAGACCTTCGGAAATTGAACTTTTAGTGTTAATCGACAGAAGGTTTAGCCGCCATTTGCCTATTCAGCCAGATTACAGCGGAAGTCAGGTAGATGTTTTTAACGAAGAAAAAGTAAGTGTTCACTGGGAAGAAAAAGATGGTAAAGATGCCGTATATATTATAAATAATTAAATATGAGTCAGTTAAGCGTAAGACACCTTTTAGGAATAAAACATATAAATAAGGCTGATATTGATTTGATTTTTAAAACAGCCGATCATTTTAAAGAAGTGATTAACAGGCCCATTAAAAAAGTGCCTTCGCTTCGTGATATTACCATTGCCAATTTATTTTTTGAAAACAGTACCCGAACAAGACTTTCATTTGAATTGGCAGAAAAGCGTTTATCGGCCGATGTTGTTAACTTTTCCGCAAGTCAGTCTTCCGTAAAAAAAGGGGAAACGCTTATTGATACCGCGAACAATATTTTATCCATGAAAGTTGATATTATTGTGATGCGACATCCCGATGTAGGTGCTTGTGATTTTTTATCTCAGCATGTAAATGCACAAATAGTGAATGCCGGAGACGGAACTCATGAACATCCAACACAAGCATTGTTAGACTCCTTTTCCATTCGTGAAAAACTAGGAAGCGTAGAGGGAAAAAAGATTGTAATTTTGGGTGACGTCTTGCATTCTCGCGTGGCACTTTCAAATATATACGCATTGAAATTACAAGGTGCAGAAGTAAAAGTTTGCGGACCAAAAACCCTCATCCCCAAATATATCGAAAGCTTGGGCGTAAGTGTTGAATACAATATTAAAAAAGCACTTGAATGGTGCGATGTTGCCAATGTGCTTCGCGTACAAAATGAACGTATGGAAATTAATTATTTCCCTTCAACCAGGGAATATTCGCAACTATTCGGTATAAATAAACAACTACTGGACTCTTTGGGTAAGAAAATTTTAATTATGCACCCTGGTCCAATTAACAGAGGTGTTGAATTAACAAGTGATGTGGCTGACGCCGACCAATCCATTATCTTAAATCAGGTGGAAAATGGAGTTGCCATTCGTATGGCAGTAATATATTTACTGGCACAACAAACTGAACAAAATTAGTTATGATTGTTACTAAAAATAAAACATACACACTCATAAAGCCTACTCAAATTTCAGCATCTCAGTTCTTTGTTGAATTTAAAGATTGCTACAAGGAATTTATCGGGGAACATTTAATTATTGATATTTCTGATAAAATTAACGTAGAAATTAAAGAAATTTTGTTATTTTTGAAACTAAGTGTGCAACACATAAAAAATGGTACAAGTTTTGTACTTGTTTGTGGGGGTATATCAATTGATGATTTACCGGACGAATTAAATGTTGTTCCAACATTTAACGAAGCTATAGACATCCTTGAAATGGATGCCATTGAACGAGATTTAGGATTTTAAAACCAATTGGCTTATTGATGAAAAAACTACTTTTTATAACTATTATGATGTTTTTCTCATTTTCTTTTGCGCAACAATCCGAGAAAAACAATGGGGATTTAAATAACAATATTCCGCAGGCTACACTTCTATCAGTTTCTGCCTATCCAAATCCATTTAGTACAGATACAAGTATCAACTTTAGATCTTCCAAAGTGCAAACTATAGAGTTTACAGTAAAGAACCTTTTGGGAACAACGGTTTATGCGGAGCAAATAGATGCTAACGCCGGCTACAATGCCATCCCTTTTAACAGAAATAGTTTAACCAAAGGAATGTACATTTACTCTTTGCAAACTGATGTTGAGATTGTTTCTAAAAGATTAATCATTAAATGAGTTTAAAACTCACTATTTTAGGATGTCATTCTGCAACACCACGAGTTAACGCGCACCCGACAGCGCAATTTTTAGAAATCAAAAATCATAACTTTTTAATTGATTGCGGTGAAGGCACCCAAGTACAATTGCGTAAATACGGCGTTAAATTTTCCAAAATAAAACACATATTTATTTCACATTTGCATGGCGATCACTTTTATGGATTGGTTGGGTTAATTTCAACCTTCCGATTGTTAAACCGTGAAAACGAGCTGCATCTTTATGGGCCAAAAGGATTGAAAGAAATCATCACGTTACAATTAAAACTCTCTAATTCCTGGACACAATACCCACTGCTTTTCCATGAGCTCACTTCAACTGAAAGCGAACTTATTTATGAAGATGAAAAAGTTGAAGTGCATACCATCCCTTTAGATCACAGGGTATATACCAACGGGTTTTTATTTAAAGAAAAACTAGGGGAACGCAAATTAAATGTTATTGCGATTTCAAAATACAAAGAAATTAAAATTTGCGATTACCAAAACTTAAAAAACGGGAGAGATTTTATGTTACAAAATGGTGTTTTGCTAAAAAACGAAACGCTGACCTTAGATCCATGCTTACCTTTGAGTTATGCTTTTTGCAGTGATACCGCTTATTTTCCTGGAATTATATCTTTAATAAAAAATGTAAATTGTTTGTATCATGAAGCTACTTTTTTGAAAGACAAAGAAGCGCTTGCTGCAACCACAAAACATGCCACAGCGGCACAAGCGGCCAAAATTGCGCAACTGGCACAAGTAAAACAGTTAATTATTGGACATTATAGCGGCCGTTACAAAAACAAAGAGGATTTTAAAATTGAAGCACAGGAATTTTTTGAGAACACCCTTTTAGCTTTAGAAGGAAAAGTTTTTGAAATCAATTAAATAAGGGTTCCTAAATTACCAATCTCATTTAGAATCATACCAGATTCGATTATAATTCCTTCTCAAAAATTTTAATAAAAGATTAACAAAATATTAAGTAGGGTAATTTGCGGTTAGCTTGTTGAATACTAAATAGCAACCTAATATTTCTCTCAACTTAATGTATCTTACTTAATTGATAAATAATTTAATTATCGCTATATTTGGGTTACTGCTAAAAAAATTGCGAAACTAGTTGTATAAAAAATGTTTAGGGCTGAACTACCCTATAAACCATTGTATACAAAATAAGTAAAAAGTGAATATTTTACCCGCAATTATTCAAGTATGATCAAAAAACCAACATACAAAGAATTAGAAGAGAAATAGAAGCGTTCAAAGAAGACAGTGAAGAAAAATTTAAACAACTCCTAAAAAACTATTTTGATATGATAGTGCTGTTAGATTCCAATGGAATTCAGCACTATGTTAGTGATTCCTGCGAAAATATCCTAGGCTACAAAACTGAAGAATTAATCAATATCCCTGTAGTTGAGCAAATGATTCACCCTGAGGATCAGGAAAAAACCATGTTGGCATTTCGTGATATTATTGAAAATTCAGCAAATGGCGGCACTCAATACAGACATCTTCATAAAAATGGAAGTTTGGTTTATCTTGAGGCTTTTGGTACAAATCAAATTAACAATCCTTTTATTAAATCAGTGATTCTTAATGTTCGCGATATTACGGAACGTAAAAAAACCGAACAACTATTAAAAGAAAATGAAACCCGTTTAAAAGAACTCAATGCTATAAAAGACAGAATTTTTTCTATCATTGCCCATGATTTAAAAAGTCCTTTCAATAATATTTTTGGATTCAGTAATATTTTGGCAGATCAACTTCATAAAAAGGATTTTGATGGACTAGAAAAATATGCCGCATTCATTCAAAATTCATCGAAGAAGGCTTTGGATTTACTTACAAGCTTATTAGAATGGTCACGTTCACAAACAGGCAGAAATAAATTTAATTCTGAATATTTTGAATTGGTTACAATAATCAATGAAGTAACTGAATTATTTAAAGATTCCGCTACACAAAAATCAATAACCATTATTAAAGAATTACCAAAAAATATTTCTGTTTTTGCAGATAAGGCCATGGCCAGCTGTATTTTAAGAAACCTCCTCTCAAACGGAATAAAATTCACTAATTCTCACGGTGAAATAAGAATTAGCGCCAAACAAAATGAAGACCATCTGCTGGTTTCTGTTGCCGACAATGGCGTAGGTATGAAAAAAGAGGCCATCAATAAATTATTCCAAATTGAAAACAGTTACTCTACCCTGGGCACTCAGCAGGAAGTGGGGACTGGGCTAGGTTTATTGCTCTGCAAAGAATTTATAGAAATGCACGGCGGCGATATATGGGTTGAATCTAAAATAGGGAAAGGCACCATCTTTAATTTTACCATACCGGTTAATTAATTTAATAGCATGCTTTTATGAACCGACAATCGTCAAAACATTAGCAGGATTTCAATCCATTAAAAAATAATAAAACGTTGATTACGCAAATTTTAGTCCATGCTAAAGTTTTTGGGCTGATATATTTACAACTAAAATTTAGTTTATTATTCAACCAAATTATAAGTAGGGCAACCTTTCTGTTTTAATTTATTTAAGTTTTCCTCAAAGTTATCATTTAAAACATTTCCTGTTTTATCACGACAAAACGGACAAGCATTTATTTGTCCGTCAGTATCTATATATAGCCCTGTTAAACCAGCATTGAAACATCCCCTTTTTCTCTGGTGGAAACCGTGATAAACAATTATTGGATAATCCCGAAAATCGAAGTGGTTATTTACTTTGAGAAAGGTTTTTTCTATGACAGCTTCGTGTTCAGGTAACAAGATGACATCTTTTCCTGCATAATGGCCTACCGCTTTTGGTTCCAAAAACTGAACAAACGACACCTTTAATTTTTTAGCCAAAGCCATATAATTTAAAAGGTTTTCCTCTGTTGCAAAAGATCTTGTAATACAAACAGATAAGGCCACAATCAAATTATTTTCCAACGCACTATGAACTGCTTCAATGACCCATTCAAAAGCATTATTGTTTCCTCTGAATTTATTGTGCTCAGAAGGCAGATAATGATCTAAACTAATCACAACACCATTTAAACCAGCTTTTTTTAATTTCTGGGCATTCTCCGAATTTAAGTTATAACCAGAAGTGAGTACCCAAAAATCTGTTCCTTTTTTGGCGATTTCCATGGCATTTAGCATCAAATCTAATTTTAACATGGGCTCGCCACCCGTAAAGTAAATCTGATTTACGCCTTTGTCCTGCAACACTGAAATAATATTTTCAATAGTTTCGCTTGTCAAAACATCTTTCTTATTTAGCGCTTCCCATTCAAAACAATGCTCACACTGAAGAATACATTTTTTGGTAATTGCCAAAAACACATTGTTAAACCGCTTCACATCTTCATTGAGCAAAACAAATCTGTTCATTTCAGAAAGCACAAAAGATTTAAAAATTTCTCCATTCCAGCCGGGAACATACAAACCCATATAATATTTGCCATTTGCTTTTACCATTTTCCGAATCGCATTGTTTCCTCTTACCGATTTTCTTAATTTTATAATATATAACAACACTTTAATTGCTGTAATCGGATTTCTATATTTTGCAATGGCCAATCTAAAAATCGTCAGTCTAAACCTATATCGGATGAAAAAAATCGGCCAGCCATAAACAATCTTCTGTCCTTCAGAATTGGCGAAAGTTTTAGTCTCAGATTTAAACCGAAACAGATTTGATAATCTTTCACTAAAATCTTTGCCAAAAATATTTGTAAGAGATGTTGCTACACTATTCATCATTTCAGCACCATTAAATCCAACATATTAGGGTTGGAAACATATTGAAAGTACGTCTCTTTTGAAAACCGCGTAAAAGCGCCTTTTTCCCTAAAAGTTTTCAGTTCCGCAAAATCTGGTTCTCCTTTATAGTCTCTAATGTATGTATAATAACCCCTGTTTTTTAAAAATACGGTTGTGGTGGTATTTGCCGTTTCGCTTTCAGCAGCCTCAAAATCAATGGTTGTAACGCTTCCAATTTTAGACTGAAGAAGATAGTTGTCATCTGCATTCAGCAGTTCATTTGTTACATTATTTCCATCTTCATCAACTGCCTGAATTGGTTTTATATACGAAATTTGAAGTGGTTGATTTTCAGAAAAATCCATTCCGGCATAGTCAATTTCCCAAAACATAAAACCGCATTCCAATTTAATTGAAATTTTTGCCTCGCTTGATTTTTCAAATTCAACTGGCACTACAATTTCTCGTTTTCCTAATGGTCCGGTGACATTTTCATATTCAACAAGTTTCCATCCACTTGAATTTTTAACATAAATTCCAAGAGGAATTCCCTGATTCAGCATCCACTGCATGCTTTTTTCACTTGAAACACTTTCCTGTTTCTTTTGAAACTCATTAAAATAAGTTCCCATTTTCTCATTGAATTTTCCATACATATAATCCAGCCAATAAGAATTTCTGGCTGTCAGCACTAATTTTCCTGAGGTAATAGCTGCAGGCTTTTCAAATTCTAAAACGACGCTGTTAAATTCATCTCCGTTCATCATATTTTCATTAAATTGATAGTAAATATCATCATTTTCAATAAAAGGTTTCAAATCGGCACGCAACTCGTTTACCATGATATTTGATGGTGCATTTAATTGTGAAATGGTATGTGCATTTCCTTTGCTGTCCAGTAAAACCTTTAAATTTTTGTCATGTTTTATTGCAATCAGATTCAGCAAATTTGTATACTGAATTTCTTTCAATTCATTGGAAACCTTAATGGAATATAAACCATCTTTAGGTTTCAGATTCCGCAGCAGCAGATAGTCATCGCGCTCCAGCTTCGCCCTGATTGCTCCTGGATACAATTCTCCCTCAAACACATAATTTTCTCCGTTATTCGCATAAATAAACGGACAGGAACTTTTTGTTAAAGCAATAATTACACCTACTAAAACCAAAGCACCCACAACGCCTGCTGAGGCCATAAATATGGAATGCCCGGTAGCATCATCATAAATTTCAATCTTTTCAATCTTTGAAAAAGGCAGGGCAATAGCTGAATTTTCGCTCATATCTAAAGCCGCATTTGAATAGAAATGCACTTCGTAGGTTGGATCTCCCTTACTTTTATGATAGCGATAAACCGAATTTCCAGGACTTGTAACATAATAGGTATGAGAAACATCTAATGGTTTCGTTACGGCAGTCAGCTGATTATTGTCATTATCAACAACTATGGATTCCAAATGCATCGTTGTTGATCCGGAATGTAAAATCACATACTTGTTGGCGCTATAGTTTTCAATGTTAGCGGCAGTGATGTCGTCACCACTTTGCGTCTTCCCAACTCTATAATACGCGCATCCTATTACGAACAATAACAAGAGAAAAAAAATGGTACGTTGTGTTTTTGAATAAGGAAGTTTTCTGAGCCCAATTAAGGACTTAAATTTGCTTGAATCCATAAATTTAAAATTTTAAACTATTCAGTTATTCTATTTAGCGGAACCTCCAAAAATAATAACAGGGAAATTTTTTAAAAGAAAACGACTGAAATTATTATTAATATATCAGTTATAAATAAAATTGTTATGGGGTAACCATCACTGTATTTGTAAAATAGAAGATTTCACACAGCGTAAAAGCACAATTAAATTTAACACAAAAATCGGTTTTAACCTAATTTTTTTCGCCTAATTAATGCTATTTGTTTTTTTAGATTCAATAGCTCAAATTTAAAAGAAATGCGATCACATATTCTTAGGCAAAAATGCCAATTAAGTCATTCTTAGTCGCGCAATTTATTTGTAAAACATGTATTAACTTCAAAATATTTCAGGAGAACTTAAAATTCTGGATGTAGCTCCCAAATATTGAAAGGCCAATTCAAAAAAAAATTGCATCTTTAAAAAATAAAAAAATCATTAAAACCTAACTCAAATGCTAGAAAAAAATAATCCGCGTCTCATTAATGCCTGGGCTTCATTTGATTGGTCTAATTCAGTTTACAACTTAATTGTTACCACAGCCATATTTCCAATTTATTATTTAAGCACTACTGAAGAAGCTTTTGGAGGCGAAATGGTGAAATTTTTTGGGGTTCACATTAAAAATTCCGTACTATTTTCTTATGCCATATCTTTTTCCTTTTTAGTCATTGTATTTCTTTCTCCAATTCTTTCTGGCATTGCAGATTATAGTGGATTAAAAAAACGATTTATGCAGTTCTTTACGTATCTGGGGTCACTCTCTTGCATAGGGCTTTACTTTTTTACTGGAGAAAATATTGAATATGGAATTGCCTGTTCTGTTTTAGCAAGCATTGGTTATGCAGGATCTTTGGTTTTTTACAACGGATTTTTACCAGAGGTAGCTTCCAATGACAGCATGGATAAAGTAAGTGCCAAAGGATTTGCCATGGGATATACGGGCAGCATTATTTTACTGATACTCAACCTGCTTCTTTATCAAAAATATGCGCTTTTTGGTTTTGAAAATGGCAGTTCAGCTACGCGATTTGGGTTTATTTTAGTAGGTATTTGGTGGATGGGATTTGCACAAATCTCTTTTTATTATTTAAAAGACCGTGCTACTGGAAAACCATTTACTTCAGATATAATAAGTCATGGAACCAAAGAATTAAAGAAGGTCTTTATGGTGGTTCGTAATAAAAAAGTAATGAAACGATTTCTTACCGCCTTTTTTCTGTTCAGTATGGGAGTTCAAACTGTGATGTTGCTGGCTCCTCTGTTTGCAGATAAAGAAATTGGTATGGGCGCCGATGAAATGATTTATATCGTCCTTATTTTACAAATACTGGCCATTGGCGGCGCTTATTTTTTCGCTTGGCTCTCCAACTTAAAAGGAAATGGCTTCGCAATTAGCTGCACATTAATTATTTGGATTATTATCTGTTTATCAGGTTATTTTATGAAAGATAAAATCACATTTTACAGTTTGGCAGCCTTTTTGGGATTTGTGATGGGTGGCATACAATCTATTTCAAGATCTACTTATTCCAAGCTAATTCCTACAGAAACAATAGACACCGCCTCTTATTTTAGTTTTTATGATATTACTGAAAAATTCGCCATTGTAATAGGCTCATTGACTTATGGTTTCATAGATCAGGTTACGGGAAGTATGCGCTACAGCATGGTTTTTATGTCCGTATTTTTTATAGGTGGTTTTATAGTATTGCAATTGGCAAATCTTAAAAAGAATTTGATATGATTTATCATTTTCTCAAACAACTATTAAAAGTTGCGCTATTCTTCTTTTTTAAGAAAATTGTTGTTACCGGAAAAGAAAATATTCCGAATAAAGGTCCTTTAATTATTGTTGTCAATCACCCCAATACACTTATGGATCCTTTAATTATTATGTCAATAGTAAAACAGCAATTGGGATTTGTGGGAAATGCCGGTATTTTTATAAATAAGTTTGTAAATGCTGTTTTCAGTTATTTCAATGTAATTCCTGTTTACAGAAAAAAAGACATATTGCCGGGAGAAAAACCCGACAATAAAAAAACTTTCATAAAATGCCATGAATATTTAGGTGAAGGAAAAACGCTGCTCCTTTTTCCTGAAGGCAGCAGCTATTATGAGCTTAAATTACGCGAAATAAAAACGGGGGTTGCAAGAATTGCACTGAGTTTTGAGGAACTGAATAATTTTGAAGGCAATTTAAAAATACTTCCGATTTCTTTGGATTACTCAGATTCAATTCAGTTTAGAAGTATGATTTCCGTGACTGTGAACACCCCATTTTCTTTAGACACCTATAAACAAACTTATTTAAATAAAGAATTTGAGGGTGTTTTGGCCTTAACAGAAAATATAAGAAAAGAACTGGCTAAAAATATTCCTCATACCTCCGATAAAGAGCAAGAGGAATTCTTAATTAAAATCCATAAATTTTACACTGCCTATAAGGAACCTATGGCTGATTTGTACCTTAATCCTAAAGCATCTTTAGCCTTAAGAAGTCAGCTTTCAAAAGCGCTGAATGACCTCAATGAAAATAATGCTGAACTTTATCAGGATACTGAAAACAAGGTTTATACTTTCAATGATCTGCTTACGGAAGAAGGCTTATCTCTGGGCTTTTTCTCAGATGATTTCCTAAAGAAGAATGCTTTTTTTGTTTGTCTGAATTATTTCCTGCAATTTCTGCTCCTTGCACCTTTATATAGCTATGGATTACTCTTAAATTATATCCCATACATCCTTCCTTCCCAAATTTTTAAGGCCATGAAATTGGATATAGAATACAAAACTTCTGTTGAAATGGTTTCTGGATTAATTATATTTCCGTTGTTTTATACTCTTGAAGTTTGGTTGTTTCGAAATTATATTAGTACTGAATTCTGGTATACTTTTCTTTTCCTTTTAACAATTCCTATTTCAGGATATATTGCGATGTATTATTATACAGAAATCAAAAGATTTTTAAGAGTTGTGCACTTCTACTTTTTTATGAAACCTGACCGAAAACTAAAATTGATGGAATTAAGAGATCAGATTTTAAATAATTTAGAAAAAACTGACAAGAAGTTTTTTTGAGATTAAGGATATTTACGCGTTTGGAAAGGATTTAAAATTTATCCTTAAATTTGAGTTCCTAAAAGCACCATTCAATGGCCAATTCAAATAATGACAAAGACTTTTTAAATCAATTAACTTTTGAACCTTTAACCAAAACAAATTGGTCGAAATTTGTTCAACTGTTTGGTAAGAAAGGAGCTTGTGGAAATTGTTGGTGTATGTATTACCGGTTGAATAAAACCGATTTTATTGAAGGCAAAATAGATGAAGGCAACAAAGATGCTATGCAAAGCCTTGTTTTGGAAAATAAACCAACAGGAATCCTTGGGTTTTATGACGAACAACCCATTGCCTGGTGTGCATTTGCGCCCAGAGAAGATTTTATAAAACTTGAAAAATCAAGAGTTCACAAACGAATAGACAATAAACCTGTTTGGTCTATACCTTGTTTTTTTATTGATAAAAACTTCAGACGTCAAGGTGTTTCAGTAGAAATTCTGAAAGGCGTTATGAAGTATGCTAAAGAAAATCATATCTCAATTATAGAAGCTTATCCTACCATTCCAACAAAAGAAACGCTTCCAGATTCATTTGCCTGGATTGGCTTATACAAATCATTTGAAAGGGCTGGTTTTAAAATTGTGGACCAAACATCTAAAAACAGGCCAATGGTAAGGTATTATAAAGATATTGAATCATCATGAATTTAAACCAACACTTAAATTCCTGAAAAATTGTAGTTTCAAACTCGCAACTTTAACAATGATAATTCGTTCATAATAATTATAAACAAGAAAACCCATGAAATATACCTTAGCCTTTGATGTTTACGGAACCTTGATAAACACATCCGGCGTTTTTAATTCATTGGAAAAACTGATAGGAGAAAAAGCAACACCATTTGTGGATACTTGGAGAAACAAGCAATTGGAATATTCATTCAGACGGGGATTAATGAACAAATACACTGACTTTTCTGTGTGCACTGAAAACGCACTGGAATTCTGTTGCAACTTCTATAAAATCGAGTTAAGTAAAAGCCAGAAAGCGGCTTTAATGAATGAGTATACAATTTTACCGGCCTTTCCTGATGTTGAAACTGGATTGAAAAAATTAAAAGAAGCAGGCCATACCTTAATTGCATTCTCAAACGGAAGTGCAAATGCCATTTCAAAACTATTGGTAAATGCTGAAATTATGGATAGTTTTGATGGAATTGTAAGTGTGGAAGATGTTAAAATGTTTAAGCCAAGCCCTTTGGTTTATGAACATTTCAATAAGAAAACCAATTCTGCAAAATCAGATTCCTGGTTAATCTCAAGCAATCCTTTTGATGTGATTGGCGCAATTTCGTATGGAATGCGTTCCGTTTGGGTTCAACGCTCCAAAGATTCCGTTTTTGATCCATGGGGAATTGAACCCACTGCAAAAATCAAAGATATCACGGAATTGGCTTCAAAATTAAAACAATAAATATTTGCCTATGAAAGCGGTCACCGTAAAAGAAATAAAAACAGAATTGTCGCATTATTCACAAAAGGAATTGATGGAGCTCTGTTTGCGTTTGTCTAAATTTAAAAAGGAAAATAAAGAACTGCTCACTTATCTTTTATTTGAGTCCAGCAATGAAGAAGTTTATGTTAACAGCATAAAACTGGAAATTGATGAGCAGTTTGAACTGGTAAATACAAAAACCTATTATTTCATAAAGAAAAGTGTCCGCAAAATTTTACGCACCGTTAAAACAGCCATTCGCTATTCAAAAAATAAGGAAACAGAAATTGAACTTCTACTCTATTTCTGCAAGAAATTGTTGGCTTTTAAACCTTCCATAAAAAATAATACGGTACTTAAAAATCTGTTCAGCAGAGAAATTGAATCCGTCAAAAAAAAGATGCTCGTTTTACACGAAGATTTGCAATATGATTATGAACAAGAGTTGGAAAAGCTAAAGCTATAACCATCCTAAAACACCTATTTTAAACAAAATAATGGCTGCCTGACTCATGTTTAAACAACACCTGAATAAGCAATTATCAAAAGTTTTTTGTAATATTACCTAACTAAATTTCAACAAAGGAAATTTTTTCCTGTTTTCATTATATAAACTTAAGAGTATAACTAACTCTCACCAACTAAAAATGACTGCATGACCAACAAGCCAGACCAATTAGATGAACTTAGCGAAAAGCTAAAAATACTACTAAAAAGACAAGAAGCCTTTTCAAAAGAAGTTAACGAAATACGTGAAGAAATAATACAATTAAAAATTTCTGAAACAATAAAGCATCAGAAAAAAGGAGAACCTGTTAAGGAAGAGCCTGTTAAAGAGCAACCAACTTACAGCCCTGGCTCAGTTTCCAAAAAATTATATAGAGATGTAGATCATAGGATTATAGGTGGTGTTTGTTCAGGATTGGCCGACTACCTTGACATCAACAGAGCTTTAGTGCGCATTCTTTGGTTGTTTTTAACCATATTTTTTGGAATTGGATTTTTGGTTTATTTCATATTGTGGATTGCAATTCCAAAAGCCGGAACAACCTCAACCAGTCAAAAACCACAACCTTCAACCATCACCGAACGACCTGTACATACCGCTCCAAGCACTCGGTCAATGCCAAAAGTAAGTATTGATTTGGAAAAATTTATAGGTGAAAATTTAATCAACAAAATAGGTATTGCCATCTTAATTTTGGGTGTGGCCATAGGAACAAAATATACGATTGAACACGACTTAATAAGTCCGTTAACAAGAGTGATTTTAGGCTATTTGGTTGGATTGGGACTTTTGGGATTCGGACTAAAATTAAAGGAAAAGTATGAAAATTTTAGTGCCGTTTTGGTGAGTGGCGCTATGGCCATTATGTATTTTATGACCTATGCCGCTTACAGTTTCTACGGCCTGTTTCCTCAAACAATCACGTTTATTTTTATGGTGATATTTACGGTTTTTACCGTAATTGCCGCTTTAAATTACAACAAACAAATCATTGCGCTCATTGGATTGGTGGGCGCCTACGCAGTTCCTTTTTTATTGAGTGAAGATCCGGAAAATGTTGCCGTGCTTTACACTTATATGGCCATTATCAATATTGGAATCCTTGTTATTGCCTTTAAAAAATACTGGAAACTGCTTTATTTTTCATCCTTTGTGCTCACTTGGCTCATATTTGCTTCCTGGTACCCTTCAAAATACGAAGTGGCAGAACACTTTGAGCTGGCGCTGACTTTTATTTTTATCTTTTTTGCCACTTTTTACACAACATTTCTTGCTTTTAAATTGCTTCAAAAGGAAAAATTTGAAATTACTGACATCTTGTTATTGCTTTCCAATTCCTTTATTTTTTACGGATTTGGATATGCCATTTTGGACGGTCATGAGATCGGCTCCCAATTACTGGGCTTATTTACGCTAGGCAACGGAATTTTACATTTCATCGTTGGCCTTATTATTTACAGGCAAAAACTAGGCGATAAAAACCTGTTTTATTTTGTTGCCGGATTGGTGCTTGTTTTTATAACCATCGCGATTCCTGTTCAGCTAGACGGAAATTGGGTGACCCTTTTATGGGTTGGCGAAGCCGCTTTACTATTTTGGATTGGAAGGACGAAAAACATTCCTGTTTATGAAAAAATTTCCTATCCTTTAATGGCTCTTGCCCTTATCAGTATTTTTCAGGATTGGTCAACAGACTATCACATGAATTTTTTCAACAATTCAGAAGAAAAAATAACACCGCTCCTAAATATTCATTTCCTGAGTTCAGTTTTATTTATTGCTGCCTTCGGATTTATAACTTTTCTGAATAACAACAAAAAATATCCTTCAGCACTGATTTCACATAAAGAATTGCTAAAAATAGTTTCCTTTTCAATTCCCGCCATACTGTTGGGAACGCTTTATCTTGCATTCAGGGTGGAAATTGAAAATTACTGGAACCAGCTTTATACCGATTCCAATATAGCAATGAATGATCCGTATGGGCAATCTCAGCAAAACTTCAACTATGATTTGTTAAAATTCAAAACCATCTGGATTCTTAATTATTCCTTGTTGTTTTTATCGGTATTTTCCTTTGTGAATATTAAAAAATTAAAAAACAGGCAGTTCGGACTCGTCAATCTTGGATTCAACACAATCGCAATTTTGGTTTTTTTAACACAGGGATTGTACATTTTAAGCGAATTGCGTGAAAGTTATTTAGAGCAAACCTTAGCGATATATTATAAAGTAGGCACTTTTAATATTGGAATCAGATATGTTTCATTTGCTTTTTTCACACTGGCAATCATCGCCTGCTACAACTACATACGCCAGGAATTTATGAAAGTTGATTATAAAAGGGAGTTCGATTTGTTGCTTCACATATCCATTATATGGATTGCCAGCAGTGAACTGATAAATGTAATGGACCTTTCAGGATCTTCCGAATCCCACAAACTTGGACTTAGCATACTTTGGGGAATTTATTCCTTATTGTTAATTATTTTAGGTATCTGGAAAAATAAAAAGCATTTGCGTATTGGCGCCATTGGTTTATTTGGAATGACACTCATAAAACTATTCTTTTATGACATTTCACATCTTGACACCATTTCAAAAACAATCATATTTGTTTCATTAGGAATCTTGCTTTTAATCATTTCATTTTTATACAACAAATTTAAACACCTTATCATCGATGAAATTGAGAGCTAGCATAAGTACTTTTTTACTGCTATTGCTTTGTTCGTATTCTTACGGACAAATTGACCAGTATACTTATAAAAAAGAATTGCTTGGGATTACAGACCAATGGCACAAAGTGATCTTGCCAGAAGAAATCTTCGGAAAAGTATCTTCCAATTTATCCGATATTCGAGTTTTTGGAATCACTGCAGCCAAGGACACCATTGAAGCATCCTACTTGTTGAAACTTAAAACAGAAAAAATAGTTGATAAAGAAGTAAATTTCAAACTATTAAATAGCACCCACAATAAAATAGGCTATTATTTTACGCTGGAAGTGCCTGCGGAAGAAGCTATAAATCAGTTAATACTGGATTTCAAACAACAGAATTTCGATTGGAAACTAAGGCTTGAAGGAAGCCAAAATCAGCAGGAATGGTTTACCGCTGTTGATGATTACCGAATTTTATCCATCAAAAATGCAGAAACCGATTATCAATTTACCAAGGTAACTTTTCCAAGCACAAAATATCGTTTTTTCAGATTGCTAGTGAAAAGCAAAGAAAACCCGGATTTGGTGAAAGTAAAAGCTGCATTAAATGAAATTAGCAATGGCAGTTTTAATAATTACGATGTTGTAAACATAAAAACTATCCAGGAAAAAAAGGAACAAAAAACAACACTTGAAATTGACTTAAAATCGCCTGTTGCCGTGAGTGTAGTTCAAATTAAAGTTAAAGACACTTTCGATTTTTACAGACCTTTCTCCATTCAGTATTTAGCCGACAGCGTAAAAACGGAACAAGGCTGGAAATATCGTTATGAAACACTAACCTCGGGAACACTTAGCTCTATTGAAAAAAACGAATTCAAATTTGAAAGCACCATCTTAAAAAAATTGAAGATCAGTATATCCAACCAGGACAATGAACCCTTAAATATTGAAACGATTACAGTTAAAGGTTACGTTCATGAAATACTTGTCCGTTTTACAGAACCAGCTACTTATTTCTTAACCTACGGAAACGAAAAAGCCTTTAAACCAAACTACGATATCACACGTTTCGTTTCAAAAGTGCCCGATACGTTAACCATTCTAAATTTGGGAGATGAACAATTAATTGATAAAAAGGAAGTCTTGGCAAAAGAGCCTTTATTTAAAAATAAAAATTGGTTGTGGGCAATTATGGGCATCATCATTTTAATGCTCGGTTGGTTTTCCATCAAAATGATGAATAAAAATTAAAAATTTAAAGTTCAAAAAAAACCGAGGAAGTGTTTACAAAATACTTCCTCGGTTTTTCTTTTTAAGCTGTTGCCAAACCGCTTCAGTCAAAAAGGATTAAGCAGTTTCTTTTTCCTTGCTTTTGGCTTTGGCAATCTTATCGATCATCTCAGGCATTTTTTCAAATACTGAAGCAAGTCCGCTTGATTTTCCTGCGGAAAGAAAAGAAATGTCTTTTCCCCTGCTCACTAAAAAACCAATTGGTTCAATTCCCACGCCTGCTCCTCCACCGCCGCTTTGCGTTGACCCTTCACCTTTAGATTCTTTTTTAGGGTTCCCTTCACCCACACCTGAGCCAAATCCCATACCTACTTTAATCACTGGCACACATTTAAATTCACCCAATTCAAATTGTTTTCCAATAACAGTTTCTGTGTTTGTTTCAGACTTGATAAAATCTGTGATTTTACCTAACAAATCTTCCATGCGTAATTCCATAATTTTTATTTTTAAAGATTAATAAACGATTTAATTAAATATATTGGCCTGCTGCATATATGCAGTTCCACCCTGTTTCTTCCTTCAAAATTGATCCTGAAGCCACCTATTCTATAATTCAGGAACACAAATAACGGATACAACTCAGCATTCAAAATACAATCGCCCGTATCAATATCAAAAAGAAATCTTTTTACCTTAAACGATTTTATCATCCGCAAACTTTTCGCAAAGTCAAATCCCTTTTTGTTTTTCTTTTTATTCTCTTTATTCTCTGTCCTTTTCTCTATTTTTTTGCTTTTACCTGAACCAATATTTCTTAGCGGATAGAAATAAAAATTTAAAAAAAATAGCCTCAGTTTTATTCTGATAAATTCTTCTTTGTGGCTTTCTATACTTGCCTTTACCAAACCCTTTACCCGAATGTAATATTCATTTGTTTTGGTGTCAATAAACAACACAATTGGAATCATCGACAAATAAACGATCAACAATAAAAACAAGATTAAAAAACTGGCTATAAGCATCGTTTTCTTTTTTGTAAAGTACCTTGAATTAGAAGTGTTGTACAATGATTTCAGTCAAAGTGACATCATGAATATTACAATACGCAATGATATTAATCACCTTAAGAAATTGATATTAATCAGATTATAAATTTATAAAGGCTAAAGTCAAAAGTTTAAAGGATAAAGGATAAAGGATAAAGGATAAAGGATAAAGTTAAAAAATCTAAAATCGCAATTCCTAAATCTAAAATCATAAAGCAGTATCTTTGCACAATTGAAAATGATATGAACGACACATTACTCTCTTCTCCTTTACAAGGATTTACCGATTTTAGATTTAGAAATGCCTTTAACAACATTTTTGGAGGAATTGACACCTTTTATGCGCCCTATATTCGGTTAAACGGAAATTTGGCAATTAAAGCTTCTTATGAACGCGACCTGCTGCCTGAAAATAATGTGGGTTTGGAGGTGATTCCTCAAATAATCACCAACGATGCGGAGGAGTTTCTATTTGTGGCAAAATACGTACAGCAACTTGGCTATAAAGAATTAAACTGGAATTTAGGCTGTCCGTATCCGATGGTCACAAAATGCGGAATGGGTTCCGGACTTATTAGCGACCCGGAACGAATTGACAATATTCTTAATAAAGTACAGGAAGAATCGGACATTATTGTCTCTATGAAAATGCGTTTGGGTTACGAAAACACGGAAGAAATTTTACAGGTTTTACCAATTTTGGAAAAATACCCCATTAAAAACGTTGCCATCCACGCACGTATTGGAAAACAATTGTATAAAGGCGGCGTACATTTGGATGCTTTTCAGGAATGCATCAACCATACAAGCCTAAAACTGTATTACAACGGCGACATTACTTCTGTGACAAAATTTCACGAAATGCAGGAACGTTTTCCTAGCATAGACCATTGGATGATTGGCAGGGGCCTTATTTCAGATCCTTTTTTGCCAAGTATGATCAAAAGCAATACCACGCAATACCCAAAAAATAAATTGGAACTTTTTAAGGAGTTTCACGACACGCTTTTTCAAAATTACAGTGAATCGTTATCAGGTTCAACGCATCTTTTATTGAAAATGTACCATTTATGGGAATACTTTTCTGTGCTGTTTTCAAATCCGCACAAAGCCTTAAAGAAAATTAAAAAAGCGGGAAGCATTAAAAATTACCAGGCAGCCATAAAAGACATTCTGGATACTGAACGCGACCTTCAATAACGTAGCCTGTCATAGCACCCCACGATTGCAAAGGCAATTCATCTTGCGCTTAAATAATCGCTAAATTTTATACCAGCCAAAAGACAGAAATGAAGCTCAAAAATTTTTTTCTGCCACAATCGCACAATCCTTTAACTCGTCAAAAACCAATTTTAGGACGGGCACAACACCAGTCATATTAGGGGCTCATGGGAGGTAAAAGGGAGGATAAAGGGAGGATACTCCATACATAGTGTTAGTGAGTGTTATAGTCACTATAACACTCGTGCTTAAAATTAGTCGAAAAAAGCAATACACATAACAGTGATTTTGGCTCCAAAAAAGCAAAAAAAATACAGAAGCAATCTGTCGTTTTATTAAAAATAATGAATTTTTTCACTCCAAATACCCTATTTAAAACGCCCCCGTTTTAATGCTTTATTTTTCCTATATTTGATTACTACTAAAAAAATTGCGTTAGTATTTACATAAAATAATTATTTATTAGGATGGTAACACCTTATACAAGTGTTTTATTCTGATATAACAAGTTGCGCATCATTTGAGAACAATAAAATAAATTTATGGCATTAGACTTTTCAAAAATATTAGTTGTAGGTGTATCTTCAAGAGCACTTTTCAACTTGAAAAAAGAAAATGAAATCTTTGAAAAAGAAAATATTGAGGGTTTCAGAAAATATCAATTAGAACATGAAAATGAATTATTATCTGAAGGTACAGCTTTTCCTTTAATTAAAAGTTTATTAAAACTTAATGACATCGCTTCTAAACAAATTATAGAAGTTGTTGTAATGTCAAGAAATAGTCCAGAAACAGGAGTACGAGTTTTAAAATCAATTAAACACTTTAATCTTCCAATTACAAGATGGGCATTTTCCGGTGGAGAACCTCTTTCACCTTTTATAGATGCATTTGACATAGATTTATTTTTATCTAAAGATGAAAAAGAAGTTCAAAAAATAAGTGACACTTCTAATTGTGCGACTGCTCTAATTTATGACCCTCCAACTGACTATATTCCCGAGATGGATAGAGTTAAATTCGCCTTCGACGCAGATGCAGTTGTTTTTTCAGAGGAGTCAGAACAGATTTATAAAGAAAAAGGAATTGAAGCATTTCATCAGCACGAATTGAAAAATGAAGATGTTCCTTTAAATGACGGCCCTTTTGCTGAATTATTAAGAAAATTGTCTAAAATTCAGGAATTTTTACCGACAACAATAGAATTAACTCCTTTAAGGTTAGCAATTGTAACAGCAAGAAATGCTCCAAGTCATATGCGTGTAATAAAAACTCTACGTCATTGGGGAGTTTACGTTGATGAAGCTTACTTTATGGGTGGTTTATCAAAAGATAAAGTTTTAAAAGCTTTCGGAGCACATATTTTCTTTGACGACCAAGATACTCATTTAGATGGTTCTAGTAAAGTAGTCCCTTCTGGAAAAGTTTTATACAAGACTGATTCGCCTCTCAAAAAGTATGAGAAAAAGAAGGAAGAAAAATAAAAAACCGCACCTAACACCATATATTATTATGCTCAAATCGGATTTAGTAGAAACCGACAAACATTCAATAAAAAAATTGCTTAATTAAATAGAATGTTTCTAAAACAAAAAAGCACTAAATTTAATCATCGAAAAATTTCCGTTTCAGAACCGCAACTTTTTATGCGCTAAACCGTTAACAACGATTAAAAAATGGATAGAGACCCCACATATCAGGAATTAGAAAAACAAATAGAAGAATCCACAAAGAGGGATGAAGAAAAATTCAAACAACTCATTAAGAATTCATTTGATATGATTGTGCTTTTGGATTCCAATGGAATGCAGCATTATGTTAGTGAATCATGTGAGCGGATTTTAGGTTATAAGCCAGAAGAATTAATTAATATTTCTGTAATCGAGAAAATGGTTCACCCGGAAGATCAGGAAGAAACGATAGCAGGACTCATTGATATTTTAGAAAATTCTACAAATGGAGGTTCACAATACAGACACCGACATAAAAATGGTGGTTGGGTATATCTGGAAGCATTTGGCACCAATCAAATTAAGAATCCCTTAATTAAATCTGTGGTGCTGAACGTTCGTGATATTACTGAACATAAAAAAGCAGAAAAAGAATTAAAAGAAAGCAAAGCCCGTTTGATGGAAGCCAATGCCACCAAAGACCGTTTTTTCTCTATCATTGGCCATGACTTGAAGAGTCCTTTTAGCAGTATTCTCGGATATAGCGAAATCCTTGTAAATCGGATTGACAAAAAGGACTATCACAATATTGAAAATTATGCCAAAATAATCCATGATTCATCGCATCGGGCAATGAATTTACTTACAAATTTGTTAGAATGGTCACGAACACAAACAGGAAAAATAAAATTTAATCCGGTTCACTATGAATTGGCAGCCGCAATCAATGAAGTTGTTGAATTATTGAATGATACAGCGCAGCAAAAATCCATATTTATTTCAAAAAAAATACCCAACGAGATTCATGTTGTGGCGGACAAAGCTATGGTAAAAACCATTTTAAGAAACCTGATATCAAATGCTATAAAATACACCAATCCCGGAGGTGAAATTATAATTAGCACCGAGCAAAAAGAGAAAGAATTGATTGTTATTGTAACCGATAATGGCGTTGGGATAAAAAAAGAAAATATCGATAAATTGTTCCGGATAGACTATAACTACTCATCATTGGGCACAAATAAGGAAACGGGAACCGGATTGGGTTTGTTGCTTTGCAAGGAATTTATCGAAATGCACGGTGGTAAGATCTGGGCTGAAAGCAATGAAGTAAATGGCTGTACATTTAATTTTTCATTACCTATTGGACAATAAAAAATGAAAGCTTATAAACATTTTGAAACTGAAAGATTAATCTTACATCCAACTTCGGAAGATGATGCTGCTTTTATTTTTGAATTGGTAAACACACCTAAATGGATTGTAAATATAGGTGACAGAAACGTGAATTCGGCTGAAGAAGCAAAAACATACATTAAAGAAAGGATGATTCCTCAATTGGAACGGATTGGGTATGGAAATTATACGCTCATCAGAAAATTGGACAACATTAAAATAGGCACTTGCGGATTGTATGACCGTGAAGGTATGGAAGGCATTGATATTGGTTTTGCTTTGTTGCCTGCTTATGAGAATATGGGCTATGGATTTGAAAGTGCTTCAAAGCTTATAGAAATTGGCATCAAAGAGTTTCACATAAAACTCATCAGCGCCATAACCACAAAAGAAAACACAACCTCACAAAAACTCATAGAAAAACTTGGACTTAAATTTATCAAAACTGTAAAAATTCCAAATGACGAGGAGCAATTGCTGCTTTATAGTTTAGAATGTTTAAACAACTATCAGGAAAGGTTTTGAAATAAAGCACTACTATTCAGCAAATTGTCGTAACTTGTATATCATTGGATTTGTTTGGAGTTTTCACCATAAAAAGTGCAAACCAATTAAAGAGAAATATTATGTGTTTTTCACCAGAAGCAAGTTTTACCGGAGGCGTTATCATTTTTTCAATAGGTGTTGCTACTGTTAAGAGCGTTCACAAACCAAATCAATTGATATTCGCCATTATCCCTTTATTTTTTGGAATCCAACAAATTACAGAAGGCTTTTTATGGCTGTCCTTGCAAAATCCTGAATTCCCCAATATTCAAAAACTGACTTCCACTATTTTTTTAATTATGGCTGAAATCCTCTGGCCTATGGTGATTCCGCTTTCAGTGCTGCTGATGGAAGAAAACAAAAGCAAAAAAAGAATATTAAAAGTTTTCCTTGTAATTGGAATATTGCTATCCTCATATTATGCTTATTGTTTACTGAATTTCACAGTCAATCCGCAAATTATTAATTATCACATTCAGTACAACAATGATTTCCCTGTCGCATTCAGGAACATAGCTTTTGCAGCTTACCTGACTTCCACCATTACGCCACTTTTCGTTTCAAGCATTAAAAGAATGCATTATTTAGGCGTATTGATGTTTTTATCATGTTTAATTTCGGCCATGTTTTTTAAGCAATACCTTACCTCAGTTTGGTGCTTTTTTGCAGCATTCATAAGCGTGGCAATCTTCTGGATTCTCAAAGATTCAAAAAAGACCTTTAATTTTGAATTGGTAAATTTGTTGAAAAATAAATAAGTCCACACAAAAAGTTTAAGTAAAAAAAATACCTCACACGCCGTTTGGCCAGTTAGAAACCTACGTTACAATCATCAATATTTTGAAACCCACCAAAAATATTTGTAATATTTGCAACAATGAAACGAGCATAACAAATTTTGATACACAAGGGGATGATTAATAGCGAACAGCATCTGTTACCGATAAAAAATAAAATTTAAACAGATGAAAACACTTTGTTTCTTACTGTCATTATATGTTTTTTCCCTTACGATGGTGCCTTGTTGCTCGGATAGCGAATGCAATGATGAAATAATTACAGAGTACGAAGACAGTCATTCACAAGAACCTAAAGAAGAAGGTGATTGCGATGCCTGTTCTCCATTTCTTGACTGCGGAACCTGTATTGGTTTTGTGTTTACAAATTTGCAGATTGACATTGATGAAATTCCTTCTGATGAAGATAAATTAATTACTGATTACAAATCTCAATTTTCAGATGCTTTTTTTGATAAAATCTGGCAACCGCCCAAAATAAGTTAATGATAAAATTAGCGAAATCACCACTTTTACTTTTGGTGTATCGCATCGCTTAACCTATTCTTAAATTATTTATCTAATCATTTTACAAATGAAAAAAATTATTTTGCCTTTGTTGGCATTTATATATACATCATTGGCTTTCGGACAACATACATTTAAAGCCTTTATCAAAGACAGCGAAAGCAAAGAATTGCTTTTGGGTGCAACCGCAATTTTACAAGGCACAACAAATGGCGCAAGTGCTGACCAAAACGGCTATATAGAAATCAAAAATATTACTGACGGAAAACAAACCATCATTTTTAGCTATGTGGGCTATCAAGAAAAAAAGAACACTTTTAATTTTCCTTTAATTCATACCGAACCGATTGAAATTTTTCTTTCTGCAGCTGAAGGAGAAGAATTGGAAACTGTGTTAGTTTCCGCCACGCGTTCAAGCAGGACAATTGACAATATTCCAACAAGAATAGAAGCCATTTCCGGAGAAGAACTGGAAGAAAAAGGAAATATGAAACCCGGTGATATACGAATGATGTTAAATGAAAGCACAGGCATTCAAACACAACAAACATCTGCTACGAGTTACAATTCAAGCATTAGAATACAAGGGCTTGACGGAAAATACACACAATTATTAAAAGATGGCTACCCGCTATATGCAGGATTTTCGGGCGGATTGAGTTTGATGCAAATAGCGCCTCTCGATTTAAAACAAGTTGAAGTCATAAAAGGTGCTTCCTCAACACTGTACGGCGGCGGAGCTATTGCGGGATTGGTAAATCTCGTTTCAAAAACACCAAAAGAAGAAAGGGAATTAAGTTTTATGCTTAACGGAACTTCTGCATTGGGTTTGGATGTAAGCGGATTTTATGCAAAAAGAAACAATAAAGTAGGAACAACAATTTTTGCATCTTATAACATAGGAACGCCTTATGACCCTTCTGAAATTGGATTTACTGCAATTCCAAAATTTACGAGATACACTGTCAATCCAAAATTATTTGTGTATTTCAATGATAAAACTAAGATGAATGTTGGAATCAACACTACTATTGAAGAGCGCATTGGCGGAGATATAGAATATATTGAAAACAATGGTGACGATATCCATAGCTATTTTGAAAAGAATAAAACAAATCGTTATAGTGCCCAATTAGGACTAGACCATACCGCAAACTCCAACTCAAAACTGTCGTTTAAAAACAGCGTGAGTTATTATGACAGATTCATTGAAATTCCAAGTTACAAATTTTCAGGAGTTCAATTATCTTCATTTAGCGAAGCAACATACAATTACAAAGTTGAAAATTCAGAATGGATTGCTGGTTTAAATCTATGGACAGATAAATTTAATCAAGATAAATTTGACACCTCAAAAGCAGTCGATTATCATTACACAACCTTTGGCGGGTTTCTACAAAATACTTGGAACGCATCGGAAAAATTTATACTTGAAACTGGTTTGCGTGGTGATTATCAAAATGAATATGGCTTTTTTGCATTGCCTAGAATTTCAGGACTTTTAAAAGTGAATCCAAAATTATCAATTAGGCTTGGCGGCGGTTTAGGGTACAAAATTCCAACTGTTTTTACTGAAGATGCAGAACGAATTCAGTTTAGAAATGTGTTGCCCATTGACGTTTCAAAAACGGAAGCCGAGAAATCAATCGGCGGAAATTTTGACATTAATTACAGGACGTCACTTTCAGATAAAATGTCGTTCAGCATAAATACCTTACTATTTTATACTGAAATAAAAAATCCGTTAATTCTAACTCAGACTGCAGAAAATTTATATGAATTTCTACAACCAAAAGGCTCAATTGACACTAAAGGAATTGAAACAAATGTAAAACTGACTTACGGAGACTTAAAACTTTTCATTGGTTACACATTGGCTGATGTAAAAGAACATTACAATGGAGAGTCAACAAAATTTCCATTGGTGGCAAAACGCCGGTTAAATAATGTCTTGATGTATGAAATTGAGGATTCCTTAAAAATGGGTTTAGAAGCCTATTATTTTAGTCCTCAAGAACTAAATGGCGGAGCTAAAGGCAGGGAATATTGGCTGTTCGGATTTATGGTTGAAAAAATTTGGGATTCGTTTTCAATTTTCATCAACTTTGAAAATTTCGGAGATACCCGCCAAACCAAATTCGACACTATTTATACCGGCACAATAACCAACCCAACATTTAGGGATATTTATGCACCTGTTGATGGATTTGTTGTAAATGGAGGACTAAAAGTGAAACTGTAAAATTCAAAAATAAAGGCAATCTCAGATAAAACAACAACAGTTAGCAAGCTACAAATCAAACATATTTGCTTTTCTCGTCCGTTTTTTTAGTTTAAAAATTCGGTCGTGGTAATATTCCTTCAGCTCATCAATAAACGTCAGCGGATTTTCATATTCCGTTAACACTTTGTAAGTATGTTTGGTTTTGGCGGCTTGTAACTCATTTTCTAATTTTATGAGCTCATTTTGCAAATAGGAATCTTCCTTGGTATTTGCATTTTTTTCTGAATTTAGCTGGAACTGCATCATCGCATTTCCGCTAAAAATGTGTGTATGGAAAATTTGAAGTTCGGCTAAATTACCGCTTTGGTAAATTTCTATAAGTTTGGTGGTCACTTCAGTCGCAAGGTCAATTTTTTCGCCGTGCATCGAAAATTTATCGGGATGTACAAAAAGCATCGCTTCCCTGTACAAGCGTTTTTTTTCTTTTTGATTGGCAACGCTATTAGTTTTTATACTGTT
The DNA here is from genome assembly GCF_041555395.1 of Lutibacter sp. Taxonomy (GTDB): domain Bacteria; phylum Bacteroidota; class Bacteroidia; order Flavobacteriales; family Flavobacteriaceae; genus Lutibacter. Next base: position 1,760 of record NZ_JBFFKM010000026.1, on the reverse strand, counting down.
TTTGGCAATGACTTTTAACCCTTCAGCTTCCTTAAAATTTTTCCCCTTCTTTTTTTGCGTATGGCGTTTTTCCTTTTTTGCCAGTTGCACTTTTTTGTAAAGTACGATTAACTCTTGTTCCTCGATAATTTCATTGGTCAAATGCGAACGCAAAATAGCTTCAAAAGCAGTTGTTTTTTGCGCAATGTCATTCAACTCCTGCTGCAAAAGATTAATTTTAGCTTTTAGCAATAGCTGCTCCTGCTCATTATCATTTGTTATCGGAAGGTTTTTATGGTTCATCTGCAAATTTTTAAGCTGCACAAAGTTGCTGAAAAAAATTCATTTCGTCACAAGCGTTTTATCTGTTCGCTTATTTAAGGAAATTATGTTAATACCAATTAAACATCCAAACGTCTCATAAAATTCATTTATTTTTTGCTCATTTGTCGTCATAAAATGGGACCGTAGCATAGGCTAATCTTAAAATTTACTTCTAAACTGAACTAAAAATAATTCAAATTTTTAATACAACATTTAAAAATTCAGTGGGTATACGATTTTGAAATGCTATTTAAAGATTAGAGACAAATATCAAAAAAAAAGTAGTCCACAAGTCAACAAATAGTTATTTCTTTAATATAAACGACTGAATTACAATAATATTTGGCTTATCTCTTTGATTTTCAATATATTTTTTTTAATTTAGAAATCCAATAATTTATGAACCACTTAATAATTTTATTTTAATGAATTTCAGTACCCAAAGTGACAAAAAAACATCCACATTTATTAAAGAATCAGCTTATAAAAATTACAAAACATACGTAGCACATTATAAATCCAGAATATTACAACCTATGTCATTTACGGATTTTTTGAAAAACTATGCTTCTTAAATCACTGCATATTAAAAAAGCTTCTCAAAAAATTGAAAAGCTTATTTACATTTTATATAGTTGTAAAAATTAAATAATTTAAATCCTGCTTTGGTAGGTATATAAATCGTAATACCTGCCTTGTTTGGCGATGAGTTCTTCGTGTCTTCCCCGCTCAACAATATTTCCGTTTTCAATCACCAAAATCTGATCTGCTTTTTGAATGGTACTTAACCTGTGCGCAATCACAAAAGTGGTTCTGTCTTTCATTAAAATATGTAAACTCTTTTGAATAAAGGATTCACTTTCCGTATCCAAATTAGAGGTGGCTTCATCCAAAATAATAATCTTAGGATTTGCCAACAACGCTCTTGCAATGGTGATTCGCTGACGCTGGCCGCCTGATAATTTAACACCACGTTCGCCAATTACGGTATCCAGCCCCTCTTCAAACCGATCGGTAAATTCATTTACATAAGCGCCTTTTACAGCTTCCAGTAATTCCGCTTCCGTAGCATTTGGTCGTGGAAATAAAATATTTTCGCGAATGGTGCCTTCATATAAAAAGTCATCCTGAAGCACTACGCCCAAATGGCTCCTGAAACTGCTCAAATTTACGGTAGACAAATCAATGCCGTCTACAGTAACTTTCCCTTTAGAAGGGTTTAAAAAAGACGCTGCCAAGCCGGCAATCGTTGTTTTTCCTGAACCTGATGAACCCACCAAAGCCGTTACGCTTCCTGAAGGTGCTTTAAACGAAATGTTGTGCAACACTTCCTTGCTTTTTTCATAGCTGAAAGAAACATCTTCAAACACCATATTTCCAACAACCCCTTGCAACACAATTTTTCTAATTTCCGGATTGTCCTCTTCGGTCATATTCATTAATTCCTGGGTACGATC
>NZ_JBFFKM010000025.1:0-36508 GCF_041555395.1 Lutibacter sp. | reverse complement strand
CCTATTTTTGCATTCAACTAAAACTATCTACTATGACTAAAATGATTCACTCTTATTGGGCTTACCTTGTACTAATTATCCTTATTGCTGCAGTTGTAAACGCAGCCATAGGATTAACTTCAAAAAAAGAATTCAAAGCTAAAGATTTACGCATTTCATTATTTGCCTTAATTACTGCTCATATTCAACTTATATTTGGCTTTATCGTCTATTATACTTCAACCTATTATGAAACAATGCGAAGTTTAGGAATGGGTGATGTCATGAAAAACAGCGAACTTAGAAAACCATTGATTGAGCACCCATTAATGATTCTTATTGCCATTGCTTTAATTACCATCGGATTTTCAAAACACAAAAAGAAAACAACAGATGCCGGGAAATTTAAAACAATTTCTATTTTTTATGGTATTGCCTTGCTCCTTATTCTTGCGGTAATTCCTTGGGATTTATGGTTCTCTAACTAATAAAATTAGTGCCCGAAGCATCATAGCTTCGGGTTTTTTTTAATTATGAAAAAAGCATTGTCCTACTTCCTCTCAGTTATCTTCTACCTGTTTTATGGGGTGGGGTTGCTTATTTTTCATGTTCTGCAGTGGCTTGGTTATAACCTTGGAAAATATCGTGGCCATAAAATAGCGGTAGATATCATGAATGGTACTTTTACCTACCTTCTCTATATTTTGGGAACGCGTATAAAATTTATCAGCAAATACCCAATTCCGAAAAATGCACCCTTAATTATTGTGTCAAATCATCAAAGCATGAATGATATTTCTCCTATTTCATGGTTTATGAGAAAATACCATCCAAAATTTGTATCAAAGGTTGAATTGGGAAAAGGAATTCCAAGCGTTTCGTATAATTTAACCCATGGCGGTTCCGTTTTAATCGACAGAAATGATTCCCGCCAGGCTTTAACCGCCCTCAAAGAATTTGGTCAATACATCGAAAAAAACAACTATTCAGCGGTTATTTTTCCCGAAGGAACCAGAAGTAAAGATGGCGTGCCCAAACGATTTTCTGAAAACGGACTTAAAATGCTTACCAAATTTACGCCTTCCGCCTATGTGATTCCAATGACCATTAATAATTGCTGGAAACTCAATAGATACGGTATGTTTCCGTTAGAAGTTGGCGTAAAAATTACTTTTGAACTTCATGAACCCATCAAAGCCGATTCCCTAGAATTTGTTAAACTTTTTGAAAAAGTTGAAAATACCGTTAAAAATGCTGTAATTTAGCGATCTACTACTAAATTAAAGAACATGTCGTTAAACAATATCAGGTTAGAAGTGATGCTGACCTTAGAAAAAAGCATCGATACCTTTGTTGAAAAGTTTTTGATAGCTCCAGAAAAAATTTGGCAACCAACAGACTTTCTTCCAAATTCCCAAAGCGAAAAATTTATTGAAGAAGTAAAAGAAATCAGAGAAATTTCGAAAGAATTGGATGATGATTTCTGGACGGTTTTGGTTGGAGATACCATTACTGAAGAAGCATTGCCAACATACGAATCCTGGTTACTCGATATTGACGGTATTTCACAACACAGCAATAACGGAGGCGATAATGGCTGGGCCAAATGGATAAGGGCATGGACTAGTGAAGAAAACAGACATGGTGATGTTTTGAACAAATACATCTATTTATCAGGCAGGGTAAATATGCGCGAAGTTGAAATTACCACCCAACATTTAATCGCTGACGGAATGGATATTGGAACCGGTCGCGATCCCTACAAAAATTTTGTTTATACCAGTTTTCAGGAATTGGCGACCTATATTTCCCATAATAATGTGGCAAAAATTGCACGTAAAAACGGACATACCCTTTTGGCGAAAATGTCTAAAATTATTGCAGGCGATGAAATGCGTCACCATTTGGCTTATACGGAATTTGTGAAACAAATTTTCAAATATGACCCAAGTGAAATGATGCTGGCTTTTCAATATATGATGAAACATAAAATAGTGATGCCTGCGTATCACCTAAGGCATTCATATGAAGAAAAAGGAACACTCTTTAGTCAATTTTCTACCGTAGCGCAACGCGCAGGTGTTTACACCGGTTTCGATTATGTTGATATCATTAAAAAACTAAATGACACTTGGGCTATCGATAAAATTACCGGATTGACTGATGAAGCCGAAAAAGCAAGGGAATATTTATTGAAATTACCCGAACGTATGTATCGAATTACGGAACGTATTGTGGTTCCTGATACAAAGTATCCATTTAAATGGTTGAATCCTTTAATTTAAAATAATAACGTAAATTTATTGGCATTCAATTTCAAAAATATCTCTGTCATTTAAAAAGCCAAGTTTGTTTCTTATTTCAGAAATGTGATTTTTATCCAAAGTAAAAACGACAGTTTCCTCCTGCTTTTCTTGCGTTTCAACAACTTGTTCACCCAAACTGTTAAGCGCCGCCGAATGACCGTTGTATTCATAATTATTGGCATCAACGCCTACCCTGTTTACGCCAATGGTGTAACACATATTTTCAATGGCTCTCGCTTTTAACAAGGTGTCCCAAGCTGCTATTCTTGTTTTTGGCCAATTGGCAACATAAATTAACAAATCATACGCTTCTACATTTCGAGCCCAAACAGGGAATCGTAAATCGTAACAAACCAACGGACAAATTTTCCATCCCTTGTAATTCACAATTAACTTTTCTTTCCCACTCTCATATACCTTATCTTCTCCGGCCAACGTAAATAAATGTCGTTTGTCGTAAAAATTGATTTCTCCTGAAGGGTGAACAAATAAAAATCGGTTATAAAAATTATTATTCTCAAAAATAATAACGCTTCCGGTAATTGCCGTATCTTTTTCAGAAGCAATTTTTCGCATCCATTTAACCGTTTCACCGTGCATGGTATCCCCAATTTTTTGAGGTTGCATGCTAAAACCTGTGGTAAACATTTCCGGCAAAATAATTAAATCAACCTGCTCTTTAATTTGATTAATTTTCTCTGTAAAATTCAATCGGTTTTGAATGGGATTCTCCCATACTAAATTAGCCTGTATGATGACTACCTTAAGGTTGTTTTGCATAAAAAGCATCTAAATTTTGTTACATTTTTCTTTTTAGTTTCTCAGTTTTATTTTTCAAACCCTCTAATTTCTTTTTCCATTTTTCTTCATCATTTAGAGATAATTTACCTTTCTTACTTAGCTTTTCATGTTTTTTAAGTTCCTTTTCATATTGCTTTTGAGCTGCTGTATAATTCTTTTGTGCAGTTTCCTTTTTTTTTAAGCTCTTTTTCGGCTCTTTTCATCTTTTTTTCAGCTGCTCTCATCTTCTGTTCAGCTTTATTTTGAGCTTTTTCGGCAGCATTTAGTTTTTCCTCAGCCAATAGTTGTTGACTTAGTTTATTCTTAATGTTTACCTGTTGTTCTAGTGACAAGGAACTTGTAATGTCTTTGCCATTCATAAATATCACATCTCTTTTAACCACATATTGCACCCCATTATATTCTATTTTTTGTGCTTGAACAATCGTAATTGTAAATAAAAAGATCAAGACTGCTATTTATTTCATTTTTTTCATGATTCAAAATTTTAATTTTTTACAAAAATACTCATTAAATGGAACACAAAATATCTGCTGCTTTTTTTAAAGTCTCCTCTGTTTTAGCGAAACAAAAGCGCAAAACTTTTGTGTCTAAATTGGCTTCATTAAATACCGAAATTGGTATTGACGCCATTTTTTGTTCTTTGGTCAATCTTACAGCAAAATCAACATCACTTTCATCGGTTATTTTTGAGAAATTCAACAATTGAAAATATGTTCCCTTTGAAGATTTAAAATCGAATCGGGAATCTTTAATTAAACTCAAAAACAAATCTCTTTTTTGCTGATAAAAACTACCTAACTCCAAATAACGATTGGGATTTTTTAAATATTCGGTCAGTGCAACTTGTGTTGGATGATTTACGCTAAACACATTAAACTGATGCACTTTTCTAAATTCTTCTGTTAAATAAGACGGAGCAACACAATAACCCACCTTCCATCCGGTATTGTGAAATGTTTTTCCGAAGGAAGCCGTAATAAATGTTCTTTCGGCCAAAGAAGGAAATAAGGAAGCCGATTGATGCTTTTCACCATCAAATATAATATGCTCATAAACCTCATCACTCAACAACAAAATGTTGGTGTTTTTTAACAACGCTTCCAACTGCAGCATATCCGCTTTTGATAAAATTCTGCCCGAAGGATTGTGTGGAGAATTAATGATAATCATCTTGGTTTTATCGGTAATCAATCCTTTTACTTTTTCCCAATCTATCTTGAAATCTTCCGGATTTAACTGAACGGCTATTGTTTTTCCTCCAAACAATTCAATAGACGGTTCATAACTGTCATAAGCAGGTTTAAAAATAATGACTTCATCATCTTTTCCAACGGTTGCCGCAATAGCCGTAAATATAGCCTGCGTTGCACCTGCCGTAATGGTTATTTCCGTTTCCGGATTGTAAGAAATTCCATACAAATTTTCCATTTTTTTAGCAATAGCTTCCCTTAAACTAAAAATACCCGGCATTGGAGCATATTGATTTTTACCATTTTTCATTGCTTTATTTACCAATTCAATCAATATTGGATCACTCTCAAAATTTGGAAATCCTTGCGATAAGTTTAGCGCATTTTCTTTTGCTGCCAAACCGCTCATAATGCTAAAAATACTGGTTTTAATAGCGGGAAGTTTTGAATGTAAAGAAACTTTAAAGTCGGACATAATTACATTTATTGATACTCAAAAGTAAAGTTTTAATTGAAATAAATAGATGTTTTAAGGGTTAAACCAGAAGTTAGGTGCATTTTAAAAATAAAAACTGCGATTATTTTACAGCGATTACTGTAAATTTAACCAACTTGCTGCATTAAATTTTAAATGATGAAATCTTTAAAACCTTTTGGAAAAAATACTCCGTTTATTTTACGGATGTTTGGCAATATTTAATCATCAATTAAAAAACCCAAAAGAAAGTTCTTTTGGGCTTTATTTAAAAATTAAAGTATGATTTATGCTAAATAGTCGCCGCTAAATATTCTCGATTCAAACGCGCAATATTTTCAATTGAAATTCCTTTTGGACATTCAACTTCGCAGGCACCGGTATTGGTACAGTTTCCAAAACCTTCCAAATCCATTTGAGCAACCATATTCATTACTCGGTCTTTTGCTTCAATTTTACCTTGTGGCAATAAGGCAAATTGTGAAACCTTTGCCGCAACAAATAACATTGCACTTGAGTTTTTACAACTCGCAACACAAGCTCCGCAACCTATACAAGAAGCAGCATCCATGGATAAATCTGCATTATGCTTAGAAATTGGGATTGAATTTGCGTCTTGTGTATTTCCCGATGTGTTCACGGAAATATATCCACCAGCTTGTTGAATACGCTCAAAAGCCATACGGTCAACCACTAGATCTTTAATTACCGGAAAAGCGTTTGCTCTAAAAGGTTCTATAAAAATAGTATCACCATCTTTAAACATTCGCATGTGTAATTGACAGGTGGTAATACCTCTGTCCGGACCATGAGCCTCTCCATTAATTTGTAAAGAACACATTCCGCAAATACCTTCTCTACAGTCGTGATCAAAAGCTATCGGTTCTATATCTTTTGCAACCAGACTTTCATTTAAAACGTCCATCATTTCTAAAAATGACATGTGTTCTGAAATATCAGTTACTTTATATTCGACCATTTGACCTTTGTCTTGTGGTCCTTTTTGTCTCCAAATTTTTAACGTTAAATTCATAATGTCTTCTTATTTGTATGAACGAGTTTTTAATTCGATATCTTTAAATTCTAATTCTTCTTTGTGCAGAATAGCCTCACTAGGTTTCCCTGTATATTCCCATGCGGCAACATAAGCGAAATTCTTATCATCTCTTTTAGCTTCCCCGTCTTCTGTTACATGTTCTTCCCGGAAATGACCTCCGCAAGATTCTTCGCGTTCCAAAGCATCTTTTGCAAACAACTCACCCAATTCTAAGAAATCGGCAACTCTGCCCGCTTTTTCAAGCTCTTGATTAAATTCGTTCAAACTGCCTGGAACTTTTACGTTTTTCCAGAAATCTTCTCTAATTTCCCGAATTTCTGTGATGGCTTCTTTTAAATGCTTTTCATTACGAGCCATTCCAACTTTATTCCACATTACCAAACCTAATTTTTTATGGTAATAATCTACGGTATTTGTTCCTTTATTGTTGATAAAGAAATCCAACTGGCTTTTAACCGATTTTTCAGCTTCATCAAATTCAGGGGAATCTGTTTTTATTTTTCCGGTTCTGATATCATCAGCCAAATAATCACCAATGGTATAAGGCAATACAAAATATCCGTCGGCCAATCCCTGCATTAATGCAGAAGCACCCAATCTGTTTGCACCGTGATCAGAGAAGTTTGCTTCACCAATGCAGTACAAGCCCGGAACAGTAGTCATTAAATTATAATCTACCCAAACACCGCCCATTGTATAGTGTGTTGCAGGATAAATCATCATTGGCGTTTTGTAAGGATTTTCATCAATGATTTTCTCATACATCTGGAATAAGTTTCCGTATTTTTCTTCAATAACAGCTTCTCCTAATTCCGTGATTTTTTCTATTGTGGCATTGTGAATTCCATGTATTTTAGCTTGTTCCGTTCCATATCGTTTTATAGCTGCCGCAAAATCTAAATAAACCGCTTCACCTGTTGCATTTACACCAAAACCAGCATCACAACGTTCTTTTGCCGCTCTTGAAGCCACATCACGAGGCACCAAGTTTCCAAATGCAGGATATCTTCTTTCTAAGAAATAATCTCTGTTTTCTTCAGTAATTTGAATTGGTTTTAATTTCTTTTGTTGAATTGCTTTCGCATCTTCTAATTTTGCAGGAACCCAAATTCGACCATCATTACGCAATGATTCAGACATCAATGTTAATTTTGACTGATAATCTCCCGATCGTGGAATACACGTTGGATGAATTTGCGTGAAACAAGGATTTGCAAAAAACGCTCCTTTTTTATGAATTTTCCATGCAGCAGTTGCATTAGATCCCATGGCGTTTGTTGATAAGAAATAAACGTTTCCATAACCTCCGGTTGCAATAACAACCGCATGCGCCGAATGACGTTCAATTTCGCCGGTAATCAAATTACGAGCGATAATACCTCTTGCTTTTCCGTCAATTTTCACCACATCCAACATTTCGTGACGGTTAAACATTTCTATTTTACCGCGGGCAATTTGGCGATTCATTGCTGAATAAGCACCTAGTAACAATTGCTGACCTGTTTGTCCTTTCGCATAAAAAGTACGCGATACTAACACGCCACCAAATGAACGATTGTCCAGCAATCCACCATAATCACGGGCAAAAGGAACTCCTTGTGCTACACATTGATCAATAATGTTTCCTGATACTTCTGCCAATCGGTATACATTCGCTTCACGTGAACGGTAATCACCACCTTTAACGGTGTCATAAAATAAGCGATAGTTTGAATCACCATCACCCATATAATTTTTTGAAGCATTGATTCCTCCTTGAGCAGCAATCGAATGCGCTCTACGAGGCGAATCCTGATATGCAAATGCTTTTACGCTATAGCCTAACTCTGCTAAAGTAGCAGCAGCAGAACCTCCCGCCAAACCTGTTCCAATAACAATAATATCTATATTACGTTTATTGGCTGGGTTCACCAAGTTAATTTTATCTTTATATAATGTCCATTTATCTTTTATTGGACCTTCTGGTATTCTTGAATTTAAAGTCGTCATAATTTTATAAGATTAATGGTTTAATTGACTGAAATAATGAAACAATGCTATGGTAATAAATCCTAATGGAATGGCTATCGCATAAATTTTACCCAATGTTTTTACACATTTTGTATATTTATTTAAACCCACAGATTGAAATGCCGATTGAAAACCATGTAATAAGTGCAATGCCAGTAAAACAAAGGAAATTACATAAGCTCCTACCCTTAAAGGATCCGTAAATTTGTGTTGCAATTCCGCAAAATACCTTGTAGGGTCTTCCGGTAAAAATTCAATGTATTTGTGGTTCATTTCAGGGAACCAAAAATCAATAAAGTGCAATACAATAAAGGCTAAAATAACCCCACCGCTAATTGCCATATTTCTTGACATCCAAGAGGCATTCGCAGCACCATTGTATTTAACATATTTAACACTTCTTGCGCCTCTATTCTTTATCTCTAACACAAATCCCATCACAAAGTGAAAAACAACGCCAAAAATTAAAACGGGCTGCATTAAAAACTGTATTAAAAAATTAGTTCCCATAAAATGGGACAATTCATTAAATATATTTTCACTGAATAATGAAGTTATATTAACCGTTAAATGAATAAGTAAGAAAATAATAAGGAAAAGTGCAGATAAAGCCATCGCTACTTTCCTTGCGATTGATGAAGATAAAAATCCGCTCATTTTTAATATAAATTTTTAGAAAGTAACAAAGATACTATTTCATTTTTTGTATGGAAACATCTGGAAAAATAATTTAAGCGTAATTGTTTATTTAGAATGGTTATAAGAACTTTAATTTAAAAAAGTGATAACTTCGTATAATCATCATTTATAAAAAATCGTATTCTTATGAAAAAACTCGTTATCCTACTTTTATTTGCTTCACTTGTTTCAAATGCGCAACAATTTGAGATTAAAAAATTTGAAGATTTTAAAACACGTTCTGTTGGCCCAGCAGGAATGAGCGGCAGGGTAACCGCCATTGACGCAGTAACTGATAATCCCAATATTATTTATGTAGGAAGTGCTTCAGGCGGATTATGGAAATCTGAAAGCGGAGGTATTGATTGGGCTCCTATTTTTGATAAGGAAGCTGTGGCGTCGATTGGCGCAGTGGCAATTCAGCAAAGCAATCCTGATGTAATTTGGGTGGGAACCGGTGAAGGAAATCCAAGAAATAGTGTTTCAGGTGGTTACGGTTTGTATAAAAGTTTAGATGCCGGAAAAACCTGGAAATTGATGGGTTTAGAAAAAACACGAAATATCCATAAAATTATTATTGATAAAGACAATCCTAACACAGTTTATGTAGGCGCAATTGGTTCTCCTTGGGGAGAACATCCTGAACGTGGCGTTTTTAAAACCACCGATGGCGGAAAAACCTGGACAAAATCATTGTTTATAAATAACAAAACAGGCTGTTCAGATTTGGTGGTTGACCCTACAAATCCAAATAAATTAATTGCCGCAATGTGGGAACATCAGCGAAAACCTTGGACATTTAACTCTGGAGGAGAAGGCTCCGGGTTATATATAACTTATGATGGCGGCGAAAATTGGAAAAAATTAACAGATAAAGAAGGATTGCCTGAAGGAAATTTAGGAAGAATAGGTTTGGCAATTGCACCAAGTAACAAAAAATTTGTATATGCTTTAGTTGAAGCCAAAAAAAATGCGCTATATAAATCTGAAGATGGCGGAGAACATTGGAAAATGGTAAACGATAAATCGAGCGGAAGAGGTCCGGATGGTATTGGAAACCGTCCGTTTTATTATGCAGATATTTATGTTGATCCAATAAATGAAAATCGGATTTATTCAGTTTTTACCTATGTAAATGTGAGTGAAGATGGCGGAAAATCTTTTCAGCAGTTAATGCCTGCTTATGGAACTTCAGTTGGCGTTCACCCAGATCATCACGCTTGGTATATTCATCCCAACAAACCAAATTTTATGATTGATGGAAATGATGGTGGATTGAACATCACTAGAGATTTCGGCAAAACCTGGCGCTTTGTGGAAAATTTACCGATTGGTCAATTTTATCATGTTAATGTAGATATGGAATTTCCTTATAATGTGTATGGAGGAATGCAAGATAACGGTTCATGGGGCGGACCAGCTTATGTGTTGAAATCTCAAGGAATCAGAAATTCTTATTGGCAAGAGTTAATGTTTGGAGATGGTTTCGATGTGGTTCCAGATCCAAAAGATTCGCGCTTTGGCTATGCGATGTCTCAACAAGGCTCTGTAGGAAGATATGATAGAATCACTGGAAATACAAAAAACATTAAACCAACACATCCAGACCCAGACATAAAACTTCGTTTCAATTGGAATTCTGCTATTGCCATGAATCCTTTTGATAATGAAACTATTTATTTTGGAAGTCAGTTTGTGCATAAATCAACTGATAAAGGATTTACATGGGAAATCATTTCGCCCGATTTGACAACAAATAATAAAGAAAAACAAAAACAGCATGAAAGTGGCGGTCTTACTATGGATGCCACTGGGGCAGAAAATCATTGTACTATTTTAGCTATTGAACCAAGTATCTTAGACGAAAATATGCTTTGGGTTGGTACAGATGATGGAAATATTCAGCTGACTATAGACGGAGGAACTAATTGGACTAATGTTTCCAAAAATATAAAGGGAATGCCTAAAGAAAGTTGGGTAGCGCAAATACGAACTTCAAAATTTAATAAGGGTGAAGCGTATGCGGTCGTAAACAATTACCGACAATTCGATTTTAAACCTTATTTATTCAGAACACGAGATTTCGGAAAAACCTGGGAAAATCTATTGGCTGAAAAAGATGAAGTCTTCGGATATTCCCTTTCATTAGCGCAAGATTTAGAAGTTCCCAATCTGCTTTTTCTGGGAACAGAAAACGGACTGTATATAAGCATTGATGAAGGTAAAACATGGACAAAATGGACCAACAATTATCCAACTGTTTCAACTATGGATTTAGCAATTCATCCCAGAGAACTTGATTTAATTATTGCTACTTTTGGCCGAGCCATTTATGTTTTAGATGATATTAGGCCTTTTAGGGCAATGGCAAAAGAAGGGAAAGCTATTTTGGACATCCCTTTATATTTATTTACGCCTCCAAACGCTTTTATTACTCAAAATCAAGAAGCTTCAGGAACACGATTTGGCGCCAACGCAATTTTTAATGGCGAAAACAAACCACGTGGTGCAATGATTACGTATAGCATCAATCGGCCTGAAACCAAAAAATCAGAAATAATTTCAGACAAAAAGAAAAAAGATTCAAAAAATAATTCTGAAGAAGATGCTGTTAAAGCCGAAAAACCTGCAGTGAAATTCGATTCCATTTTCTTTCAGGTGTATAATGATAAAAATGAATTGATCAGAAGCATTACTTCAGAAGCACCAAAGGAAAATGGCGCATATAGGTTATTTTGGAATTTAGACGAAAAAGGGAAAAGAGGACCTTCAAGAAAAGCAGAAAAACCAAATGCTTCTGAACCGGGCGGCGTTACTGTTTTACCTGGAACTTATGGCATAAAAATTCATTTCGGAAACCAGACAGCCTCAGAAATCATAAAAGTGGACTATGATCCAAGAGTTGATATGCCTTTTGAAGTCTTAAAAAGCAAGTATGATTTGCTGAAACAACTTGAAGCTAAAAAAGGTGTTGCCAGTGAAGCCACAAAACGTTTATTGGCTTCAAAAGAAATTGTTGAAGATTATCAAAAACGTATTAAGGCCCAAAATAAGGATGCCAAACAAAAGCAAAGTAAGAAAGACACGCTTACGATACATACAGAAATTTCTAAAAAAATAGAGGGTTTATTAGATGCCATGTTGGGCAAAGAAGATAAACGGCAAGGAATCACCGCCATTGAATTTCCAAGCACAATTTCCTATTTATACACCGCGGCATATTATGTAGATGACTTACTGCAAAAACCCGGAAAAACCGAACTTACTTTAGTGAAAAACGCCGACGAAAAAGTGAGCAAGGTTATTGATGAAATTAATGCATTTTACAAAACCGATTGGGTAAATTACAGAAATGCTATGGAAAAATTAGAGCTTTCGCCTTTCAAAGAATTGGAGGAATTAAAATATTAAATAGAAAAAACGCCCAATTAAATTGGGCGTTTTTTTAATGTTAAAAGTTAAATCTGGGATTTACAATGGTATTAAACATAGATCCGAACGAATAATTTAAACCAACACTAAAAAAGTAATTATAGCCCGATTTTACCTGTTGTTGGCTTAATAGTAATTCTTCTAAAGACAAATCACCCGCAGCCAAATTTATTTGATTATTGGTAATGTCATAATTTCCGCTAATATTAAACGAAAGTCCTTTTACAATCCTGAAATTTGTTCCCAAATAAAATGAAAATGCATTTAAAGAAGGATTTTTTAAAAAACTTTCATAGGACACCTGACTTGTAATATTACCCCAGTTTTGCTTTACAATTCCACCCAAACTTAGGTTATGCTCCCACAAAAACTCCTTTTCTTTATTAAAAATGGTTCTCTCATTATAATTTGTATGTATACCACCAACTTTATAGGCTAACGTCAATTGTTTTTTAGAAGATTCTTCATACGAAAAGAAATTGTACTCAATTGCAGGTTTTAGGGAACCGTAAAATGCTTTATTACCATAAGTAGATTTACCAGCTTCAGCAAATACCCCTGTCGACCAATGATTGTTAATACTAACTACATCATATAAAGTTAGACTTGAAGATTTTCGGGTTGATATAATATCGGCCCCATCAAAAGTATATACAGATCTACTATCGTTTAAATTTCCTCTTAAATAAAATTTATTTTCAACTGTAACCTGTTTTACGGTAACACTAAAATTTAAATTTCGGTTTTTATTTGATTCCTGTCCAGAAAAATAGCCTCGAAGTCCAAAGTCAAAAACCCAATTATTCCAAACGTCTTTTTGTTCTTTAACATCTTCTTCGTTCTTTTTCATTTCAACTGATATTTTATCATGAGCGCCATTTTTTAACCAGTAACGCACCAAGCCAAGCTTAGCGTATTTCAATATCATCTCTCTTATTTCATTGTCAGTACTGTCTGAATTTGTTGAAAAAGTAATTTTATCCTGAACCTCACTGTAGTTGTTTTGACCAATAAATTCAATTTCATATATAGTTCCCCCACTTCCATTTACTTGCGTTCTAAATAGCAAATGGGCATCGGCATCCTTTTGATCTCTAACAAACTCAACATAGTCTAAGTTTTGTTTGATATAGGTAATATCGCAATAATTACAGTTTAGGAAAATTTTAAGCGTTGATTCGTTTTGGGAAAAAAGATTACAACTTGCCAATACGGCAAGTAGAAGCATCATTTTTTTCATAGCGTTTTACAATTTTTTATATTAAAACCTCGGCTAATTTACAATTATATAATGCACTGTATCACTAACAAAAAGTTAAAATGGCATTATAAATAAAAAACCGTCAATTATCTTAGGTGTTTTACTTTTAAAGTGTTCAATCATTTATTTGTTTGAAGGAATTAAACACTTCCTGTTTTTCCAACTATAAAGCAAATCTTCCGAATTTATTAATTCTCCACCACAAGTTAAAAAATTTCCAATGCTGTCTTTTTTAATAATTTTTAAATCACCACTTAAAATTGCATTTACAATTTTATAAGTAAGTCCGTTTTTAGAGTCCGAATTCCCTTTTTGTGTGAAACTCAATCCAACATTGTTATTGAACAAATCCATTTCTTTTGATGCTTTGTCAGGCACAATCCCATTTTCTGTTTCGTGTTTTTTATAGGTAATGTAATTGTCCTTCTCATGCGCTCTACCCAAAGAAATTGCTGCTCGTTTTCCAATTTCTTGCCGCAATCTTGCCATCCAGTAGGCGTGCCTAAACGCATCTACTTGTCCGCCGGCTATATCTTTATCCAACAAATCGGTTTTGGCAACAGAATCTGAAACTCTAGTGGCTTCAAGAGAAACTTCCAAAGCACTTTTGGCTTTAAAAGGATGAAATAGCACCCATTTTTTATATGGAGCTGACAGGTTCCAGAATTTCTCCCAATTTGATTGCGCACTCAATTGACTGCTTAAAAAAAGAATTACAATAAAAGCTGCGCTTTTTTTCATGTTTTTATTTCACCTCAAAAGCTTTTTTAGCTTCCCCTATTTTAACAAAGTATTTACCTTTTAATAAATAAGACACTTCGTTTTTTGATTTTTTAATTTCAGGCGATTTATGTTTTTTCAGATAAGCAGTTTTTCCTTTTTCAGAATAAGCCAAATTGTATTCAGCATAATTAAATCCTTTATCGGCCTGAACCGAAAGTCTGTTTAATTCAATACCATCTTCTGAAGTGATGATTACCTCAAAAATCCCTTCGTTTAAAACATAAAAAGGAATACTTATTTTAGGCTCATTAACTTCCCCCCATTGACTCCAAGAACTTCCCCAACGCAAAGAATGTTTAACCTCCGGAATTTCAAAAATGGTTACCAGCTTGTCTTCTATCATATTAAACTGTTGTAAATCAGCAATATTTGCTTTATAAATTGAGCGCCCGTGCGTTCCAATTACCAAGTCTTTTGCTTCAGGTTGAATTACCAAATCATGAACAGCCACTTTAGGCAAGCCCTTGGAAAATGATTCCCAATTTTCACCTTTATCAAAACTCACATAAACGCCATTATCGGTTCCCACGTATAAAATTGCTTCATCTTTTGTGTCTTCTTTTATAACATTTACAGGTGAATTTGGTAGATTACTGCTTATGTTCTTCCAAGTTGTTCCACTGTTTTCACTTACAAAAACATACGGTTTAAAATCATCGCTTCTGTAACCGTTTAATGCCACATAAACGCGTTCCTTTTCGTATTGCGATGCAATAACGCGAGAAACCCAAAGCGCTTGTGGCAATTTGTCTGAAATTCTGGTCCAGCTCCCACCGCTATTTGTTGTAACATTTACATAGCCATCATCGCTTCCCAAATAAATATAGCCAAATTGAAACGGACTTTCAGAAATTGCGGTGATTGTACCATAAGGCACATTTCCTTTTTTTCCGCCGGTGGTTAAATCGTTGGAAATTGCTTCAAAAGTTTCGCCTTGGTTCATAGAACGTAACAACTTATTGGCACCCATATATAAAATATCCTGATTGTGAGGTGATAATAAAATAGGCGTTTGCCAATTATAGCGATAAGGAGCATCGCCCAATTCATGCATGGGATGGATGTTTAATCGTTCGTTGGTTTTTAAATTCACCCGGTAATAATAGCCAAATTGTGAACCTGCATATACAATATTAGGATCACGACTGTCAATTTGAACCTGCATTCCATCACCGCCTCCAATACTTTTATAAGGATAATTGCCGGTTGCTTCCCATCTTTTTGAAGCCTCATAATTACTTGGCCCGTGCCAAACGCCATTGTCCTGCAAACCTCCATAAACATGGTAAGGCTTCTGATTGTCTACATTTATTGAATAAAACTGGCCAACTGCAGGCTGGTTATTCTTTATCCAGTTTTTACCATCGTCATAAGTAATGTTAATTCCACCATCATTTCCGTTAATTAAATGGCCTTCTAATTTTGAATTTACCCAAATGGCTTGGTGATCAGAGTGTACATTTTCTTTATAGATTGATTTAAATGTTTTTCCTCCATCATCCGATTTTAGTAAGGGAACACCCCCAATATAAATTTTATTTTCATTTGAAATATTTACGCCTACGGTTCCAAAATAGTAGCCGTAAGAACTGTAAACATCATCCAAATAATCTTTGTGGGTTTTTTGCCATGTTTTTCCGCCATCAACAGATTTATACACTTCCGCGCCAATAACTTCAGAATTTAACAAAACAAAGTTGGCATCTTCCAAATAAGTTGCCAAATCGCTTGGCTGAATTTTCTCTTTTTTAACCAAAGATTTTACACTTTCTGAAGAGTGTTTTTTGTCAAAATCGTTATCCTTTAAATAGGCGTTTAGCTTTTCATCATCCAATTTTATAAAATCATCGACACTCATTTCTTTGAAATCGTCCTTTTTCAAACCTTCACCTTGCTCTTTTTTTACTTCTGGCCTTCTATATTGGTTGTCGAGTAAAGCATAACAAACCTCATCATTAAAAGCGGCAAGTCCAATTCGTCCAATTCCGCTTCCTGTTGGGAAACCGTTTTTTTCATCAGTTAATTTAATCCAGGTAGCACCGGCATCGCTACTTTTATAAATAGCCGAATTTTCGCCATCACCATCAAAATCCCACGCTTTTCTTCCTCTTTCCCATGAAGCGGCATATAAAATATTAGCGTTTGTAGGTGAAGCGCTAATGTCTATAATCCCGGTATTTTCATTTATAAATAGTACGTTGTTCCATGTTTTCCCTCCATCAATAGTTTTAAAAATCCCACGTTCAGCATTAGGAGTGTATAAATGGCCAATTACCCCAACAACAACCTCTTCCGTATTGTTTTTATTGATAATTATTCTGCCAATATGGTGTGAATCTGTTAATCCTGCATTCACCCAAGTTTTGCCTTTGTCAGTACTTTTTAAAATTCCAATTCCTGAATAAGAAGAACGCGAAGAATTGCTCTCGCCTGTTCCTACCCATATAGTTCCACTATTCCAATCAACCGCAATATCTCCCATATTTTGTGTTGGCGCATTATCTGCAACAGCGGTAAATGAGGTGCCGTTATTATTTGTATACCATAAACCGCCGGAAGCATAAGCCACATAAAATTCGGTTGGCTGGTTTGGATTTACGTCAATATCAACAACGCGACCACTCATAATTGAAGGCCCAATATTTGTGAATGTTACATTTTTTACCAAAGAGTTTTGAGCATTTATTCCTATAAAAAGAAATAAAAAAACAGGTAGAAAAACTAATTTTTTCATTTTGAAAAGTTTTGTTTGGTTATATATATGGCATAAATATACAACTACTTCAATACAATTGTAAATAGGTTTGATAAAAAATAATAGTGTATGCTAACTTAATTAATTGATTGGTGAAGTATAAGAAATGGCGTTTTGGAATAATACTTTACGTTATTTATGCGCGGTCTAAAGAGTATTTCTTCTAATAAATTAAGATTTTTAGCCGCCATAATTATGAGATCTATACCCATTTTATCTATAAAATTTTCAATGGAAACTTCAAAATTTTTGTTAATCTCCACATGGAAACTATCAGATTGGTCTTTAAAATAATCCTGCAAGGTCTCTTTGTTCCAAAGTTGCTCTTTGTCAAGAACTTCATCCTTTTTGGCAAGATGAACAAACCTAAGTTTCGATTGGTTGGCCCTTAATAAATCCGTAATATTTTGCAATAAATTTGCTTCATTAAAATTGGTGTAATCTGTTGGAAAAGCAACCTCATTTATCTTTCTAAAACGCGTGTCATTTGGCACAACCAAAATAGAACATTTGACCTTGGTAATTACATTTTCAAAAATGGAATTTTCTTTCATATTTCCAAAAAAAGGCTTTCCATCGGTTCTCATGACTATTAAATCAATGTTTTTCTCTTCAACTTGAAGTTTAGTTGCTGCAATTATTTCAGTATCAGTAATAATTGGAATAAAAACGTGTTTTCCTTTTAATGGAGAAGAAGAAATCTTCTCCATTAACTTATCGAACGCTGTTTTTGGATCCTTTTCTTTTTTATTCTGAACAAATGTTTGATTATTAATCGCTACATTTTCAATAATCTTCGTGGTATTCAACAAATAGAAATTGCATCTCTTATTTTTAAATAGGGAGAGTGCGTATTTTATTGAATTCCAAGAATTGGTTGAAAAATTAGTTAAGATTAATACGTTTTTCATTTAATTTACCATTAATGCAAATATAAACAACAGCGCATTAATAATAAATGACATAAATCAGTGAATTTTTGAAATATCAAATTTCTTTTTAAAATAAATAAATAAAATCTTAAGTAATTGATTCTAACTTCTCAAGGTCAATAATTCTGATATTTCTACCCTCAATTTCAAGAATACCGCTCTTTTTAAAATCCGCTAAAGTTCTAATTAAACTTTCTGTGGCAATGCCGGCTACACCAGCGAGATCTCTACGCGATATATTAATACTGTTTGTGGGATTTCGGTTCATCATTTTGGCGAATTTCAAGATGGTTATGGCTGTTTTTCTTCGCATAGATCCATAAGCCATTTGCAATAACTGGTCTTTAACTTCTGTTAAATTCTCATTTATCAATTGAAATATTTCTAAGGAAAGTTTAAAATTATTTTCCAAAATCTGTTGTAAAATATTTTTGGAAACGGCTAAGATTTCTGTGTTTTCCATGGCCATAATGGTTTCATAATAGCGAGCGTCCTCAACAATAGCCGAAAAACCTAAGAAGTCATCAGCTTTATGAATATTAATAATAAGTTCTTTACCTAACTCATTAAACTTAAAACTTTTAACGCTGCCTTTATAAATTAAATAAACATTGTTGGAATATTCACCTTCCTTATAAATAACTTCTCCTTTTTTGTAGTTTTTTGTCGTTCCAAAATCGCAAAAATAGTTTTTTAAATCTTCAATGTTTACAATATCATCAAAGGCATCTTCCTTTTTACCAGAAGTTTTATCAACAATTTCAGCCTGCTCTAAAAGTGCAGATTTCACCAGCCGGCTTTCAATGGCACTTAATAAAAGTTCTTCTTTTACAGGCTTCGTAAGATAATCATCGGCTCCTAAATCCATTCCTTTTCGAACATCTAACATTTCGGTTTTGGCCGACATAAAAATAAATGGAATCCGCTTGGTTTTTTCATCTTCTGAAAGTGTTTTCAAAACATCATAACCATCTAATTCTGGCATCATAATATCACAGATAATAAGATCCGGAACCATTATTTTAGCTTGTTCTATACCACGTTTACCATTAGCAGCTGTAATTACCCCGTAATTTTCCAATTCCAATATTTCGGCGGTAGTTTCTCTTAGAACCGTGTCGTCTTCTATGATTAATATTGTTTTCATTTCTCTTTAATTAATGGTAATTTTACAATAAATGTAGCGCCTTCGTTTTTTTTGCTTATAAATCTTATGGTTCCTCCTAAACTTTCCAAATGTCCTTTTACAATATTTAATCCAATACCCGTTCCCTGATTTGTCAGTGCATTTTCAGCCCTGAAATATCTTTCGAAAATATGCTTCTGATCCGCATAAGGAATTCCAATACCCTGATCCTTTATTTCAAAAATAAATCCTTTTGAATTAGTCGTAATTTTAAAATCTATTTTTGTATTTTCAGAAGAATACTTGATGGCATTGTGCAATAAATTTGACAATATCACTTCAACTATTTTTTCATCCTGATAAATATTAATGTCGTCAATATTTGACGGATAGTTAATGTGTTGTCCACTTTTTAACACCATATTGGCGTTGTAGATAACTTCATTTACCACCTTACTTAATTTAAAATTGCTGAAAATATACCTTACTTTTCCCGAATCCAGTCGTTCAACAGATAAAAAATCGTTAAGAATTCCATCTAAATAATGGACTTTATTTTTAATGGTGAGTAGGTGTTTGTCTCGTTTATCTTGAGTGTCTGTTGTAGTGTATTTTCCTGCCAAAACAGCAGCGTTTAAAACGCCACTTAACGGTGTTTTAAATTCATGAGAAACCAACGATAAAAATTTTGTTTTAAGTTCGTTGAGTTCTTTTTCCTTTTTAAGTGCATTTCTCAACTTTGATTCCGCTTTTACCCGCTTTTCTATTTCTTCTTTTAAATTAGCGACTGTTTTATTAAGTTCGGTTGTTCTTGTGGAAATTTTACTTTCTAAAAGCGCATTCAATTCCAAAATTTTAGCATCGGAAGCTTTTCTGATTGAAATATCTATGATAATAGACATTACAAAAGTTTTTTCTTTTATTTGAAACGGATTTAATCCAACTTCAACCGGAAATTTATTGCCATTTTTATTGGCGCCAAACAACTCTTTGTTTTGACCCATTTTCCTTGCAGAAGATTCTTTATAAAATTTTTTGAAATGATCACCATGAGCCGCGTGATAGGAAGAGGGTATTAATATATTTAAAGGCTGGTTTTGCAGTTCCTTTTTGGCGTATCCAAACATTTGCTCTGCAGCAAAATTGGTTGCTACAATTGTCTGATTTTCATCAACAACCACAACACCTTCGGATACTGCTTCAAATAAAACATTAAAAACGAATTCGTTTTCATGAAATAAGTTAGGCAATGGTATTTATTTTTAGTTAATAGTAGCGCCGAAAATACGAAAAATTAATGAATTTCAAATGCATTTTTACCTAAAGTTTAATCGTAAATTTTCTTAATTATAAAGCCCTTTAACTTATTAAGTTTTTGTCATTGAAGTTGGAACAGCAATAATAAAATAGGCTTTTCCTTTATTTTCTTTTTCAAACTTTTTTAAGTTTTTTGCTTCAATAACGCTCACAGTAACTATTTTTAAGGTTGGTTTTTCTTGTTTCAAATACCAATTTCACTTCAAAATCATCGGAATGGTAAGAACCGTTGTAATGAATAAACAGGTTGTTACTTTCTCTGTTTTTTTAAGAATAAAACAGGCCGTAGTCGCAGCTTTAATTGCTTGTGCTTTTGGGTGATTTTTTTCTATAAATAGTCGTTTAATGCGGCTTGGTTATCCGCATCAAACATTTCTGCGCTCAATGTTAATTTATTTGATTTGCTAAAATCAACCGTTGCTTCATATTGCAACCAATGAACAATTGGATTGTTGTGATGTTCGCCAAACAACACTACCTCTGCTTTATACATTTCTTTTAGCATGTGTTTAAAAGAAATTTTGTTTCCTTTTGTGTTTTAAAATTTGCAAGCAGGTTTGTTTTGTGAAAAAATTAAAGTGGTGAAAAGCAGAAAAGCAGTGATATTATTGATATTCGCATAAATAATATTATATTTAAAAGGTTTGGTTGTCAACAAATTTATAACTTTGTTGTTAAATTTTACACTAAAATACAAAAATGAAAAAAAAAGCCGGAAATAAGTTGTTTTGACTTGATTTTTAGAGCTTCGTTAAATTTGTATTTTGTTAACTTAAACCTTTTTCAAATGAGATACCATCCTATTAATAACCAGCTTTTTATTAAAAACAGAGCAAAGTTTACCGCTCAAATGAAACCTAAAGCCATCGCAATTTTTAATTCAAACGACACTTTTACAACGGGAGCTGACAGTACTTTGCCCTTTGAACAACACAGCGATATTTTATATTTAAGTGGCGCCGACCAGGAAGAAAGTATTTTATTATTGTTCCCTGATGCATTAAATGAAGATCATCGTGAAATACTTTTCTTAACAGAAACAAATGAACATATTGCTATTTGGTATGGCGCAAAATATGCGAAAGAAGAAGCTATAAAAGTTTCAGGAATAAAAACTATTTATTGGCTTTCCGAATTTAAAAAAATATTTTTTGATTTAATGACCGAAGCTGAAACCATTTATTTCAATACCAATGAACATTACCGACAATCTGTTGAGCTAGAATCTCGCGAAGCACGATTTATTAAATCTTGTAAAGCCGATTTTCCTGCTCATAAATGGGAAAAAAGTAATCAGATAATGCAACAAATTCGCGGTGTAAAAGAACCTGAAGAAATTGAAATTCTTCAAACTGCCTGTAACATTACCGAAATAGGCTTCCGCAGAATTTTACCTTTTGTAAAACCCGGAATTATGGAGTTTGAAATTGAAGCCGAATTTATGCACGAATTTCTGAGAAATCGCTCCAAAGGTTTTGCTTACACGCCAATTATTGGTTCGGGTTACAGCGCTTGTGTTTTACATTATATTGAAAACAATAAAGAATGTAAAGATGGTGATATGTTATTGCTGGATGTTGGTGCCGAATATGCAAATTATTCAAGCGATATGACGCGAACAATTCCAGTAAACGGACGATTTAACGACAGACAAAAAGCAGTTTACAACGCAGTTTTAAGAGTTAAAAATGAAGCTACTAAAATGTTGACTCCCGGAATTCTTTGGGCTGAATACCAAAAAGAAGTGGGGAAAATGATGTCTTCTGAATTAATTGGGTTAGGATTGATTGATAAATCGGATGTTAAAAATGAAAATCCAAACTGGCCTGCATACAAAAAATATTTCATGCACGGAACATCGCATCATATGGGATTGGACACGCACGATTACGGCGCGCTAAAAACACCGATGAAGGCCGGAATGGTTTTTACCGTTGAACCCGGAATTTACATTCCTGAAGAAAAAATGGGCATTAGAATAGAAGATGATGTGGTGGTTCAAAAAACAGGAGAACCTTTTAACTTGATGCGAAATATTCCTATTGAAATTGAAGAGATTGAGGAGTTGATGAATAAATAATTTATCATAGTTAAAATTAAAGCAAAAAGCCCGAAACTTAGTTTCGGGCTCTCATCATTAACCAAATAATTAATTCCTCATAGAAATTTAAGCGGTTACAACGTCAAAAATGTAATGATTTAAGCATTTAAGGGCAGTTATTTTATCGTTTGTGTTTACCAAAAGCGAAATATTGTTGTTGCTTCCTCCGTAAGAAATCATCCGAACAGAAATATCCTGCAATACTTTAAAAAGTCGGTGTGTTTCGTGATGTCTTACCACCAAATGCCCAACCAAACAAATAATGCTTTGTTGTTTGTCTACTTCAACCACAGAAAATTTTTCCAGTTCCTCTAAAATTGAATTCAAATTTTTATCATCATCAATTGTCAAGGAAACTGCCACTTCAGAAGTGGTAATCATATCGATGGAAGTTTCATATTTTTCAAAAATTTCAAAAACTTTTTTCAAAAATCCGTGTGCCAACAGCATTCGTGCCGATTTAATTTTTATGGCGGTAATATTGTCTTTTGCGGCAATTGCTTTAATGCCTTCTCCTTTAAAATCAATAGAGATTAATGTTCCATAAGAAGCAGGATTCATCGTATTTTTTAGCCGCACCGGAATATTAGCTTCGCGGGCGGGCATCACCGTTTGCGGATGCAAAATTTTTGCGCCAAAATAAGCCAACTCGGCTGCTTCATCAAATGACAAGTTTGAAATGGCGTGCGTATTTTCAACAAATCTTGGGTCGTTGTTATGCATTCCGTCAATGTCTGTCCAAATTTGTACCTCTTTCGCATTTACGGCCGCGCCAACAATGGTCGCCGTATAATCGCTTCCTCCGCGTTGTAAATTGGCGATATTTCCAAAAGCGTCCAAACAAATAAAACCTTGGGTGATGTAAATATTGGAAGGTGCCGCTTCCTTAATAATGCGTTGCAAATTTTGTTTGATGTAAAAATCATCAGGGTCATTTGTTTTGTCAATTCGCATAAAATCCAATGCAGGCAATAAAATAGCATTCAATCCTTCCTGATTTAAATAAGCCGTAAAAATATAGGTCGATAACAATTCACCTTGGGCAACTATTTTATTGTAAAGCAGTGGGGAATGATTTTCAGAGGCGCATATTTTTAAAAAACTAAAAACAGATTCAATATAAATTTCTACATCTTGTTTTAATGCGCCTTCTTTCAATAAATCATTTAAAACTGATACGTATTTCTCATGTAATTTTTCAATATGTAGAATCGCTTCTTCTTTCTGATTGTTTTTAATGAAATTGGATATTTCAACCAAGGCATTTGTGGTTCCCGACATTGCCGAAAGCACAACGATCTTTTTTTCATTTTCGGCAATAATGTCTTTTACCATTTTCATGTTCACAATTGAACCAACCGATGTTCCTCCGAATTTTAAAACCTTCATTTTATTCTTATTATTTATCCTGCAAATTTAGAATCATTTTCAAATTCAGGTGTTTATTTAAAAATAATATACTAATATTGCACAAACTGTTAAATATTTAACAATATGAAGACAATTGCTACCTGTGTTGAAGAAATTTTGGTTTCTCAACCATTTTTAGAAGATGCGCTCACACGAAATATTTTAAATTTCAGCGCTTTATCGGAAGAATTAAGGGAACCCATTTCAAAAATGTTGCGTAAACCTGTAAAAGCCGGAGCCATCATGATGGCTTTGCGAAGATACAGTCCGCCCAAAGAAATGGCCAATAAAATTAAATTGAATCATGTTTTGCAAAATTTGGGCGACATCACGGTTCGTTCAGACATTTCTGATTATACATTTAAAAATTCGGCGAGTTTAATTCACGGTCATTTAAAAATGCTGGAAGTTATTAAGGAAGATCCGCATATTTTTTACACGTTTACGCGGGGCGTTCACGAAAGCAATGTGTTAATTACAACTGACTTAAAGCAGCAGATTGAAGAAAGTTATAAAAACGAAATTTGCACAACGGTTCAGGATAATTTATCGGCCATAACTATTGGATTGCCAAAAGAAAACACCAAAATTGCCGGATTGTATTATCAGTTTTTTAAACGTTTGGCCTGGGAAGGAATTTCCTTATATGAAGTACTTTCAACCACCAATGAATTTACTATTTTGGTAGAAGATAACGTGGTAGACAAAGCCTTTTCAGCTATAAAAGGGCTGAAAAATTAAAGTTTTCACTACAAAATTGCCTATTTTTTAAAACTATGAACTTGCTTTTTAAAAATACCAATGTCCATTTTACATCAATCGGGAAAGGCAAGGCAGTGGTTTTAATTCACGGATTTTTGGAAAATAGTTCCATGTGGCAAGAAGTTGCAAAAGAACTATCGAAAAGAAACAGGGTAGTTTGCATCGATTTATTGGGACATGGACAAACCGGAAATCTGGGATATATCCATTCCATGGAAGACCAAGCCAATATGGTAAAAGCAGTTTTAAATCATTTGAGCTTAAGAAAATACGTAGTAATTGGGCATAGTATGGGCGGTTATATCGCGCTTGCTTTTGCAAAATTATTTTCTAAAAATATTAAAGGATTGTGTTTAATGAATTCAACAGCTTTGCCCGATTCAGAAGAAAAAAAAATAAGTCGGGATCGAGCCATAAAAGCAGTAAAACAAAATCACAAAACGTTTGTTCGAGTTGCAATTCCAATGCTTTTTTCAGAAAAAAACAGGAACATATTCACCAATGAAATTGCACAAATTACCAATGAAGCCTTGCAAATGTCAACCCAAGGAATTGTTGCTGCTTTAGAAGGGATGAAAGTCAGAAGAAATCTGACTTCAATCTATAAAACGGCACAATTTCCCATACAACTCATCATAGGAAAACAAGACCCTACGCTGGATTATGATGCCACAATTTCGCAAACTAAAAACACAAATATTAAAGTGATTGAATTTCCTGATGGACATATGAGCCATGTGGAGAATAAACAAAATTTGGTTGAGGCAATCCTTAAATTTATAAAAACAACTTAATTAAAAAGTATATTCTGCACCAAAAACAATTCCATTTGCTTTTTCGCTTCCCAATTTATTAGCATGATAACCTGTATAAAGTGCTGTTTTTTTTATGTGATATTTTAAGT
The DNA here is from genome assembly GCF_041555395.1 of Lutibacter sp. GTDB lineage: Bacteria > Bacteroidota > Bacteroidia > Flavobacteriales > Flavobacteriaceae > Lutibacter. The sequence goes on along the minus strand of NZ_JBFFKM010000025.1, from coordinate 11,226 downwards.
GAATCTTAAATTCATTAACATTGTTATAATTTATAAAACTTTGCTTGTAACTTGTCTCTAAACTAATTGGCTTAACCGGAAATATTTCAGTACCAATTGCATACGAAAATCCCCAAGTTTGAACTTCATTTGCAACATATGAAGCCCCCATTCCCCACCAAACAGAAACGTTTTGTTCTCTAATTCTATAATATTTTAACAGGAATGAAGTAATATCTAAATATTCTTTTCCTTGAATTGAGTTCTCCGAAAAATTTAAGTGTGAAGCTTCAATTCCCAGTATTGGTAAAACCCTATAATTTGCATTGAATTCAATTCCATTTACACCTCTGTTAAATAATTGATTTACACTTATTTTAAACAAACTGCTTTTAGATTGAATAGTATCTATTTTTAAATATTCTCCTGTTGAATTATTAAAATATGGATATGGTGTTAAGGTTCTATATTCCGAATCTCCTATAATCGCGCCATAAAATAAATAAAAACCAACGTCTTCTACAATTGCAATAAATAAACCATCATTATCTCTATTTCTATTAATTCTTCCAGATCTAGAAGACCTATTTGATTTTGTTTCTTCCCAAGTAGTTGTTGAGTTATTTGACGATAAACTTTCCTTTGCCTTTTCCAACCTTTCTTGTGAAAATAAAATCAATGGAAATAAAAATATTAAGGCAAACATCAAATTTTTCATAGTCCTCATTTATTTCTCAACAAAACAACAATTATAATGCCAAATTAATACTTTTAAAAACAAAAAAAACCATATTTTCCAAGATTTATGAGGTTTCATTGAAATTTCTGAAATTACTAATCTTTTGCTAAAGCATTCCAGCCCTGAGCCGTTAATTTTATTTGTTGACCAGCTCTTGTCACTAAATTTACGCCTACACTTTCATCGGTAATATGTCCAATTACGGTTAAGTGCGGATTCCCTTTAATTTTAGTGAAATCACTTTGGGAAATGGTAAACAGCAATTCGTATTCTTCTCCGCCGCTTAAAGCAATGGTGGTGCTGTTTAAATCGAATTCTTCACAGGCTGAAATCACCTGTGGATCCAAAGGGATTTTTTCCTCATATAAATTACATCCCACTTTAGATTGGGTACAAATGTGTAAAATTTCAGAAGAAAGTCCGTCGGAAATGTCAATCATCGCTGTCGGTTTCACTTCCAAAGCAGCAAATAATGCGACCATATCTTTTCTGGCTTCGGGTTTGAGCTGTTTTTGAATTAAATAGGTATAATTGGTTAAATCTGGCTGAGAGTTTGGGTTCACTTCAAAAACCCGTTTTTCCCGTTCCAAAACCTGCAATCCCAAATATGCTGCTCCCAAATCACCTGTTACCACCAACAAATCATTTGGTTTTGCAGTATTTCTATATACAATATCCTCATTTTTTGCTTCCCCTATAGCGGTTATGCTAATCAACAATCCTTTGGTAGATGAAGTGGTGTCGCCTCCAACCAAATCCACTCCATAAGTTTTGCAAGCCAAATGAATTCCGGCATACAATTCTTCAATGGCTTCCAAGGGAAAACGGTTTGAAACAGCTATTGAAACCGTAATTTGGGTAGCAATTCCGTTCATAGCACAAATATCGGATACATTCACTACAACCGCTTTATAACCCAAATGTTTCAGCGGCATATAGCTTAAATCGAAATGCACGCCTTCCATTAACAAGTCGGTTGTTACCAAAATATTTTTGTCTTTTATCTCTAAAACTGCCGCATCGTCGCCCACACCTTTTATAGTGCTTTTGTGCTTAATATCAAATGGTTGTGTGATATGATTTATCAATCCGAATTCTCCTAATTCAGACAAGCTTGTGCGTGTTTGTTTTTTATCATCTGTCATTTTGCAAAGGTAAATGTTTATAGGTAACAACTATAACACTATTAAATTTATTCATACAAAAAAGGTTTTCAAAACCGTTTTTTCTGCTTATATTTGCCCTTATTTAGAATTAATCTATTTAAGCGATATGATAAAAGTTTCAGACATAGCGAAAAAGAAAGTTGTTGAGCTTATGAACGACGACGGTTTTAACCCTGAAAATGACTACGTTAGAGTTGGGGTAAAAAGCGGAGGTTGTTCCGGACTTTCTTACGAATTAAAATTTGACAAAGAACAAATCGAGGGCGACAAGGTTTTTGAAGACAATGGTGTAAAAATCATTGTCGATAAAAAAAGCTTTTTGTACCTTATAGGGACAACTTTAGAATATTCAGGCGGTTTAAGCGGAACCGGATTTGTTTTTCAAAATCCGAATGCTCAACGAACTTGTGGTTGTGGTGAATCATTTTCACTATAAGAATTCAAAAATTGAAAGATTGAAAAGTTTTAAATGAACACCTTAAAGTTTTAATCTTTCAATCATTAAAAAATCAATAATGAGTAAATTTACTGAAGACGATTTAAAAAAAGAACTCGAAACCAAAGAGTACGAATACGGATTTTATACAGATATTGAATCCGATAAGTTTCCTGTGGGTTTAAATGAGGACGTTGTAATTGCCATTTCCAAAAAGAAAAATGAACCTGCATGGATGACCGAATGGCGTTTGGATGCTTTTCGTATTTGGAAAGAAATGACAGAACCTGAATGGGCTAACGTTCATTATATAAAACCTTCATTTCAAGATATCAGTTACTATTCCGCTCCAAAACAAAAACCAAAATTGAACAGTTTAGATGAAGTTGATCCAGAGTTATTAAAGACTTTCGAAAAACTTGGCATTTCAATTGGAGAACAAAAACGATTGTCAAATGTGGCTGTTGACATTGTTATGGACTCAGTTTCTGTTGCAACTACCTTCAAAAAAACATTAAATGAAAGAGGCATTATTTTTTGTCCGATTTCTGAAGCCATTCAAAATCATCCCGAATTGGTTAAAAAATATATTGGATCTATTGTTCCTAAAACCGATAATTTTTATGCGGCCTTAAACTCGGCAGTTTTTTCTGACGGTTCGTTTTGTTATATCCCAAAAGGCGTTACTTGTCCGATGGAATTATCAACCTACTTCAGAATAAACGAAGGAGGAACCGGACAATTTGAACGCACTTTGTTAATTGCAGATGAAGGCAGTTATGTCAGTTATTTAGAAGGTTGCACGGCACCGGCACGTGATGAAAATCAGTTACACGCCGCTGTTGTAGAGTTAATCGCTTTAGATGATGCCGAAATAAAATACTCTACGGTTCAAAATTGGTTTCCGGGTGATAAAGATGGAAAAGGCGGTGTTTATAATTTTGTAACTAAACGAGGATTATGTGAAAAAAATGCTAAAATTTCTTGGACACAAGTAGAAACGGGAAGTGCTATTACCTGGAAATATCCAAGTTGTATCTTAAAAGGCGATAACTCTGTTGGTGAATTTTTCTCCATCGCAGTGACCAATAATTTCCAGCAAGCCGATACTGGCACAAAAATGATTCATTTGGGAAATAATACCAAAAGCACTATTATATCAAAAGGAATTTCGGCAGGTCATTCACACAATTCTTATCGGGGTTTGGTGCAAATTAGCCCGAGAGCAAATAACGCAAGAAATTTTTCTCAATGTGACTCCTTATTAATGGGAGACAAATGTGGTGCACATACTTTTCCTTATATTGAGGTAAAAAATAAATCGGCCCAAATAGAGCACGAAGCCACCACAAGTAAAATTGGTGAAGATCAGTTGTTTTACTGTAACCAACGTGGCATAAATACGGAAAAAGCAATTGCATTAATCGTAAACGGATTTGGTAAAGAAGTGCTTAACAAGTTACCGATGGAATTTGCAGTGGAAGCTCAAAAATTATTAGAAATTAGCTTGGAAGGATCCGTTGGATAATTTTAAAATGAGCTAATTTGAAAATTTGTAAATGGAAGAAAAAAACAATATTATTATCAATTTAACTTTTCAATTTGCTTTAAAAATTATTGAGTATTGTGAAATTTTACAAGAAGAAAAAAGATTCATAATTGCCAATCAGCTTCTTAAATCAGGAACGTCAATTGGCGCAAATATAAGAGAAGCACAAAATGCAGAGAGTAAAGCGGATTTTATTCATAAATTTAAGACTTCTGCAAAAGAAATTGAAGAAACAATGTACTGGTTAGAACTTTGTAAATATTCAAAGAATTATCCCAATGTTGAAGAATTATTAGAACAAATAAGTAATATTTCAAGAATAGTCAATAAAATAATTATAACATCAAAACAAAACTAATGAGATAAATTGAAAATTTTATAACTTGAAAACGCTTCATTTAGCAACGCTTTTTCAATTTTCAAATTTTTCAAATTTTTCAAATTTTCAAATTAATTATGTTAAAAATAAATAATTTACATGCCAGTATAAATGGCAAAGAGATTTTAAAAGGAATAAATCTCGAAATAAAAGCAGGTGAAGTTCATGCGATTATGGGGCCAAACGGTTCAGGAAAAAGCACACTGGCTGCTGTTATTGCAGGAAAAGAAGATTTTGAGGTTACTGAAGGTTCTGTCATCTTAAATGGAGAAGATTTATCCGATTTTGCTCCTGAAAAAAGAGCTCATAAAGGTGTCTTTTTATCATTTCAATATCCAATTGAAATTCCCGGAGTAACCGTTACAAACTTTATAAAAACAGCCATTAACGAAACGCGTAAAGCCAACGGGCTAGAAGAGTTGCCGGCAAAAGAAATGTTGCATTTGATTCGTGAAAAGTCCGATTTGTTGGAAATAGACCGTAAATTTTTATCACGCTCTTTAAATGAAGGATTTTCCGGAGGCGAGAAAAAACGAAATGAAATATTCCAAATGGCGATGCTGGAACCACAATTAGCCATTTTGGACGAAACCGATTCAGGTTTGGATATTGACGCCCTTAAAGTTGTAGCAAACGGCGTAAACAAACTTAAAAGCGAAAGCAATGCCGTATTGTTAATTACGCATTACCAACGTTTGTTGGATTATATAATTCCGGATTTTGTTCATGTATTGTATAATGGAAAAATTGTAAAATCTGGCGGAAAAGAACTGGCGTACGAACTTGAAGAAAAAGGTTACGACTGGTTGAAATAAATATTAAAAGTAAACAGTAAACAGTTCACAGTCGCAGTAAGCAGAAAAAATGAATACTGATTACTGGTCCTGAAAACAATAAGATAATGGAATTAAAAGAAAAATTAGTTTCTTCATTTTTAGCTTTTGAAAACAAAGGAAATATCGACCTTGATTCAACTGTGCATAACATTCGATTAAAAGCCATTCATAATTTTGAAAAGGAGGGTTTTCCAACGAAAAGAGATGAAGAATGGAAATATACAAGCTTAAACCCTTTAATTAAACACGATTTCAGCCTTTTCCCAAACGCTGAAAAATCAGTTGGATTCAAAAATATTGAAGCGTATTTAATCAATGATATTGAATCGTACACCTTAATTTTTATTGACGGCGTTTTCAGCTCATTTTTGTCTGAAACTACTCATGACGACTGTGATATATGTGTATTGTCTTCTGCATTGGCAAGGCCAAAGTATAAAATGATTATTGATAATTATTTTAATACAATTGCAAACAAAAACAGCAGTTTATCTGAATTGAACACCGCTTTTGTCAAAGAAGGTGCTTTTATCAATATTCCAAAAAATACGATTGTACCCAAACCCATACAAATTATCAATTTTTCAACAGGAAACGAAAAAGAAGTATTGTTGCAACCAAGAAATTTAATTGTTGTTGGCGAAAATTCATACGTTCAGATTATTGAACGCCACCAAAATTTATCAAAAAACACAACGCTCACAAATTCCGTTACCGAAATTTTTGTTCATAAAAGAGCGATTGTGGATTATTATAAAATTCAGAATGACACCAATGAATCCTCTTTGATTGACAGCACTTTTGTTTCACAGAAACAACAAAGTGTGGCTTCTGTAAATACCTTTTCATTTGGCGGAAAAATTACCAGAAACAATTTAGAATTCTATCACGAAGGAGAACATGTTACTTCCAACCTAAATGGAATTTCCATCTTAAATGAAAAACAACACGTTGACAACCACACGCTTGTGAATCATAAATTCCCAAATTGTGAAAGTCACGAACTTTACAAAGGCATTTATGCCGATAAATCGGTTGGTGTTTTTAATGGAAAGGTAATTGTAAAACAGGATGCGCAAAAAACGAATGCTTTTCAGCAAAATAATTCTATTTTAATTGATGATGGGGCAACCATAAACTCAAAACCGCAATTGGAAATTTTTGCAGATGATGTGAAATGTTCGCACGGATGTACTATTGGGCAATTGGATGAAAGTGCTTTATTTTATATGCAATCGCGAGGTATTCCTAAAAAAGAAGCCAAAGCTTTATTACTTTACGCCTTCGGAAATGACGTGGTTGAAAAAATTAAAATCCCACAATTAAAAACCTTAATTTCTAAGCTCATTGCCAAAAAATTAAACGTACAGTTGGGATTTGAACTTTAAAATCTAACTTTATAAAAAATTAAAAAGCCGCAATAGCGGCTTTTTTGTTAGATAAATCGTCCTATTTTATGGCGCTTAATGCCTCATTCAAAAAAGTGTCGACATCAAATTCAGGATTTTCTGCCAGACCAAACCTGACAATTACAAGGTCTTTTGAAGGAATGATAAATACATGTTGCCCCTGATAGCCATTGCAAGAAAATAAATCTTTTGGCACATTCGGATATTTACCGCCGGCATTTAACCAAAAATGTGCGCCATATTCGCCATTGGAACCGTTTGTTGGCGTTGTAGCGTGTTTCACCCAAGATTCATTTAACAGTTGCTCTCCGTTCCAATTTCCATTGTGCAAATACAGCAAACCAAATTTTGCCCAATCGCGCGCTGTTGCCCAGCTGTAAGAAGAACCTACATAATTTCCGGCCAAATCGGTTTCAATTGTCATAGAATTCATGCCAATTTTATCAATAAGTTCCGCATACCAAAAATCCAAATATTCCTGATTCGTCTTAAACTGATTTCTGATAAAACCAGAAAGCAAATTTGTGGTTCCTGATGAATAATTCCAACTATTATTTGATTCTCCAATTAAAGGTTTTCTTAATTGAACTTCAGTCATATCGGGCTCTAAAAAGAGCATTTTAGTGACATCAGAAATGTTGTTGTAATCCTCAACCCATTCCAAGCCGCTATTCATTTGCAATAAATTATTCAAGGTAATTTTTGAACGATCATCATTTTCCCATTCTTTGAATAGCTTGTTTTGATTTAGCGAAATTTTTCCTTGTTTTTCAAGTACGCCCAAAACAGCACTCGTGATGCTTTTAGTCATTGACCAGCCCAGCAGTTTTGTTTCCCTTGAAAATCCCTTGGCGTATTTTTCAGCAATAACTTGATCTTTATAAAGCACCACTACTGCTCTGGTTCTTTTTTGTATTTCACCCTCGCAATCAAAAGCGTTTTCAACAGCCATATCCAAAACCTTATAATTTATGTTGCTAAAAATGGTGTCTTTTTGGGGTAAAATTCCATAAGGATAAGGCAAATTAATTTGTGAAATTTTTCTTTTTGGTTTGAAAAATTTTTGTTTTTCATTGGTTGAATTTTCAGGTAAAAGTACACAGCCAACACCCTCTTTATAAACTGCCTTTCTTAGTTTAAATCCGAAAACAGTTGAAGTCACCGACTTTTCTTCGAAATTAATTTTGTTGTTAGCATAATTAACCATATCAATATCGTTGTCGCCTTCTTCAATAGATTTCAAATCTCTTCCTGCTTCAAAAGTGCAGGAACAAACACTTTTTGCTGAAAAACCCGTAATGATATCCAGCCGAGGATAGTTGGCGTAAACAACATAAACAAGTGCTAAAATCAGCAATAAAAGAACGTATTTTACTATTTTTTTCATAATAATTGGCTTAAAATATTTTATAAAAATAATATTTATTTTGTGATTTAAATATAATATTTTACATTTGTTAACCGTTTGGTTAAACCATATAGTTAACATCATGCAAAAACAATTAGATTCAACAACAGAAAATAACATTTTGGCTGCTGCAAAACACATTTTTCAGCATAAAGGAATGATTGGCGCAAGAATGCAGGAAATTGCAGATGAAGCCGGAATAAATAAAGCATTGCTTCATTATTATTACAGAAGTAAACAATTACTTTTTGAGGCTGTTTTTAAAAGTGCCTTTTCCATGTTGTCGCCTCAGTTAAACGAAGTGTTGAATGCAGATACTTCCCTGTTTGATAAAATTAGAAACTTCACTAATAACTATATCTCCTTTGTAATAAAACATCCGTATTTGCCTAATTTTATTATTCAGGAGTTAAATAGAAATCCTGAGTTTATAAAAAATCTGGTTTCTGAAAAAAAATTCCCAAACATTGAAAAATTCAGGACGCAGATCAATGATAAAGTTGCCGAAGGTGTTATAAGACCAATTAAAGCGGAACAATTATTTATTAATATTATAGCCTTAAATATATTTCCTTTTATCGCCGAACCTTTATTGAAAGGTTTTGTAAATATAAGTGATGATGCCTATCAGCAATTGCTGCAAGAAAGAAAAATAGAAGTAGCCGACTTCATAATCAACGCCATAAAAATTTAACAATATGAAGAAATTTAGCGCATTTATTTTGCTTCTGTTCAGTGTCGGTGCATTTTCCCAGGAAAACCTGAGTTTAGACCAGTGTTATGCTTTGGCAGAAAAAAACTATCCTTTAGCAAAACAAAACGAGTTATTGACAAAGCAAAATGATTTAGATTTGGAAGTCCTTAAAATAGGAAAATTGCCCAAACTGGATTTTTTGGCACAGGCAAGTTATCAATCCGATGTAACTTCATTGCCAATTTCCGTACCTGGCGTTAATGTTGAGCCACCTAATAAAGATCAATACAAAACTACCATTTCCCTAAATCAATTAATTTACGATGGAGGTTTAATCAACGCGTCCATAACAGAAAAATCAGCTTTCTTAAAAACACAGGAAAAGCAAGTTGAAGTAAATTTATACCAACTCAAAAAACAAGTAAATCAATTTTATTTTTCAATTCTGCTGTTGCAGGAAAAAAGAGCGTTGTTGGTCGCAAAAAAAATACAATTGAAAACCACTTTAAAAGAAGTGAAAGCTGGCATAAAATTTGGCATGCTGCTGCCAAATTCCGATAGTGTTATTGAGGCTGAACTTCTTAAAATAGACCAACAGCTTACAGAAACGTTCCTAAATAAAAATAGTTTGACGACAAGACTTTCCTTGTTAATTGGAATCCCTGTTTCACTAAATATTTCGTTAGAAAATCCTGAAATTTCAATCAATTTCAAAACTGAAATTGTACGACCGGAATTGGATTTATTTCAACTTCAAAAAGAGAAAATTGAAGCTTCAGGACAATTTATTGACACGAAAAATACCCCAAAATTATCGGGTTTTGCAACCGGAGGATATGGAAATCCGGGCTTGAATATGTTAGATAACTCTTTTCAAACTTTTTATATTGCCGGAATAAAATTGAACTGGACTGTTTTTGATTGGAATTCCACAAAAAAACAACGTCAATCGCTGCAATTGACTAAAGAAATCATAAATAGTGAGCAAGAAGTTTTTGAGTTGAATACAGCTATGGAATTAACCCAACAACAATCTGAAATTAATAAAATTTCAGCATTTATTGAATCAGACAAAAAAATTATCATTTTAAGAAAGAAAATTCTGGAAACTTCTGCTTCACAATTAAAAAATGGCGTCATCACGGCATCAGCCTTTATTACAGAATTGACCAATTTATATGAAGCCGAAAATAACTTAAAAACACATCATACACAGCTTTTATTAGCAAAAGCAATCTATAACACAACTAAAGGAAGCCCCCTAACCCCCAAAAGGGGAAACAATTTAGATAAAATAAAATTATAAACAAATTCTTATGAGAATGACTAAAATAATAATCGGATTATTAATCGTTTCAAGCATTTTTATTTCGTGCAATAACAACGAAAAAGCAGACGGTTACGGAAATTTTGAAGCCACAGAAATAACGGTTTCCGCAGAAAATAGTGGAAAATTAATGCAATTTAATGTTGAAGAAGGCCAAATTCTTAAAAAAGATGACAATGTAGGCTTTATAGATACCATTCCGTTAAGCCTAAAAAAAGACCAATTGCTAGCTTTAAAAGCCATTGTTTATTCCAAATCGGGCAGCGTGCTTTCTCAAAAAAATGTGCTGAACGCCCAATTAAAAACAGCTACCATAAATAAAAACAGAATTGAAAATTTAATCAAAGAAAATGCAGGGACCCAAAAACAACTCGATGACATAAACGGAGAAATTAATGTCATCCAAAAACAAATTAAAAGCGTTGAAAGTCAGAACTCACCTATTATTGATGAAATTGAAAGCATTGATGTGCAACTAAAACAAGTAGAAGATTTACTTCAAAAAAGCAACATCATAAATCCGGTAAATGGCACTGTATTAACAAAATATGCCGAGGTGAATGAGCTGACTTCATTTGGAAAACCGTTGTATAAAATTGCCGATTTAAGCATCATGGAATTGCGTGTTTATGTAAGCGAAACCCAACTTTCAAACATCAAAATCGGTCAGGAAGTTACGGTCAAAATTGATGCAGGTGAAACAATGAAAAGCTTTAAGGGAAAAATTATCTGGGTATCATCTGAAGCTGAATTTACGCCTAAAATTATCCAAACAAAAGAAGAACGTGTCAATTTGGTTTATGCTGTAAAAGTAGCGGTTAAAAACGATGGAAGTTTAAAAATTGGAATGCCTGCAGAAATGTGGATCTCACCCCAAACCGAATAATGTTAAAAATCGCACATAAAACAGCTTCAATACTTGCGCTTTTTATTGGTGCAATGTCTGTCTTTGCCGGCTCGAAAGCGCTGTTGGGAATTGACGTGAAAGATTATACAGTTCTCAACTGGCTGGTTATGTACAATGTGCTTTTTGGAATTCTTTCAATAGCAGCATCGTATTTAATTTGGAAAAGCAATTTACAAGCCAAAAAAGCAATTCTATTGATCCTTTCGGCACATACGACAATAGCGCTTTACCTATATCTTTTTAATGAAACTGTCGAAACACAAAGCATAAAAGCCATGAGTTTTAGAGTAAGTATATGGATCCTAATTTTCTTGTTAACCATCAAAATAAATAGTAATCATAAAAATCAAACCACATGAAAAAAACAAGCCTTTTAATAGCCATTACCGTGACAACT
>NZ_JBFFKM010000024.1:0-39425 GCF_041555395.1 Lutibacter sp. | reverse complement strand
GGTAATTCCTTGTGCGGCGGATCAGATCCGTTTACACCCGAAGGATACATTGCTTCAGGACAAAGTTTTATGGTTGAGGCGGTTTCAGCAGGGAATGTAAATTTCACCAACTCAATGCGCGTAAAAGAACACAATACCCAATTTTATAAATCAAGTAATAAAAAAGCAGATAGGGAGAAAGCTCAGAAGTCCTATACAATTGAAGGAGATAGAATATGGTTGAACTTAAGAGAAAATAAGGGAGCCTTTAGTCAGTTATTGATTGGCTTCTTTAGAGAAAATACTGGAATGACTAAAAACGCAACAGACGGAGTAGACCGCATGTACGATGGAGGGCGATTGATTTCAGGAAATTATATAGATTTTTATTCTATAATAGAGGAGAAACCTTTTGCGATACAAGGAAGAACAGGTTTAAACTCAGAAAAAAGCATACCATTAGGATTGAATTCGAATATCACAGGTGTTTTAACTATTTCTATCTCGCATTTTGAAGGGCAGTTCTCAGAAAAACCAGTGTATCTTAAAGACAATGTATTAGGAGTAATACACGATTTAAAAGCAACAGATTATTCCTTTGAAATAACAGAGCCAGGAGCATATAATGACAGATTTGAACTTATTTGCAATGGAGATCCTGAAACTGAAGTAACACTACCTGAAGAGAATGAAGAGGAGGATAAAGAGGCGTTTTTTGATGATTCAATTAACTTTAACAATATCCAAAGTTGGATGCGTATAAATGTTGTAGACAATCAAGAAATTTCAGGAATTGAAGCGTATGACATTCTTGGAAGATTGATTATCAAGGATGTACCAAGAAGTGTAGAATATTATATGTACGCAGCAGATATTCCAAAAGGAACTCTCTTATTCTTTAAACTGCTCATGGAAGATGGCAGTGTACGTAAAGGGAAATATATAAGATTATAATTGTTTCCCATGGTTCTGTCTTCAAGGTAAAGTAATAGGATAGCTCTATCTATTTCAGCTAATTGCTTTATGGCTTTACGTCTTAAAACGGATTTGTCACCTATCTTGTCATCTTGTTTTGTAATAAGTTAATTAGAATCATAAAAGTGAAGCAAACAGGAGTGATATAGAACTATTTTGGAGAAGATTTAAGAATTTTACGAAAAGCCAAAATAAAAAACTAGGCAGACCTAAAGGAAGTAAGGATTCAAAACCACGACTAAAAAGTGGTTATATGCTTCTTAAAAAAATTAAATTTGTTTAAAACTTTATGCTTAATTTTAGCAGATGCGACAGAACCACACAACCCTAATAAACCAAATAAAATCAAGCTTTTTGAAGATTTTTAACAAGGAGCCTATTTTAATTTTTTCCCCAGGGCGAATCAATATTATTGGAGAGCATACTGATTATAATGACGGTTTTGTATTTCCTGCAGCCATAAACAAAGGCATCATCACAGCCATACAGAAAAGCATTTCTGAATTTTGTACTGTTGTTGCGGCTGATTTTAATGAAACTTTTGAATTTTCGCTAAATAACATTCAATCCATCCCAAATGGCGGCTGGAAAAACTACCTATTGGGCGTAATCGCAGAAATTCAAAAAAAAGGAATTAAACTGGAAGCTTTTAATATTGTTTTTGGCGGGGATATTCCTGTCGGCTCCGGGTTATCTTCTTCAGCAGCCTTAGAAAACAGCATTGTTTTTGGATTAAATGAACTTTTTCGTCTGGGATTAACAAAAAAGGAAATGATTTTAATATCGCAAAAGGCCGAACACAATTATGTAGGGGTACGCTGTGGTATTATGGATCAATATGCAAGCATGTTTGGAAAGAAAAATAACGCTTTATTTTTAGATTGCAGAAGCGTTGAAGCTAATGAAATCAACATTGATTTAAAAGAGTATCAACTCGTATTAATCAATACCAATGTAAAACATAGTTTGAGTGAAAGTGCTTATAATGACAGACGATCGGTTTGCGAAAAAGTGGCTACTATGCTTAACATTTCGGCATTAAGAGATGCCACAGAAGAAGACCTGCTAAACATAAAGACAAAAATTTCGGAGGAAGATTATCAAAAAGCGCTTTATGTAATTCAGGAAAACAAGCGGGTTCAAAAAGCTACAGAAACCCTAAAATTTAATGATATTTCAGCGCTTGGAAAATTACTTTACGAATCTCACAACGGACTTCAAAATCAGTACAAAGTAAGTTGCCCTGAATTAGACTTTTTAGTGGACAAGGCAAAAGAAAACTCCAATATAGCAGGAGCGAGAATGATGGGAGGCGGTTTTGGCGGCTGTACCATCAATATCATTGCAAAAAGCGCCACGGAATTATTTATAAAAGAAATTTCAGATGCATACCAAGAAAAGTTCAATAAGGAATGTTCTGTTTATTTCGTAGAAATTTCCGAGGGAACCCATTTAATAAAACAATAATAACAATCTTTTAAAAAACAAACTCAGACCCAAAAAACTTTTTAGTATTTTGGTTCCATGATACTTATACCAAAAACATGAAGAATACTACCAAATATATTATTGGTGTAATGAGCGGAACTTCGTTGGATGGCATTGATATTGTTTACGTAAAAATAAACGCTGAGGCAAATTATAGCTTCAAAATATTAAAGGCGAAAACTATTTTATATAGCAATGAATGGAAATCAACCCTAAAAGGTGGGTTTCATTTGTCTGGTGAAAAACTGGTAAAATTAGATGCCGATTATGGAATTTTTTTAGCAAATACTATCCTGAACTTTATTAAAGAAAACGACGTTGAAAAACTTGATTTTATCGCTTCTCACGGACATACCATTTTTCATAATCCTGCTGAAAATTACACATTTCAAATTGGAAATGGACCTTATATCACTTCAATTACCGGCATAAAAACCATTTGTAATTTCAGGGTTCAGGATGTGGCTTTGGGCGGACAAGGTGCACCACTGGTTCCTTTTGGCGATAAATTGTTGTTTCCTGAATATGATTACTGCTTAAATCTTGGCGGATTTTCAAATATTTCATTTTCTGAGAATAAGCAACGAATTGCTTATGACATTTGTCCGGTAAACATTGTCCTGAATCACTATGTTGCTTCATTAAATATGGAATATGATGACAAAGGAGCGATGGCTTCCATAGGAAATTTGGATAAAAATTTACTGGAAGAACTCAATTCTCTGGCATTTTATAGTGATGCTAAACCAAAATCTTTAGGATACGAATTTGTAGTGGAAACAATTTTCCCAATGATTGACAAGCGCAATCTTAACATAAATGATATTTTAAGAACATTTGTAGAGCACGTTGCCATGCAAATTTCAAAAAAAATTGAATCAAATTCAGATAAAACAATGTTGGTCACAGGTGGCGGGGCTTTCAATACATATCTTATGGAAAGATTACAGTCGTATACAAAAACGCAATTGATTATTCCTGAAGAAACCATTATCAATTATAAGGAAGCCTTGGTTTTTGCGCTGCTTGGTTTTTTAAAAGAAGAAGGAAAAATCAACTGTTTAAAAAGTGTAACAGGCGCAAGAAAAAATCATAGCAGTGGGATGGTTTTTGAGTTGTGAATTTTTAGTTAGAAGTTGTAAGTTTGAAAATCAAAAATCGTAAATCAAAATAATGTCTTTACCAACCATAAATCAAAAAGAACTGTCGGAAATCATTGAAGGCGACGTATTTTTTGACAATTTACACAAAATTATTTATGCAACAGATGCTTCGGTTTATAGAAAAATTCCTTTAGGAGTTGCCTATCCTAAAAACAGTGAAGACCTTAAAAAAATTATTCATTTCGCTAAAAAAAATAATATTACCATCATTCCAAGAACTGCGGGAACATCTTTGGCAGGTCAATGTGTTGGCGAAGGTTTAATTGTTGATGTTTCGAAACATTTTACAAAAATTTTAGCCTTCGACGAACATAAAAAAACAGTGACGGTTCAACCAGGAATTATAAGGGATGAACTCAATAATTTTTTAAAACCCTACGGATTATTTTTCGGACCGAACACTTCAACAAGCAACAGATGCATGATTGGCGGAATGGTTGGCAACAATTCATCCGGAACAACTTCAATTAAATATGGCGTTACCCGAGACAAAGTAATTGAACTGAAAACCATTTTAAGCGATGGTTCAGAAGTTGTTTTTAATGAAGTAAACACTAACGAATTCAATCAAAAAAGAAAAGGAAGTGCTTTGGAAAACAAGATTTACCAAACTGTTTTCAATGAACTTTCTATTGAAGAAAATCAGCATGAAATTTTAAAGGAATTTCCTAAAAAGGAAATCCACCGAAGAAATAACGGCTATGCCATTGATGCTCTATTGAATTTTGAACTTTTTGGAGGAACAAAAAACACCATAAATTTAGCTACTTTACTTACAGGCAGTGAAGGAACATTGGCTTTCACTACAGAAATCACCATTCAGTTAGACCACTTGCCACCCGCAAAAAATATCATGGTTGCAGTGCATTTCAACAGTATTCAAGAGAGTATGGAAGCGGTGGTTATTGCCATGAAACACAATTTATATACTTGTGAATTGATGGACAAAACTGTCTTGGATTGTACTAAAAACAACCGAGAGCAACTGAAAAACAGGTTTTTTGTGGAAGGTGACCCAAAAGCGCTTTTGATGTTAGAAATCTGTACCAATTCGGATGAAGAATCCGGCAAATTAGCCGATACTTTAATCGCAGATTTAAAAGAAAATAAGCTGGGGTATTCTTATCCAAAGTTAGTTGGTGCCAACATTAACAAAGCAATTGAATTACGAAAAGCCGGATTGGGATTGTTGGGAAGTATTGTTGGTGACGATAAAGCGGTCGCGTGCATTGAAGATACCGCGGTTGACGTAAATGATTTGCCGAATTATATTGCGGAATTTACGGAAATGATGGCCGATTTCGGACAAGAAGCGGTTTATTATGCACACGCAGGTGCAGGAGAATTGCATTTGCGTCCTATTTTAAATTTAAAAAAGAAAGAAGATGTTGTTTTATTTCGGGAAATAACCGCAAAAACTGCAAAACTCGTCAAAAAATATGGTGGTTCTTTTAGTGGTGAACACGGTGATGGCATTGTTAGAGCGGAGTTCATTCCGCAAATGATCGGAGAAAAAAATTATGAATTATTAAAACGGATTAAAAGCACTTTTGACCCCAACAATATTTTCAACAAAGGAAAAATTATAAATCCTTTTCCGATGGATGAAAGTTTGCGATATGAAATTGGCCGTGAAGAGCCCGAAATACAAACCATCCAAGATTTTTCAGACAGTTTTGGAATCTTAAGAGCCTCAGAAAAATGCAACGGATCTGGTGACTGCAGAAAATTACCTTCAGCTGGCGGAACTATGTGCCCAAGTTACCGGGCAACCAAAAATGAAAAAGACACCACAAGAGCACGCGCTAATGCTTTGCGCGAATTTTTAACAAATTCAGAAGAAGAAAATAAATTTAACCACCAAGAATTGTATGATGTTTTCGATTTGTGTTTAAGTTGTAAAGCCTGTGCAAGTGAATGTCCCAGTAATGTAGATGTGGCAGCCTTGAAAGCGGAATTTCTCTATCAATATTACAAAGAAAATAAAATTCCTTTCAGAACCAAATTATTTGCCAATAACGTAAAATACAACAAATTAGGAAGCCTTGCTCCCACTTTGGTCAATTTGGTATTAAACACTAAAATCACTAAAAAACTCATGGGAATTGCGCCTAAAAGAAGCATTCCGAAGTTAGCTAAAACAACGGTTTATAGATGGTACAAGCAGCATAAAAAACGACTATTGAGTCAGTCCAATAATTTTGGAGAAATCTATCTTTTTGTTGACGAATTCACCAATTATTATGATGCAAATATTGGGATAGACACTATTGAACTATTAACAAAATTAGGCTACAAGGTAAACATAACGCAACATGAGGAAAGCGGAAGAAGTTATATTTCAAAAGGTTTTTTGGATGAAGCCAAAGAAAAAGCCAATTTTAACGTGAACTTTTTTAAAGAATTAATTACAAAAGAATCGCCGCTGGTAGGGATTGAACCTTCGGCTATTTTAACTTTCAGGGATGAATATTTAAGATTGGCTGACGACCAGGAAGCTGCAAAAAACATTTCACAAAATACTTTCACTATGGAAGAATTTATCAAACAGCAATTTGAAAAAAATAACATTTCGGCAGCTCATTTCACCACCCGAAAAAAAACGTTAAAAATCCACGGACATTGTCAGCAAAAATCATTGAGCAGCATGGAGCCCTCATTTAAAATGCTTTCCATACCAAAAAATTATTCGGTAACTATTATTAATTCAGGATGTTGTGGTATGGCCGGCTCTTTTGGGTACGAAAAAGAACATTACAATATCAGTATGCAGGTTGGAGAAGACACGTTGTTCCCTAAAATCAGAAATACAGAAAAGACCACGATCATTGCCGCAGCGGGAACAAGTTGCAGGCATCAAATAAAAGACGGAACTTCCCGAAATTCCAAACATCCCATTACAATTTTAAAAGAAGCCCTTATTTAAAAATGAAATTAATAATAAGAACCTATAAGCTACAATTAAAACATCCTTTTACAATTTCAAGAAGCACGAGAACTGAAATTCCCTCGCTCATTGTTGAACTTCAGGAAAATGGATTTTCCGGTTTTGGGGAAGCCACTGAAAACGCTTATTACGATAAAACTGTTGAACAATTTGAAGCAAAACTTATTGAAAAGAGAGAACTAATTGAAGTTGCATCCGATAAAACACCGGAAGAATATTGGGATTATTTGTATCCTCATTTCAAAAAAAACATGTTTTTATTGTGTGCTTTGGATGAAGCCTATACAGACTTATACACACGAAAAAAAGGTGTTAAATTATATGAATATTGGAATTTTGAAGTAAAAAATCTTCCACAATCAAATTATACAATAGGCATTGATTCCATAGAAAACATGGTCTCAAAAATGAAAGAAATGCCATGGCCAGTATACAAAATAAAATTAGGCACAAAAAACGATCTTGAAATAGTGACTGAATTAAGAAAACACACAGACGCTGTTTTTAGAATTGATGCAAATTGTGGATGGACAGTCACCGAAACCCTAAAAAACGCCATTGAACTCCAAAAGTTAGGTGTAGAATTTATAGAACAGCCACTTCCCGCAACCAACTGGAAAGGCGCAAAAATAGTGTTTGACAATTCCTATTTGCCCATAATTGCCGACGAAAGCTGCCTCATAGAAAACGATATTGAAAAATGTTACAATCATTTTCACGGCGTTAACATAAAATTAATGAAATGCGGCGGATTGACACCAGCAAAAAGAATGATTTCAAAAGCCAAATCTTTGGGATTAAAAACCATGGTGGGCTGTATGACAGAATCTTCGGTGGGAATATCAGCCATTGCACATTTAACACCTTTACTTGATTTTGTAGATATGGATGGCGCTTTGTTAATAAAAAATGATATTGCTGATGGTGTGAAATTAAAAAATGGAAATATCATATTTTCAAATACAAAAGGAATTGGTGCTGAATTACTTGTGTAAAAAATAATTAGATGACTTTAAAAAAAAATAATTTTAAATATTTACAAAATTTAACATGTTTTTTTTATATATATAAATTTATTTTGTATATTTGCCTTGGTAAGTTTCATAGCTTACCATCTTTTTCATAGCAATTTTCCTCACTCTTAGGAGTGAGGTTTCTTTTTTTATATACTTTCCTATTAGATTTTATAAGTATCTTTGCCCGCTCAAATATAAATCTAAACTATGTTTTTAGGAATTACAATTACAGAATGGGTTGGGTACGCCGCCTCTTTAGCACTTATTATTTCATTTATGATGAAAAATATAAATACCCTCCGAATTATCAATTCCTTAGGAGCTATACTTTTTGTGATTTATGGAATACTTTTGCAGACTTCTTATCCAATTATTATTACAAATGGATTTATTTTAATGGTAAATATTTATTATTTGACGTTTAAAAGAAAAGTTGCCGTCTTATAGTTATTGGTGCGGCCATAAAATTAAAATCGGTTTAATGAGAAGTTTTATGTTGTACCACTTCAAACAATTCTCCGCCTTCACATTTGATGGTTTTATAGGGGAATTTTAAAATAAGTGCATAATCATGAGTTCCCATCAATATGGTTTTTCCACTGTCGTGAATATCTTTCAACACATTTAAAACGTCAACCGAAGTTGCAGGGTCTAAATTTCCTGTAGGTTCATCAGCTAAAATTAAATCGGGATCATTTAATAACGCCCTTGCAATGGCAATTCTTTGCTGTTCACCACCTGATAATAAATAAGGCATTTTAAAACCTTTCGTTTCCATGCCAACTTTTAAAAGGACTTCATTAATTTTTTCTTTTATTTTCACCTTATCTTTCCATCCGGTTGCTTTCAATACAAATAATAAATTGTCATAAACACTTCTGTCATTCAACAACTTAAAATCCTGAAATACAACACCAATTTTTCGACGTAGAAAAGGTATATCGTCCTCTTTTAACATTTTTAAATTAAATCCAACGATGCTTCCTTCACCTTTGTCTAATGGCAAATCTCCGTACAAAGTTTTCATTAAACTGCTTTTTCCACTTCCGGTTTTTCCAATTAAATAAACGAATTCACCCATGCTTATTTGCAAGTTAACATTGGCCAAAACCAAGTTTTCTCTTTGATATATTTGTGCATTTTGTAGGGAAAGAATGACTTCTGACATAGTACGCGCTGTTTTTGACAAAACTAGATATTTTAAAGTAAAGTATCAACATTAAAATAATTAATAATACAGCTGCTTTTTCTAATATTTAGAGTTTAACTCCCAAAACATTAAACGAGGAACACTTATTGATACTATTTTTTCAAAAATTATATTTTGTAAGGCAATTTCGAAAAAAAAATGCGTTATTACATAATAGTTAAAACTTTCAATTTTTATTAATATGAATTATAGAAAAATTGTCCTTCCTTTTGTTGTGTTTCTTACAACCCTCCTAATTTCAGCACAGCAAACGTCAATTTACACAAACTCACTTGCAGAATATAACCACGCAATAGAATTGTACCAAAACAAAGCGTACTTAGCTGCTCAGGAAAAATTCATTGATATAAAACCTCAATTCGACAATTCTGATGAATTAAAAGGCAACTGCGACTATTATATTGCCAATTGCGCCATTCGGTTAGAACAGCCAAATTCTGATGAATTAATGCAGGAATTTGTTGAGAACTATCCAACCAGTACAAAACATAACAGGGCTTCCATAGATATTGCCGACTATTATTTTAAAGTTGGGAAATACGGCTATGCCGCAAAATGGTATGCAAAAGTTAACACGACCAGTTTAACAATTAGAGAGGAAGAAACCTTTAATTTTAACTATGGCTATTCTTTATTCGCCTCAAAAAACTACTCGAAAGCAAAACAATATTTTTTAAATTTATTGAATTCTCAAGAATATGGCGCGAAAGCCAAATATTATTATGGCTATATTGCTTATAACCAGAATGATTATGAAACTGCCAAAACTTATTTGGGCGAAGTGGCCGACAATTCCTCATTTAAGACCAATGTTTCTTATTATTTGGCTGATATGAATTTTAAATTGGGAAATTTTGACAAAGCCATTGAAAATGGTTTGCCATTGCTTCCAAAATCAAAAGGAATAGAACATTCTGAAATTTCAAAAATAGTGGGCGAAAGTTATTTCAATCTTCAAAAATTTGAAGAAGCAATTCCTCATTTAAAAAATTATAAAGGACAGCGAGGTAAATGGAACAATACCGATTATTATTTGTTGGGATACGCTTATTACAAACAAAACGACTATGAAAATGCCATAAGCAATTTTAATAAAATAATTGGGGGAAACAATGCTGTGGCACAAAATGCTTATTATCATTTGGCGGAATGTTACTTAAAACAAGACAAAAAACAAGAAGCTTTAAATGCCTTCAGAAATGCTTCACAAATGCAGTTTGAACCCGAAATTCAAAAAGATGCATGGTTAAATTATGCTAAATTAAGTTATGAAATTGGAAACCCTTATAAAAGTGTTCCAGATGTTTTAAAAGAATATATTGATTTGTACCCAAATTCAACTTATAGAGATGAAATCAACGATTTAATTATTAGCGCCTATATCACTTCAAAAGATTATAAAGGTGCTTTGGATTATTTGAAAAACAAAAAAAGCGCCAAAGAACGTGCACTTTTTCAAAAAGTGGCATTTTATAGAGGAACCGAACTTTTTATTGAAGGAAATTATGATTTAGCAAAAGAAAATTTTGAGAATTCACTTTCCGTTCCTGTAGACGCCAATTTTACGGCAAGGGCAACTTTTTGGAAAGGGGAATCAAATTACCTTTTAAACAATTATAGGGAAGCAGCATCAGATTTTCAAAAATTTGCATCAAATTCTAAAGCTTCAAAAACTCCTGAATTTAATGAGCTGTATTACAATTTGGGCTATGCTTATTTTAAGCAAAAAGATTATGGAAACGCTATTGAGGCCTTCAAAAAATACAGTGCTAAGAATACGGATGATGCTGTTAGAAAAAACGACACTTATTTAAGAATTGGCGATGGCTATTTTGTAACCAGTAGCTATAAAAACGCAATAGAATATTACAGCAAAGCCCTTGAAATGAAAGGAATTGACGCCGATTACGCACAATTTCAAAAAGCGATAAGCTATGGGCTTACAGGCAACGAAAATGCTAAAATAACAGCATTAAACGCCTTTTTAAATTCGGCTGTAAAATCGACTTATAAAGATGATGCCTATTATATTTTAGGAAATTCCTACCTCGAAAAAAATCAAAATGAACTTGCTATAGAAAATTATGACAAACTCATTAAAAACATTAAAAGAAGTCCGCTGGTTTCTAAAGCAATGCTTAAAAAAGGATTGATTTATTACAATAGCAACAAAAATGATCAAGCGTTGGCAACTTATAAATCCGTGGCGCAACAGTTCCCAAATTCGGCTGATGCCAGACAAGCGGTTAAAAATGCACGACAAATTTATGTTGATTTAGGAAGGGTTGACGAATATGCTTCTTGGGTGAAAACTTTAGATTTCATAAATGTGTCTGATGCTGAATTGGACAATGACACATACGAATCTGCCGAAAAACAGTACCTGCAAAACAATCACAAAAAAGCGATTGAAAGCTTTGAAAAATACTTGGGAAGTTTTCCAAATGGCTTGCATGCCTTGAATGCTAATTTTTATTTGGCGCAATCATTATTCTCAGAAAACAAACATTCTGAAGCAATTTCAAATTATAGTTATGTTGTAAATCAGCCACAAAACGAATATACCGAAGACGCGCTTTCACGCTTATCGCTAGTTTATTTGGAAAATAACAATTGGCAAAAAGCCATTCCGCTTTTAGAGCGATTGGAAAGTGAAGCCCACTTGCCGCAAAACATTATTTTTGCACAATCAAACTTAATGAAGGGTTATTACGCCGATAAAAATTATGAAAAAGCGGTAGATTATGCTGAATTGGTTTTACGAAATTCCAAACTTGAAGACCGCGTAAAATCGGATGCACAAGTTATTATTGCGCGTTCAGCAATGAAAACAAACAACGAAACTAAAGCCCGAAATGCTTATATGGAAGTTGAAAAAATTGCTTCAGGTGAATTAAAAGCCGAAGCTTTGTATTACAGTGCATATTTTCAAAACAAAGACGGAAGCTATAGAGTTTCAAATGAAATTGTTCAAAAAATAGCAGCTGAATATTCCGCTTACAAATATTGGGGCGCAAAAGGATTGGTATTGATGGCAGATAATAATTACCAATTAAAAGACGCCTATCAAGCCACTTATATTTTGGAGAGTGTTATCAAAAACTTTTCGCAGTTTGATGATGTGGTTGAAGAAGCCACTGCAGCACTCAGCAAAATTAAAACGGAACAGGCAAAAACCAATGAGTCAATTAATAATGAATAGTGAATAATTAATATTTGATTAGTTCAAATTAGGCAATTAGCCAATGAAAAAATTAAAAATTAAATTATAATCAATTAAACAGTTACACAATTAAACAAATAAACGGTTAAACAGTTAAACAGTTAAACAAAATAATAGCAATGTATAAACTCCTTATAACTTCATTTTTAATTTTAGTAACAAGTGTTTCTTTTTCACAGATAACCAAGAAAAGAGACACCCTTATAACTGAGGAAATCACTGTTGAAAAGCCTTATTCGCCAACTATATCTGATGCTTTTAAGGTAAGGTCAAATCCTGATATCGAAAATGAAACAAAAAATTTGGCAAAAGAAAAGGTGAGCTACAGCATTTTTTCTGTTCCGGTAGCCTCCACTTTTACGCCATCAAAAGGAAAAGCACAAAGCATTGCAAGAGGGCCAAAAGAACGTTTGTATGAAAACTATATCTCCGCAGGATATGGAAATTTCAACACGCCGTTTGTTGACGCCTTTCTGCACTCAGGTGACAAAAAATATAACGACTACGGAATTTTCTTAAATCACCTTTCTTCCAAAGGCGGCATCAAAGATTTACTTTTGAACGATAATTTTTCAGACTCAAAAATTGATATTTATTACAAACAATTTGACCGCGACTATAACTGGCAAATTAATGCGGGTGCCCAGCACAAACTGCAAAATTATTACGGTTTGCCTAGTAATGTAGTTTTTAATGATGCTTTTATTGAAGCAATGGATGAAAAACAAATTTATAACACCATTTATGGTGGTGGAAAAATTAGTTTTGAAGATTCGTTTTTTCAAGGCGCAACAGCCGAAATCGTAAATTTTTCGGACGACTATAACACCAATGAAATACGTTTGATGGTAAAACCAAAATTAGAATTTCCTATTTCATCGGAAAAAATAAATGGGGAATTTTTAATTGATCTTATTTCAGGAAGGTTCAAACAAAGCTATACAGATGGAAAAGATATAAATTACAGTTTTTTAAATCTTGGCTTTAATCCGAATTTTGAGATTATTAGGGAAAATCTGACCATTAATTTAGGCGCAAAATTGTATTATGTGAACGACTTAGAACATAAAAACACTGATTATTACGCCTATCCTAACGTTACGACATCTGTTAAATTGATTGATGATGTGCTTATTTTTGTTGCAGGCGTTACGGGTGATTTGGTCCAAAACACCTATAAAGATTTCGCCAATGAAAATCCGTTCGTTTCCCCTACGTTAGATATTCTACAAACAGATAAACAATACAGGGCTTATGCTGGGACCAAAGGCAAATTGGCTTCAAATATTGGCTATAATTTTAATGTAAGCCATACTTCCGAAAAAAATAAACCGCTTTTTATTCAAAACCAAACTAAAACCGATGGAACCATCATTGTTGAGAAAGCTTATGAAGCCGGAAATTCTTTTGGAGTGGTTTACGACAATCTTAAAACTTTAGGTTTTTTTGGAGAAATCACCATTGACGCTTCTAAAGAATTTGATTTTACTGGTACAGTTAACTATGCCAATTACACTATGGATTCAGAGTTAGAAGCTTGGAATTTACCAACAATGACTGCAACCATTTCAGCCGATTATCAAAATAAAAATTGGTTTGCAGGCGCAAAATTATTTTACAATGGCGAAACCAAGGATTTTGCAATTCCTTTCGGTTTATCACTTGTTGAAAATGGCCTAATTGTAACAAACAAATCTTACTTAGATTTGAATCTGAATGGAGGTTATAACTTTTCGGACAGGCTCACCGCTTTTGCAAAAATCAACAATGCCCTTGGCGAAAAATACCACCGATTTTTAAATTACCAGGTGCAGACCTTGCAAATTTTAGCTGGTATAACCTATAAATTCGACTTGTAAAAAACGTGCTTATGATATGATTTTTTTTATGTAGTTTAGGCTTTTTAAAAACTTCATAAAATGAAACATTTTTTTATTGCAGCAATTCTACTTATCGCATTTTCTTCATTTACAACATTAAAATTTGTTAAAAATATTGAACCAGCCATAAATAAAGCCGATTCAATCCTTGTAAAACAACTGTTTAACACCGCTTTAAGCAACGGAAAATCTTATCAATGGCTAGACCATTTATCGAACAATATTGGCGGACGATTGTCGGGTTCACCTGAAGCGCAACAAGCTGTTGAATGGGGCGAAAAATTAATGAACGACTTAAGTTTCGACAAGGTTTGGTTGCAGCCCGTAATGGTACCACATTGGGTGAGAGGTGAAAAAGAAGAAGCCTATTTTACCGATAACAACGTAAAATATAATATAGCAATTTGCGCTTTGGGAGGGTCAATTGCAACTCCTGAAAATGGAATTTCAGGCGAAGTAATTGAAGTAAATAGCTTGGAAGAAGCTGAAACTTTAGGAGAAAAACTAAGAGGAAAAATAGTTTTCTTTAATCGTCCATTCGATGACACCCTGATTGAAACTTTTAAAGCTTACGGCGGTTGCGTTGACCAAAGAGGAACTGGCGCACAAGTAACGGGAAAATTCGGTGTTTTAGGCACAATTGTCCGCTCAATGACTGGAAGTATAGATAACTTTCCACATACCGGCGCTATGCGTTATGGAGATATTCCGGAAAATGAGAAAGTGCCAACTGCTGCCATCAGTACAAAAGCAGCAAATTTATTAAGCGAAAAATTAAAAGAAAACCCAACGTTAAAATTTTACTTTAAACAAAGTTGTGAAACATTGCCAGATGCCCCTTCATTTAATGTAATTGGCGAAATCACAGGAAGTGAATTTCCTGATGAATATATTACCGTTGGCGGACATTTAGATTCTTGGGATTTGGGTGATGGCGCTCATGATGATGGTGCAGGAATTGTGCAATCTATAGAAGTTTTAAGGCTGTTCCAATTAAATGACATCAAGCCAAAACATACCATTCGCGTCGTTTTATTTATGAATGAAGAAAATGGATTAAGAGGTGGTAAAAAATATGCTGAGGAAGCTAAAAACAACAATGAAATTCATATTGCCGCTTTAGAGTCAGATTCTGGCGGATTTACGCCAAGAGGATTTTCAATTGATGCAAACGGCAAAAATCTGGAGTTGATTAAAAGTTGGAAATCATTGCTAGCACCATATGGATTGCACGATATAAATGAAGGACATGCAGGAGCAGATATTGGACCATTAAAATCTGAAACCATCAGTTTAATAAGTTACAGACCAGATTCCCAACGTTATTTCGAATACCATCACGCGGCAAATGACACCTTTGACAAAGTAAATAAGCGTGAACTAGAATTAGGTGCTGCTTCTATGGCTTCTTTGGTTTATTTACTGGATAACTATTTAAAATAACCTTAAAATGAAAAAAATAATTTTACTGCTCTTGTTAATTACAGGAATTTCGTGTGCAAAGAAAGAAAAAGTGGATACCATTGTAATCAATGCCAATATTTATACCGTAAATGATAATTTTGACAAGGCGGAAGCATTTGCCATAAAAGACGGTAAAATTGTTGCTGTAGGAACTTCATTAGAAATTCAGGATAAGTATGCAGCAACCTATGTAAATAACGCAAAAGGTAAAACCATAGTCCCTGGATTTATTGATGCACACTGCCATTTTTTTGGCTTGGGATTGCAACAACAAAAAGTAGATTTAACAGACACAAAAAGTTTTGATGAAGTCGTAGAGCGGATTGTTGATTTTCAAAAAGAAAATAATGTTTCTTATGTCACTGGTCGCGGCTGGGATCAAAATGATTGGGAGGTAAAAGAATTTCCTACAAAAGAAAAACTAGATGCCTTATTTCCAAATACACCAATTGCCGTTACCAGAATTGACGGTCACGCATTGTTGGCAAATCAAGCTGCAATAGATTTAGCAGGCGTTACCGAAAAAACGCCTTTTTCGGGAGGAGAAATACTTCAGAAAAACGAAAAATTAACCGGCATATTTATCGATGCGCCGATGGATTTAATATATTCAAAAATTCCGGCTCCTTCACAAAAAGAAAATATTGAAGCTTTGAAAGATGCGGAAAGAATTTGTTTTGATTTGGGATTAACAACAGTTGATGATGCGGGACTTTCAAAAGAAATCATTGAATTAATTGACAGTTTACAAAAAGCAGGAACATTAAAAATGAGAATTTACGCCATGGTTTCCGCAAGTGATAATAATATTGATTATTTCTCCAAAACAGGCATTATTAAAACCGACCGATTAAACGTGCGTTCCTTTAAAGTGTATGCGGACGGCGCATTGGGCTCTCGCGGTGCCGCAATGAAAAAACCATATAGTGACCGGCACAACCATTTTGGAGCTTTGGTGACGCCTTTGGAAAAACTTAAGGAATATGCCGAAAAAATTGCTTTGACAAACTTTCAGATGAATACCCACGCCATTGGCGATTCCGCAAATTTTGTGATGTTAAAAACCTATAAAGAAGTTTTAAAAGGAAAAAAAGACCGCCGTTGGAGAATTGAACATGCGCAAATTATTGACACAGCAGATTTTAATTATTTCGAAAATATTTTACCTTCCATACAGCCTACCCATGCAACTTCTGATATGTATTGGGCACAAGACCGGATTGGCACGGAGCGAATTAAAGGAGCTTATGCCTATAAAGATTTATTAAACACCTATGGCAAAATAGCCTTAGGAACAGATTTCCCCGTTGAAAAAGTAAGTCCGCTTTTGACTTTTTACGCGGCAGTTGCCCGCAAAGATTTAAATAATTTTCCTGAAAATGGTTTTCAAATTGAAAATGCCCTGACACGTGAAGAAACTTTAAAAGGAATGACCATTTGGGCGGCTTATGCTAATTTTGAAGAAAATGAAAAAGGAAGTATTGAAGTCGGAAAAATGGCAGATTTTATTATACTTAATAAAAATATTATGGAAATTGACTCTGATAAAATTCCAACCATAAATGTTGATGAAACTTATGTTGGCGGAGAAAAAGTGAAGTAATTATTTCTAAACTGGCGAATTGTATTTTTTTTACTGAAGCAACTAGTTTTTCTGACAAATTGTACAGCCATTTTAACTGTTCTGAGACCAATAAGATTACCAATGTTCATCCATAAACACCCTTATAAACCATTCATTCCTAAAAATGCAAGCAAACTCATTGTTGGTACGTTGCCTCCACCCCGATTTTCAACGGAAAATTTAAAAAAAGGAGATGTCAATTTTTGTTATGGAAGTATTGATGGGCAATTATGGAAAATTTTAGATGAGATATTTAAGCTGAAGCTACATTTTGAAACTACAGATTTCGCCATTAAACAACGAAAAATTTTTTTAATTCATAATAATATTGGCATTTGTGATATTGTTGAATCCTGCGAACGAAAAAAAATAGATGCATCAGATTTGGGAATGGAAAATATAGCGTTGAGAGATTTACTGTTTTATATCAAAAATAACACTTCTATTCATACGCTTTTACTAACAGGTGGAAATAGTAAAAACGGGCCTGAATATCATTTAAGAAAACAGTTAAAAGAAAAAAAAATTACCTTAAAATTAATTTCTGATGAAACACCAAAAATTCATGAATTTGAATTCGATGAAAACGAAATACGCAGAAAAATAAAAGTAATTTCATTAACGGCGCCTTCCGGAAGCGCAAACAGGGCTATTGGAAGTAACCCGCAGTACCAACATTTAAAAAAACAACACCCTAAATTCAATACGTTTGATTTTAGGGTGTTGCAATATAAAAAGTTCTTCTAATTATTTATGTGATCCGTCGCAAAAGGGTCCATTTTTGGTTTGTTTACAAGTACATAAATACTTAGTTTCTGTTTTTTCTGCTATAAAAACTATTGGACTCATTCCTGAGCCTTTGTGTAATCCGTTGCAAAATGGCTGACTTTCAGACAAACCGCAAGTGCACCATGCATATTTTTTTCCTTCTTCCAATTCAACTGCCAAAGGATTGTCTCCGGCTCTTTTAGGTAATTCCATTTTTTGATTTTTTTAGATTTGGTTAAAGGTATTAATCTATTATACTACTCACAAATTTATTTATATCAGCTATACCATTTTCATCTAAATATTTCACAAATGCAGAGCCAATGATAGCGCCTTTCGCATATTTTGTTGCTAGTTTAAAAGTTTCGGCATTAGAAATTCCAAATCCAACAATTTGAGGCGATTTTAAATTAAGGTCAGCAATGCGCTTAAAATAATCGTCCTGCAATTTTCCAAAAGCATTTTGTGAGCCGGTAACACTTGCCGAACTCACCATATAAATAAATCCTTCAGAGATTTTATCGATAAACTGAACACGTTCTAATGAAGTTTGTGGTGTAATTAAAAAAACATTTATTAGACCATATTTTTCAAAAATGGTTTTATAATGATCGTTGTATACGTTCAAAGGCAAATCGGGAATAATTAATCCGTCGACACCAATTTCAGCGCATTTTTTACAGAAATTTTCTATGCCATACTGCATCATCGGATTAAAATAACCCATAATAATTAAAGGAATAGCTACCGATTTACGAATATCTTTCAATTGATTGAATAAAACTTCCGTTGTCATTCCGTTATCCAATGCTTTTGTAGAACTTGCCTGAATGGTTGGTCCGTCTGCCAAAGGATCGCTAAAAGGCAGGCCTATTTCAATAAAATCGACCCCGCTTTTTTCCAGGTTTTCAATAATGGCAACTGTATCATTTATTTTCGGAAACCCTGCCGTAAAATAAATGGACAACAGTTTTTTATTTTCCAGTAATTTTTGATTTATTCTGTTCATTTTTTACAACTTAAAATATTTTACGTAAGTATCCAAATCCTTATCTCCCCTTCCTGATAAATTTAATACCACAACATCAGTTTCTTTAAATTTTTTCATCCTAAAAACCGCCAATGCGTGTGCGCTTTCAATGGCCGGAATAATGCCTTCCAATTGACACAACTCCAAGCCTGCCTCCATCGCTTCTGCATCGGTAATTGATATAAATTCAGCGCGTTTAGATTTGTATAAATAAGCGTGCAATGGACCTATTCCGGGATAATCCAATCCGGCAGAAATAGAATAAGGCTCTGTTATTTGTCCATCCTTGCTTTGCATCAACAACGTTTTACTGCCGTGAATCACACCTTCTTTGCCCAAAATACTTGTTGCTGCACTTTCTCCGGAATTAATTCCCAAACCGGCTGCTTCAACCGCGATTAATTTTACGTTTTTTTCATCCAAATAATGATAAAACGCGCCTGCGGCATTGCTTCCCCCACCAACACAAGCAATGACATAATCCGGATTTTCTGTAATTTCCTTTTCTTTCAACTGCTTTTTAATTTCTTCTGAAATAACCGACTGAAAACGCGCCACCATATCAGGATACGGATGCGGTCCAACCACCGAACCAATAATATAATGGGTGCTCACCGGATTGTTAATCCAATCCCTAATCGCTTCATTTGTGGCATCTTTTAACGTTCGGCTGCCAGACAAAGCCGGCACCACTTTAGCGCCCAGCATTTTCATACGGGCTACATTTGGTGCCTGACGTGCAATATCAATTTCACCCATATAAACCACGCAGTCAATGCCCATCAAAGCGCAAACCGTTGCGGTTGCAACCCCATGTTGCCCTGCTCCTGTTTCTGCAATAACCCTTGTTTTTCCCAGCTTTTTAGCCACCAATATTTGCCCGATCGTGTTATTAACTTTATGTGCGCCGGTATGACATAAATCTTCGCGCTTTAAATAAATTTTAGTGTTGTATTTTTCCGAAAGTCGTTTCGCAAAATATAACGGGGTTGGCCGGCCTACATATTCTTTCAGCAAACTGTGGAATTCCTTTTTAAAATCTTCAGAACCCATAATTTTCAAATAATTATCTTCCAATTCTTTAACATTCGGATACAGCATTTCGGGAATAAAAGCCCCGCCAAATTCACCGTAATAACCTTTCTTATCTACAAAATAACTCATAATAGTGCGCTTTTAAATTCTTTAATTTCATTGGTATTTTTTAAAGCGGGTTCTATTTCAAAACCACTGTTAATGTCGACGCCCAAAAATGCGGGATGATTAAATTTCTTAATTTCTTCGGCGTCATTTTTAGAAATTCCCCCACTAATTAAAAATGGTGTTTTTCCTTTATAATTTTTAAGCAAATCCCAGTTGAATTTCACTCCATTTCCTCCGTAATTTTTTCCTTTTGTGTCGAATAAAAAATAATCACAAACTTTCTGGTACACATTGGTTTTGGAAAAATCAAAGTCATCATCTACAGAAAATACTTTTATAATTTCAAAAGATTCTGAAACAAGTTCAGAATGACGTAATATTTGACAATATTCAAGGGATTCATTACCATGTAATTGTACACAATCTAACTGATAATCTACAACTTTTTTAAGAAGCTTATCAATTGTTTCATTTACAAAAACGCCCACTTTCTTTGTTGAAAAAGGAATTTCAATTTGTGGAAAATCGGTAACAAAGCG
Organism: Lutibacter sp.; assembly: GCF_041555395.1. Lineage (GTDB taxonomy): Bacteria > Bacteroidota > Bacteroidia > Flavobacteriales > Flavobacteriaceae > Lutibacter. The sequence continues at coordinate 18,976 of NZ_JBFFKM010000024.1, read as the reverse complement.
TTTTGATTTATCGTAAAAAATAAATCCAATAAAATCAGGTTTCAAATTCAACAAACCTGAAATATTTTTGCTGTCCCTCATGCCACAAACTTTGATCTTCATACTTTATTTAATATTAAAAAGATATATTTTTAAACTACTTATTGCCTTAACTTAATACTTGCTTTTTACCTTTAAAGAAATAATTGACTTTAATAGTCAGGATTTAAATATTTTAACCGCTTAGCTCGCAAAGATTTACGCAAAGTTCGTAAATTTCTTAAATATTGATTTTTTAACACCTTGCGATCTTAGCACTTTTCTTCGCATCTTTGCGTTAAGTTTAATCGGTTTAACTCCATATTTTACCCTAACTGATTAATTACAAATAATTATTTTTCTACCTGATTTGAGATATAAATTCCAGACAAGCCAATCCCGGGTTTTCCGATTTCATAAACGTTTCGCCAATTAAGAATCCTTGAAATCCATATGCTTTGAGTCCGGTAATAATTTTTGGATCACTGATGCCACTTTCAGAAACTTTAATACAATTTTCCGGGATGTTCTTTATCAGCGAAATAGAATTTTCTAAATCAACCTCAAAAGTTTTAAGATTTCGGTTGTTAATTCCTATCATTTTATGGTTTAGATCAATCTTATCCAATTCTTCCTGGTTATGCACTTCATACAACACTTCCAACCCCAAATCTTCGGCCAACTTACCATAATTTTTCAATTCTTCTTTGGTTAAATAAGCTGCAATTAACAAAATGGCGTCTGCACCAATCGCTTTCGATTCCACAATTTGAAATCCGTCCACAATAAAATCTTTTCTTAAAATCGGAATGGTTTCGTTTACGGCACGCGCCTGAATTAAATCGATAATACTCCCGCTAAAAAACTCCAGTTCAGTCAAAATTGATTGTGCCGCAACATTGGCATCGAGATAGCCTTGAGTCACCTCTCCAATTGAAACTTTATCGTTGATAATTCCTTTTGAAGGCGATTTTCTCTTAAACTCTGCAATAATTCCTGTTGAATTTTTAGCGGTCAGCGCTCTTTTTAAGGAAATTGGCGTTCGGTTAAAATTTGGGCTTTTCACCAACTTTTCCAAAGAAACTTCTCGCATTAATTTAGCGACTTCCAGCTTTTTATGGGCTATTATTTTATCTAAAATGTTCATTTTATCTAATTTTAAATTCTTAATTCGTAATTAATTTATGTAAACTTTCTTTTGCTTTTAATCCGAACAAGGAATCTTTGGCTTCCTCAAATGCCGTTTCAAATGATTTATTGTTGTCAATTATTTTTAAAGCGAAAGCGGCATTTGCTAAAACAGCATTATTTTGGGCATCGGTTCCTTCGCCATTTAAAATGGAAATGAAAATTTCAGCGGCTTCTTTCACCGTATTTCCGCCATAAATATCCGACTGATTCAATCTTTTCAATCCCAATTCTTCCGGTGTTATCAATTGTTCATTTTCTTTGGTAAACAATTTAAATCCGCCTGTCAACGCAATTTCATCATAGCCATCCAAACTGTAAACAATGCCATAATTTGTTGCTGTTTTTTGTAATAAATAATTGTAAATTCTTGCAACTTCCATGTTAAAAACGCCAACCAGCTGATTTTGTGGCCGACTCGGATTTACCAAAGGCCCCAACATATTAAAAAATGTTTTTACGCCCAGCTCCTTTCTCACAGGACCAACAGCTTTCATAGCAGGATGAAATAATGGCGCATGTAAAAAACAAATATTTGCGCGCTCAATCTGGCGTTTTAAAACAGCTTCATCATTGGTAAATTTATAACCTAAAAACTCCAACATATTTGAAGAACCACTTACTGAAGAAACGCCATAATTTCCATGTTTGGCGACCTTGTTTCCTGTTCCGGCAACAACAAATGAAGTTAATGTTGAAATGTTAAAGGTGTTTTTTCCATCACCTCCCGTACCACATAAATCTATCGTGTTAAATTCCGACAAATCTACTTTTACCGCCAAATCCAATAAAGCTTCCTGAAATCCGGAAAGCTCTTCCACAGAAATTGGCCGCATCATAAAAACGGTTAAAAAAGACGCCATTTGAGATGCATTATAGCTGTTATTCGCTATTTGCACAAGCACTTCACTGGCCTCAACTTTTGTTAAATATTGCTGTTCAATTAATTTGCTTAATATCGTTTTCATATGGAAATATTTATTATTTTTTATAAGACATATGTAATTCGCATATATTCATTTGTGATTTTATCAAATTATAGTTTGCTCATTTCATTGTGCATTTGCTTCTATAAAATTTCTGACAATTTTTTCTCCAATGGGTGTTAAAATAGATTCAGGATGGTACTGAACCGCACTGATATTATACTTTTTATGTTGTAAAGACATTACAGACCCAAACTCATCAACCGAGGTAATTTCCAATTCTTCAGGAAAATCACCTAAAGCTACAATCCATGAATGGTAACGTGCTGCTTCAAATTCCGTAGGAATATTTTTATAAATTACCGCAGCGGGACTTTTGATTTTCATCGTTGTGGCAACGCCATGAAAAACATTCTCCAAATTCTCCAGCGAACCTCCAAAGACTTCAGTGATGGCCTGTAACCCCAAACAAACACCAAAAATAGGCTTTGTGGCAGCGTAGGTTTTAATCACTTCTTTTAAAATCCCGGCTTCATCAGGAATTCCTGGTCCGGGAGAAAGCATGATGATATCGTACGCACCCACTTCTTCAACCGTAATTTCGTCATTTCTAAAAACCGCAGGATATTCGCCCGTGATGGTTTCTACTAAATGTACCAAATTGTACGTAAATGAATCGTAATTGTCTATGATTATTATTTTCATGTTTTAAATTTTTTCTGCCAAGATTAATGCTTTTTTCAACGCAGCCAACTTGTTATTTACCTCCTGTAATTCGCCTTCTTCCGTTGAATTGATTACAATTCCCGCTCCTGCCTGATAAAACAAAGTATTGTTTTTACTCACAAAAGAGCGAATGGCGATGGCCAAATTCACCGTATTGTTTAGGCCGATAAATCCGACTGCGCCACCATAAAATCCGCGGGTCTGATTTTCATACGCATCAATTAATTCCATCGCCTTAAACTTTGGAGCGCCGCTTAAGGTGCCTGCAGGAAAGGTGTCACCCACAATTTCAATAGCTTTACCAATTGGTTTTCCCTGCACTGTTGAGACCAAATGAATAACATGACTAAAATATTGCACTTCTTTAAAAACCTCAACGTTGACATTGCTTGCATGTTTGCTTAAATCGTTTCTGGCCAAATCAACCAACATCACATGTTCTGCATTTTCTTTTTTATCTTTTGAAAGTTTTTCGCCCAATAAAATATCCTGAGCCATAATTCCGGTTCGTTTAAAAGTTCCTGCAATCGGATTTATAATGGCTTTTTCTTCATCAATTTTAATTTGTGCTTCAGGTGAAGAACCCATTAATTTAAAACTTCCATAATCGAAATAAAACAAATAAGGCGACGGATTTATAGAGCGCAATGCCCTGTATACATTAAACTCATCCCCTGTAAATGATTGTTGAAACTGACGCGACAACACCAACTGAAAAACATCGCCGCGTTTGCAATGTTCTTTTGCTTTAACCACATAGTTCTTAAAATCAGCATCGGTACAATTCGAAGATTCTTCGCCGGCAGTCTCAAAATTATACAATCCGTAAGTGCGCGCATTGATTAAGGTTTCAATTTCATGGATTCTTGACAACTCGCCTTCTTCAATATTTTCAATTAATATAAGTTCATTGTTAAAATGGTTGATGGCAATGATGAATTTGAAAAAACTAAACTGAAAATCTGGAATTTCAGAAGCTGCTTTTTTAGCTTTTAGCTTGATGGTTTCAAAATACTGAATGGCATTGTAAGAAATATAGCCATAAAATCCGTTGAATCCTTTGATGGAATCATCACAGTCTATTTTTACCGTATTGCTATAGCTTTCGAAAATAGCATAAAAATCACGATTTATTTCCTTCCGGTCGCGTTCCTTATTTTTATAATTATAGGTAAATATATTGTTATCTGCCTTTAAAGTCACCATAGGTTCGGCACAAATAAAGGTGAAACTTTCCTCCTTGCTGTGATAATCGGAGCTTTCCAACAACAAACTGTTTGCATATTTATCTCTAATTTTTGAATACATTCCAACCGGCGTAATGGTATCTGCCAACTGTGTTTTTGAGATTGTTTTAAATTTTATTTCTTTCATCTGTTTAAATTTTATCTTTTAGCGGTAACAGATGCTGTTCGCTATTAATAATTAGTTTATGTATCAAAATTTGTTATGCTCGTTTCATCTGTTCAAATTTTATCTTTTAGCTGCAACAGATGCTGTTCGCTATTAATAATTAGTTTATGTATCAAAATTTGTTATGCTCGTTTCATCGTTATTGAAATAAAAAAGGACTTACCGCGAGATAAGTCCTTTTGTTATATATTTTAAATATAAATATAGTAGTTCTGGCTCGCTTATAAATTAAGAGAGTTCCACCACCAATTAGTATTTGTATTTTTAAATGTCATTTGATGCAAATGTAGCATAGATTTTTAAATACACAAATTAAATGTAAAATTTATTTTACGTATTTTTGTTTAAAACTATTCAATGAAAACAGTTAAAACATTAATACTAATTTCTTTTTTGATTATTTTTTCTACTATAAATGCACAAGAAAAAATAATTGGAAATAAAAATGTAACCATAGAAAACAGAGGTCTTTCAGAATTCACGAAAATTGAAGTGATAGACAATGTGACGGTTTTGTTGGTTTATAATGACAATCAATCTGTAATTGTTGAAACCGATTCAAATGTGCAAAATGCCATAATTACTGAAATTAACAATGAATCGCTTATTATAAAAACAACTTCGAGAATAGTTCGAACCAAGGAGTTAATCGTTCATGTTAATGTAAATAAAGATTTGAATGAAATTTACGCCTACAATAAGGCCGATGTTAAATCAAATAATTTACTGCGAATAGATTCTTTAACCATAAACGCTTATGACGATTCAGATTTCAGTTTAAAACTGAATTCGAAAATTGTTCGCGTAAACTCAAAGAAATCAAGCAATTTGGATTTGGAAATTTTATGTGATGAGGCCTTTATTACTTCAGAAGCGTCAAGCAATTTAAAAGGAATTATTGACACAAAAAATGCGATTATTCATACATTGGATAAAGCTTCCGTTAATTTTAGTGGCACTACAACCAATTTAGATATTGAAACTACACATAACAGCGCTTTTAAAGGAAAAGATTTTAAAGCTGTAAATGCTGTTGTAAATACATCGAACAATTCACTTGTTTATGTAAATACCACCGAAACGCTTGAAATATTTTTGAAAAACTCAGGGGAACTTTATTTGTACTCAAATCCAAAAATTACGTTGACTGAGTTTTTTGATAAAGCAACACTGTATAAAAAGTAATCAACAAGAAGACTTGCTGACTAAATATTACTTAAAGCAAACTTAAAATTTTCGCCACCACAATTAGTATAACCATGGCCACAGGATAAACTGTTGCATAGGCGAGTGCTGGCGCATCTGTGTCTGTCATATTATCAACAGCTGCCAAACCAGGCGTACTCGTCATCCCTCCAGTCAGCGTTCCAAGTAATATTAAAAAATTAATCTTAAAAAAGTAGCGTGCTGCAATAACTGTAATAATCATAGGAATCAATGTAATCATAATGCCATACATAAACAGTTCAAGGCCATATTGATTAAATGTTTGCTCTAAACTTGAGCCTGCGCTGCTTCCAACAGAAGCTAAAAAGAATAAGAGTCCGAATTGTCGTAATAATTGGTTGGAAGCTCCGGTCATTGTCCACATAATTGGACCTGTTTTCCCTGTTCTTCCTAAGATAAGAGCTACAAGCAGAATACCTCCCGTTAAGCCAAGACTCAGCGAAAAAGAATTAAAATTTAGGCTGAGTTTTCCCACTAAAATACCTAAAATAATTCCTGCTGCAATTGGAAAAAAATCGGTGTTTGAAAGTTGCCTGTCATCGTCTCCAAAAATTTCACTTACCTGTTTCATATTTTCCTTCTGGCAAATAACAGTTATTTTGTCTCCAAATTGCAATCCTGAAGATGGGCTTGGGGACAAATCAATTCCTGATCTTCTGATACGAGTAACGGTTGCATGATATTTACTAAGTTCATGCAGTTGACCTAAAGTTTTTTTAACAACATCTTTATTGGTAACCAATACAGAACGAACATCAAAATTAGAACCTAAAGGAATTTCCAATTTGGTTTCCGGCCCTATTAATATTCTAATTCGTTCTAAAGCTTCATTTGAACCAACGGCAACCACAATATCCTCCTTGTGCAATATCGTATCATTTTCTGGCAACTTAACCTTTCCTTCATGCATCACTCTGGAAATAACCGCTTTAGTCATAAAACGAATATTTAAATCGCCAAAGTTTTTACCAATTACATTCTCATTTTCTACTATAAAATTTTTCGAAATTATTTCAGGATAATCCGCCATTGTTTCTTCCAAGTACTTTTTCTCTTCATCTTTCATATTAACACGAAGTATACGGGGTAAAAAATTTACAAAAAGAATAACGCCAATAACTCCAAAAGGATAACCTATACCATACCCAATAGAAGCCAGTGGAGAGTCTGTTGCATCAATTGCTGCTGCCAAACCGGGTGTACTAGTAAGTGAACCTGTTAATAATCCAATCCCCAAATTTTTATCTATGTTGAAAAAATAAATGACAAGAAAGGTTATAAAACTTGCACTAACAACCAGCATACTAGCTAATATAGTCAGTTCACGACCATGTTTTTTGAAGGACTCGAAGAAACTGGGGCCGGCCTGAATTCCAATGGTAAAAATGAAAATAACCAACCCTAAATTTTGAAAATCTTTAGGAATTATGATGCCATAATGACCAAAAACCAAAGCGACAAAAATTACGCCGGAAACATCCAATGAAATTCCTTTGATTTTTATCCGGCCAATAAAAAATCCTATTAAAATAATTAGAAATAAGGCAAAGTAACTATTAGAAAATAATTCCATAATTCTATTTTAAAACAATACAAAATTACATGATAAAAATTCCTATTTAACCAATTATTATTGGAAATTACGAAAACGTTTACCCATTTTTAATAAATAAAAAAGCCTAGATTAATTATCTTAGACTTTTTTCATAATTCCTTATATTTTAATGCAGCGATCCTAAATAACGCTCGGCATCCAAAGCGGCCATGCAGCCTGTTCCCGCAGCCGTAACTGCCTGTCTGTATTCTTTGTCCTGAACATCACCTGCAGCAAAAATACCGGGTAAATTTGTTTTGGTAGATTTCCCTTTTGTGATTAAATAACCCGTTTCATCCATATCCAAAACACCTTTAAATATATCGGTATTTGGAACGTGTCCAATGGCAATAAAAATTCCGGTCACGTCAATAACTTCCTTTTTACCCGTTTTGTTATTCACAACGCGAACACCTTCAACCACCTTTGCACCTAAAACTTCATCAATTTCTGTATTGTACCTAACTTCAATATTGGGGGTTTTTTCAACCCTGTGCTGCATCGCTTTTGATGCACGCATAAAATCTTTACGGACTAAAATAGTAACTTTTTCACAAAGGTTGGCCAAATAAGTTGCTTCCTCTGCAGCCGTATCTCCTGCTCCTACAACCACCACTTCCTGTCCTTTATAAAAGAAACCATCACATGTTGCGCAGGCAGAAACGCCGCCGCCAATTAAACGTTGTTCGCTTTCAATTCCTAAATATTTAGCGGTAGCTCCCGTTGAAATTATAATAGTATCAGCCTCAATTTGAATAGATTCATCAACAGTTACTTTATGAATGCCGCCAACTTCTTTACTTAAATCTACGCCGGTAACCATTCCAAATCTAACTTCAGTTCCAAAGCGTTCCGCTTGCTTTTTTAAATCTTCCATCATGGCAGTTCCATCAGTGCCGTTAGGATATCCCGGGAAATTATCAACTTCAGTTGTAGTGGTTAACTGACCTCCCATTTGCATTCCGGTATACATAACCGGTTTTAAATCGGCTCTTGCAGCATAGATTGCAGCAGTATATCCGGCAGGGCCAGATCCAATAATCAAACATTTTATTCTTTCAATTTTATCAGACATAATCACTTTTTTGTTTTAATAAGAAACAAATTTATGGCAATTAATTAAAAGTTTCCGGCTTTGCCCATTATTTTTTATGATGCAATTATAAGCATTTACAATCCCTTGTCAATGTTACACAAATAATACGTTTTTTATATTCTAAAAAAGCCTGATTAATTATTTTTCTAATAGATGTCGCTTAAAAGCTCTACTTATAAATCGAACTTTTTCTTTAAAACTAAATCGAGCTAAATTAACTTTTATAACCCCTTTGGTCATATATGTTTTTTTAGAATAGTCAATAGCAACATCAACAATTACAGGAATATTTCTCTCTACTTCTTGAAAAGCATTTTGCATAACTTTTTCAATTTCGCTATCATTTGCCATATGAAAGTATGCTGCACCACAAGCATCAGCGATCCCCTTAATATTTACATTTCCAATAACCGTAGCAACTTTTCGTTTTAGTGGAATTTTTTGAAATTGTGAAATCTGCCCCAATTCACCATCGTGAAAAACAAAATAAACCACGCCCTTTTTATACGTTGCTGCTGTCAGAGTTTCCATACCGGTCATTAAAAAACCACCATCACCAACTATCCCAACAACTTTATTGGTTGGATTCATAAATTTTGCTCCAATAGCTGCAGGTACACAAAAACCCATGCAATTAAAATCGGTTGGGGACACAAAATGTCTAGATTGGTTAACAGGTAATAATTCTGCCGCTAGATAGGTATGCTTCCCATCATCAACAACAAAATACGTATCATCATCGGTAAATTTGGTTAATTCTTCAAAGAAGTAGCCAGGAGAAACTTTATGAGCTAATGGTTTTTCTTTCCACTCACTATAATACTTTTCTTTTTCTTCTTTTATCATTTTTGTTAAAGCTGAAGTATCTTTAACTTTTATTTTAGCAATTTTTTCTAATTCTTCTAACAGTAATTGTAAAGTTTCTTCTGCATCTCCTTCGATATTTATTTTGGTTGAATAATTTTTATCAAAAACTTCAGCGTTTATATCAATATGAATCAAATTTTCAGGAACTTTCACCCCATAGCTTCCGGTTGCGATTTCAGAAAATCGAACACCAACAGCTAGCATGGCATCACACTTTTTGAATGCTTTTTGTGCTGCAGGCACCGAGTTTGGCCCAAACCCAAAACCGGTATGCAATGGATTGGAGGCAGGAAAAGAAGCTTTCCCTTGTAAAGTGGTAGCTACCGGAGCACCTAAAATTTCTGCTATTTTTATAGTGTATTCTGTTGCGTTTGCAGCACCCCACCCAACGTAAATTCCCGGATTAGATGATTGAGAAAGTAATTTCGCCGCCTCTTTAATTTTTTGCACATCAACAGAAGGATTTTGATAGCCTTTCGTATACGTTAAAAGTTCATCTACCTCCCCTTGAAACATTTGAAGTTCCATTGGTATTTCAATAAAAACAGGACCTGGTTCACCTGAAGTAGCAATTTCATATGCCTTATAGATGGTAGGAATTATTTCATTATGCGATTCAATTTTAAAATACGCTTTGGTAATTTCTTTAACTAAATTCCCTTGATTTAATTGATGTAATTGATAATGCCTACCACTATCTTGCCGCGTTCCTCCCGAAAAAATCAACATTGGAATACCATCTAAAAAGGCCTCTCCAATACCACTCATAGCATTTGTTGTTCCAGCTGCGGGAACAATCATTAAAGTTCCAATACTATTTGACGTACAAGAAACTCCAAGTGCCATAAATGAAGCTCCTCCTTCGTGCGTAACTAAAATCGGTTCAATTTGTTTTGAATTATTTAATTCATCATACAATTCAATATTGTGAACTCCCGGTATTCCAAAAGTATATTTAACTCCAATTTGTTCTAAAGCGTAAACTGCTAAACTTGCTCCTGTTTTCTTCATTTAGTTTTGATTATTTTTCTGTTATATGTTTTGCTGCTTTTTGTGCTGTAAAAATACAGGTAGCCAAAAATGTTCCTTCTAGTGCCCTCTTACCATGAGAACCACCACCACCAAAACCTGCAGCTTCACCAACAGCATATAAATTCTCAAAAGCTTTTTGTTCTTCAATTACATCTGAAGTTTTTAAAACCTGAGAATTTAAATTGGTTTGAATGCCTCCCAAACTTTTTCGTGATAAAATAAATTCTCTTATTGCTATTAGAGGGTAAGACTTTTTCTGATTTAATTTTTGCGGTTTTAAAGTCCTCTTTCGATCGCCTTTATATTCTCTGGCGTGCATTATCCGTCTGATTTGCTCATCATTCCATATTTTTTTACCACGCTCAAAATTACCGTCGTAATCTTCAATAGATTTTTGTAAAACAGCAATGTCAACATCATTCTCACCTGTTAATTCATTCATTTTTTTCGCTAATTCTTCAACACTATTTGCCGTTATGTAATTAGGAGAATCCTTTTCCAAGGTTTTAATCAAGTGCTTATTGCCTTTTATTACTGAGTATAAAAATGAAAATATTTTTTTGTTTTTAATACCTTCATTAAATTCTGAACCCGAAACAGCTAACTCTTTATACGCAATTTTCTCATTGAGAATTTGCCAAGAATATTGCTTATCCTGTTCACATATTTTCGTGACCAAATAACGTGTATCAAATGAAGTAACCAACGGTACAGGCCCCATACGTTCTCCCTTATAATTCAACCATAAAGCTGATTTGGGGGGCACTAGACTAAGTCCGTGATTTTCTCTTTTAGGAGATGGGTGAGGTATTCCTGCAGCATAATTCCACATTAAATTTAAGTTAGTAATACGTCCTCCTATTTTACTTACTTTATCATGAATAAAACCATCCGAAAATTGATGTGAGCCATTTAAAATAACTTCAGGAGGAGTCTTCCATTCTTCATGCCAATGCTTCCTAACTTTCTCCATACTTCCATTAATGCCTCCGGTTGCAACAACAAAATTCTCAGCCTTACATACAAAAGGAGTTTGATTTTTTTCATCTATCCCATTTATGGCTACAATTTTTGCGTTTTCAATCTCAAAATCTTCTGCCTTATGTTGAAAATAAACGGTTAAATTTTGATAATTTGGATGTGATTTTAAATGATCAAGCAAGGCTTCAATCAATCCATGCCCAGTTCCCCAAACCATATGAAAACGAGGAGCCGAATTCCCCGGTTGAAATAATCCTCGCTCTACCCAATGCACAACCGGAAAAAATTTCACTTTTTTCGAACTTACCCAATCGTAAACATTATGGGTAGATTCTAAAAACTCATTTGCCCATTTTCTACCCCAAACCTCGTTTTGATCAAATTCAGCAAACGAAAACCAGTCTTTTTTAGCCTGAGCAACCGTATCCTTTACTTTTGAAAAACGTTGTTGCTTAGAGTTTATAAAAAACATACCTCCAAACGATTCTTTTGCCAATCCTCCAAAGTTTTTTTCTAAATCGCGTTCAATAATAACTACTTTTTTATTGGCATCCAGCAATTCAATAGCAGTAGCAATTCCCGAAATACCACCACCGATTATTACTGTATGTGCTTGATGAATTTTGTTTGTCATACTGTAAATTTTTATGAACTCTTAAAAGTAATCTTTCAAATTATTTTTAAAACCATTTTACGGTTAAATTTATTAATTTTTGTTTAAAATTATTATAAGGTGGCATCAATAATTCTAAAGCACCGGGAATATGTTGTGTATAAACACTTCTGGCATTTGAAAATGCTTGAAATCCAAAAAACCCATGAGATTTTCCAATACCGCTATTGTTAGCGCCTCCAAAAGGAAGATTATTATTGAAAAAATGGATATCATTATTATTCACGCATGTTCCCCCTGCCCTGGTATTTTTAATTAAGTGTTTAATATTAGACTTCTTATTGCTATAAATATATAAAGCTAAAGGTATTTCTTTAGTATTTATTTGTTTAATTACATCATTAACATCCTTAAACTCAATAATTGGTAACACAGGCCCAAATATTTCTTGTTCCATAATTTTAGCCTCTGATGGAACATTCGTTATTAAAGTTGGTTGAATATATTTATCTTCCACTGAACTGATTCCGCCAAAGGCAATTGTAGCCCCTTTCTTTTTTGAATCTTCAATCAGGTTTATAATACGTTTTGTGTGCTCTTTATTTATTATTCTTGGAAATGCATCAGATTTTTTAGCATCATCTCCAAAAAAGGAATTCAAGTATCCTTGCATTGCTTTAACAAGTGCTTCTTTTTTGCTCTCATGTACATAAACATAATCAGGAGCAATACAAATTTGACCAGAATTTAAGAATTTCCCCCATACAATGCGTTTTGCTGCGGTATTTATAGTTGCAGTTTCATCAATAATTGTGGGCGATTTCCCTCCTAACTCTAACGTAACTGAAGCTAAATTTTTTGCAGCGGCTGCCATTACAATTTTACCAATATTAGGAGCTCCTGTAAAGAAAATATGATTAAAAGGAAGCGATAATAAATGCTTGGAAGTATCAACAGCACCTTCTATTACAACAACTTCATCTTCTTTAAAAATAGATTTTATAATTTTATGAATTAAATTGGAAGAATGAGGTGTATTTTCTGACGGTTTTAATATAACTGTATTTCCTGCTGCAATTGCAGAAATCAACGGACCAAATGAAAGGTTAAAAGGGAAATTCCAAGGTGAAATTATAAGACAAACTCCTTTAGGCTGATATTGTATATGTGATGAAGCTCCCATAAATGCAATAGGGGTATGCACTCGTTGCTTTTTTGTCCAGCTTCTCAAATGGAATAAAGCATGTTTGATTTCTCCTGTTATAGGATAAATTTCAGTTAGATCAGATTCAGCAGGATGCTTCTTAAAATCATTAAAAAGTGCATTTCTAATTTCTCCCCTGTAAGTTACTTCAATTGCTTTTTTTAATTTTTTAAGTTTTTCCCTCCGTACTGAAATAGGCTGATTGGAAATATTAAACTGATTGTCTTTTTGTTGGAGAAATAACACTTGAATTTCTTCAAAACTTAACGTATCCTTAATTGCTGCCATATAAATATATTTTCCAATCCACAAGATAAAAAAATTATACCATTCTCTTAAAAATAAATACCTTTGCTTAAATAATTTATAAAATACTCCTACTTCGTATTTATAGTCACTATTTTTTTAATACGGTTTAAATGATATTAATTTTATAAAATGGAAGAAACAAAAAACATCAATTCAATAGAAAAACTTGAAGAAATATTAAAAACTAATGATGCTGTTTTATTATATTTCTCTACTCTTTCTTGTAATGTTGGCGAAGCATTAGAACCAAAAGTTAAAACACTGCTTAATACATATTTCCCTAAAATTATTTTTCACGCTGTTGACTTAAATTTTTCTCCGGAAATTGCAGCAAAATACAGTGCCTTTGTTGAACCTACCATTTTAGTCTTTTTTGAAGGAAAAGAAACCATCAGAAAGAGCAGAAATATTGGTGTTTATGAGTTGCAGGAAGCCATTGAAAGACCATATAAACTTATTTTCGAATAATTGCTTGCAGAACCTATTTTTAGCCTTATATTTGCACACCGAAATTATTCGGGGTGTAGCGTAGCCCGGTTATCGCGCCTGCTTTGGGAGCAGGAGGTCGCAGGTTCGAATCCTGCCACCCCGACCAAAAAAGCCTAAAAATTCTTATGAATTTTTAGGCTTTTTGCTTTAATTAACAAAATCTCTATTCAATTTATATCATCCGGTGTTTAACCTTCTTGTTTTAATGTCATTATTTTAACTGATAATTCTCATTGTTTTAAACTGATAATTCTCATTGTGTTTAAACCAAATTGACAATAAATTTACTACAATGAAATAAAAATCATTCATTAGTTCGTTTAATTATTAATTAAAACATCTTAAAATCATGAAAAAAATAATCTTTGGTTTAATAATTTTTGGATTAACCATCCAAACTTATGGTCAGATTAAAACAGAAGAGTTGTCTGAAGTTGTAATAACAGCCACAAATTACAAATACCTCAACAAAGTTGGTCTTACAAACGCCTCAGTACCCGTTGCTTTGTTACAATCAAAAGTAGCAACTTTTGATGTAAGAGATTCCGAATATTATTCAGATGAATACGACACTTATGAAGTGTCTTTTTATATTCCTGATGCCTATGTACTTGCCACTTATGATAAAGACGGTACTATTTTAAGAACTGCTGAAAGATATAAAGACGTAGCGTTGCCAAGACCTGTTGTTGAATCTGTTGCAAGAACATATCCAGGGTGGACTTTCGCAAAAGACATATATAAGGTTAGTTTTTATGATAGTGGTATGTCAGGAAAAGTAACTAAAAGGTATAAAATTGTTTTGAAAAATGGGGATGAAAGAATGAGAGTAAAATGTGACGAAGAAGGAAACTTCCTATAAGGCATGATTTAAATTTAAAAAATAAAAAAGGAAGCAGTAAGCTTCCTTTTTATTTTATTTTTTATATTGCTTATTCAAGCTCATTTTATTTAAAAAAACCTCGCCATGATTTCGTTGTTTTTTTGTTGTTTTTTTTCAATCCAAATTTTTTTACAGCATGTATATTTATATGGGCCACCATTTCCTCAATAGAATCTGTAATAAAAATCAGTTTCATATCTTTTTCATCGATACTCTCGTTTTTTGCCATTAATTGAATATGTTCATATAATTCTTTATGATAATCCTTACCAAAAATAACTATTGGAAAATTTTTAATCATTTTTGAATGTATCAAGGTCAGCGCTTCAAACAATTCATCTAAGGTTCCAATTCCTCCCGGCATGACAACAAAAGCAAAAGAATATTTAATCAACAAAAATTTGCGTACAAAAAAGTATGGGATATTGATCCATTTGTGCAAATAGGCATTGGGTTTTTGTTCTTTTGGCAGCACAATATTACAACCAACTGAGTAACCTCCTGACTCATAGGCACCTTTGTTGACGGCTTCCATAATCCCCAATCCGCCACCGGTCATTACCGTAAACCCTAATTTCGTGATTGCAGCTCCAACCTCTTCCGCTTTTTTATAAAAGAAATTATTTTCATCAAACCTTGCTGAACCAAATACAGTTACACAGGGTCCAACAGTATTAAATTTTCCAAATGCCTTTATAAAATAGTATTGAACTTTAATTATGAATAATAATTCCTTAAACCAATTTAGAGGACCTTGAAGAAATGAACCTTCATCTGTTAAATAATTTTCATTGCTCTTTTTTTTAAATTTCATCTTTAAGATTGTTTTTTAGTCCAAAAACCAACTTTTTAATCAGAGTTTACACTTAAAGATATAAATTTTCATCTCTTTTTGTATTGATATAAATCATTTAATTGAAGCTCATTAAGGTAAAATTGAACAATAAATAAAATGTTAATATATTTAAAATTAACCTATTTTATCAACTATCTAATTTTAAAACATTAACAAGCAAACATTTTTATTTTTTTAGCAAAAAAATGAGGTGACACTAACTTTTCTATAAAAAATTAGCCGATTGATTTCCCTCATTGGAATCAGCTTCCCGATACCGTATTTTTGGATTAAAATTTATTGTTTAATTAAAATTTTATATTATGAAAACCGATTATGAAATTAAAGAGGATGTATTAAACGAATTGGCATGGCAACCAAACATTGATGAAACAAAAATGGGTGTTATTGTTGAAAATGGTGTTGTAACCCTTAGTGGTGTTGTAGACAATTACACTAAAAAAATAGCTGCAGAAAAAGCCGCGAAAAGTGTAAAAGGAGTAAAAGCAGTAGCGCTTGATATTGAAGTTAAATATGGAACCGACTATAAAAAAACTGACAAAGAAATTGCGAAAGCAGTAGTAAATGCTTTAGCCTGGGATACTTCTGTACCAGAAGACAAAGTTTCAGTGAAGGTAGAAGATGGCTGGGTTTATTTATCTGGTGAACTTAAATGGTTCTATCAAAAAGATGCCGCAAAAAAATCAGTGGAAAATTTGCTTGGCGTAAAAGGAGTGGTTAACAGCATTCAAATAAAACAAGCAATTCAGCCTACTCAAATAAAAGAAAGAATTACCAAAGCCTTTGAACGCTCAGCAGATGTTAATGCACGAAACGTTACTGTTTCAATTGATGGACATACAGTTACATTGCGCGGTACTGTTAATTCGATTGCAGAAAAAGATGAAGCTCAAAGAGCCGCATATTTGGCTCCGGGCGTATATGAAGTTAAAAATGAGCTGAAAGTGCAATACCAACGTGAATATGCTTAACTAAATAAATGTTGAGCAAAATCATTATTTGCCTAAAGCATATGTAGCCCTAATTAACTTTGATTGATTAGGGCTATTTTCTTAGGTCAAATTATGTCAAAAATTAAATTTAAAATCTTTTTCCATCCAAACTTTTTGCTAAAAGGTCTTCTATAATTGGTTTCTAATTTATCTGAATAAATTATGCAACGGCAATCAATAATTTATTTATACATATTGTAATAAATTTTTCATAAAAAAAAGCATAATTGATTTTCCTCATTTGATTTGCATGTTTGTTAACGTAATTTTCATATCGAATTTATTGTTTAATTAAAAACTATTTTATTATGAAAACCGATTATGAAATTAAAGAGGATGTTTTATCTGAATTGGCATGGCAACCAAACATTGATGAAACAAAAATTGGTGTTATTGTTGAAGACGGTATTGTTACCCTTAGTGGCGTTGTTGACAGTTACACCAAAAAATTAGCTGCAGAAAAAGCGGCAAAAGCCGTTAAGGGGGTAAAAGCAGTAGCACTTGATATTGAAGTTAAATACGGAACGGACTATAAAAAAACTGACAAAGAAATTGCGAAAGCCGTTGTAAACGCTTTGACTTGGGACACTTCTGTACCTGAAGACAAAGTTTCTGTAAAAGTGGAAGATGGCTGGGTTTACCTATCTGGTGAACTTAAATGGTTTTATCAAAAAGATGCAGCAAAAAAAGCAGTTGAAAATTTATTGGGCGTAAAAGGCGTTGTAAACAGCATTCAAATAAAGCAATCAATAGAACCAACTCAAATAAAAGAAAGAATTACCAAAGCTTTTGAACGCTCTGCAGAAGTTCATGCAAAAAATGTGACTGTTTCTGTTGATGGACATACGGTAACATTGCGCGGAACTGTTAATTCTATAGCCGAAAAAGATGAGGCTCAAAGAGCCGCATATTTGGCACCCGGAGTTTATGAAGTAAAAAATGAACTTAAAGTTCAATATCAAAGAGAATTTGCCTAAACAATATAAATATTTAGCAATATCTTTTGATTTTTGATTAAAATTTATTTAGCCCTAATAAACATCGTTATATTAGGGCTATTTTTAAGCATAAAAATAAAATCTCTTATAAAGATACTGTTATGCGCATTGTTTCTTGGAATGTAAATAGTGTAAGGGCAATCATAAAAAAGGATTTCATTGCTTCAGTAAAAAAATTGGAGCCCGATATTCTTTGTTTACAGGAAACAAAAGCAGCAAAAAAAGAGGTTCAAAAAGCCTTGTTGCCTTTAAACAGTTATTTAACTTATTGCAATTCAGCCGAAAAAAAAGGATATTCGGGTACGGCATTACTCTCAAAAAACAAACCTGTTAAAATTATTGGTTCCATAAATGAAGTTGATAACGATAAGGAAGGGCGATTAATTTGCGCTGAATATTCCAATTTTTACCTAATCAATGTTTATGCGCCAAATGCAGGACAAAAATTGGAAAGACTTGACTATAAAAAAACCTGGAATTCCCATTTTTTAGCTTATTTAAAAAAATTGGCCAGCATAAAACCCATTATTGCTTGCGGTGATTTTAATGTGGCTCACCACCCTATCGATTTAAAAAACGACAAAGCCAATTACAACAAGACAGCCGGTTATACCCAAATTGAAATTGACGGAATGGATGCGATAATAAATTCCGGATTTGTTGATTCCTTTAGGTTTTTTCATACTAAAGAAGAGGCTTATACGTTTTGGAATTATCGTTTTAATGCAAGGGAAAAAAATATTGGCTGGCGCATCGACTATTTTTTAATCAGCGAAAAACTCATTAACAAAGTAAAATCTGTTAACATACATCCAGAATTTTTTGGATCCGACCATTGCCCCATAAGTCTTGATATTGATTTGTAATTATACGCAATCCAAAAAAATAAAGGAGCATTCGTTGTATTTTTAATAACTTCCCAAGAATAACAACTTTTAAACTGGAGCATTAGGCTAATCGATCCAACTTTGGGAGCAGAATGCCGAAGGTTCCAATCCTTCAACCACGATTTTTAATTACAAAAATACATAGCCCTTTTAATTGTTACAATTAAAAAGGCTATGTTTCTGTCAACCTTAAAATTTTAAAAATATATTATTTTAGTTTATAACCGTCTGACAGTGTATTTAAAAAAGCAACTATCGCATTTTCCTCAGCATCTGTCAGTCCAAGATTACCAAGTTCATCATGATTTACATTTTCTGGAACTTCCGGTGATGGCCAAGCCTCATCCTCAATATCACGTGTATTATAAAAATGCACCACTTCTTTAAGTGATTTAAATACGCCATTGTGCATATAGGCTTTTATATAACCATTTCCGGGTTTTTTGCCTACATTACGCAATGTCGGCACTTTATGTTTCCCCATATTATCAGTTGCCTTTGCCTTCCATTCAGGATCAGTGTGAATCGCTAAAAACCCTCCAAGTCCTTTATCAATCCAATTCTCACCGTCGGGATTAATAGCGGTTCCATCAGCAAAATAAACATTATCCATAGTGTAAAACGGATTTTTTGGATTTTTTGGCACTCCTAAATTATCAAAAGTAAAATCTGTGAAT
>NZ_JBFFKM010000023.1:0-39542 GCF_041555395.1 Lutibacter sp. | reverse complement strand
TTTAAATGCCGAAAGAGGAATCGTCCATTCTATAATATAATGATCTTCATGAATTTTAGTTTCTCCAAACCAGGTTGTATCCCAAGTAGTGTTAAATCCTCTAAGTTCAGTGCCTCCTCCAGAAATTAGAGCCTCTCGAAGTACCCCCAGCGGATTTGTTCCGAAGAAAAAAGCATTGGTGCCATCATTAAAAGTGTCAAAAATCAAACTTATATTATCATTTCCTGAAGCTCTGAAATCACGACGTAGAGATGGAATGATATAATTTTTTCACGAAGCATTTACTTTCATTCCAATGTATAAATTCTTGTTATCAAACAACATTTTAATTTCGGTTTGTTGTTTCGCTTGTATCGAGTCAGTTGGAAAATATTGCCAGAAATTAGATGAAGGTTCGGCCATACCCCAAGCGTCTTCATCTAAAACAGCATCAACAGTAATAGGTTCATTTATATATTTTACGTTTATGGTTTTACTTGTTTGTGAAAAACATATAGAAACAGAAAGAAAAGTAATAAGGATCGCTAATTTTTTCAATATAAGATGGTTAAAGATTTCAAAAAATAGAATAAAAATGCAATATTAATCAAGTCTAATTTAGTTTATTTTGGTTGAATTTTTTACACAAAAAAAGGAATTGCCTAGTTGCAATTCCTTTCATTATAATTATTGATTTTTGTTTTAATTTTCAGGAACAGGAAAACCACGATCTCGCATAAGAGCATCAATTGTGGCATCGCGTCCGCGAAATTGTCTGTAAGCTTCGGCAGGATCAACTGAATTTCTCGGTGCAAATAAATATTTTACCATTTTTGCAGCCAGTTCCTTATCATAAAATCCTCCTGGCGCTTCTTGAAAAGCTTCCGCTGCATCTGCGGTAAGCACATCAGCCCACATATAACCGTAATAGGCTGTTGCATAGCCTTCTCCTGAAAAAACATGGCCAAAGTGTGGCGTGCGATGGCGCATAACCAGTTCTTTAGGCATATTCATTGCCGCTAAAGTTTCTCTTTCAAAGGCATCTATATCAATATTTGCCGGGTCAGCCAAATGCAACTTCATATCCATAATGGCAGAAGCCAGATATTCTGTAGTGGAAAAACCCTGATTAAAGGTTGAAGCTTTTTTAATTTTGGCAACCAATGCAGCGGGAATCGCTTTACCTGTTTTGTAGTGAACCAAAAATTGATTTATTACTTTATCTGTAGATAGCCATCGCTCCAAAACCTGCGATTGAAATTCGGTGTAATCTCTTACACCACCATTAAGCATTGGATATCTTACTTCCGAAGAAAAGAAATGCAAGGCATGTCCAAACTCGTGTAAAAAAGTTGTTGCATCATCCCAAGACACCAAAACGGCTTCGCCTGGAGCTGGTTTTACAAAATTAGAATTGTTAGAGCCTAAAACGGTCTTTTTGCCGTCGAATGTGGAATAATCTCTATAGGTTGTTGCCCAGGCACCAGATCGTTTTCCTTGTCGTGCAAAAGGATCTAAATACCACAATCCAATATGTTCTCCAGTTGATTTGTTGGTTACTTCCCAAACTTTTACATCTTTATGAAACACAGGAACTGTGCCATCTGGTACTGGCGTAAATTTAAAATTAAACACTTCACCTGCAACAAAAAACAAAGCTTGCGTCAATTTATCCAATTGAAGGTATTGTTTAACTTCATTAGAATCCAAATCGTATTTTTCTTTTCTGACCTTTTCTGCATAATAG
Organism: Lutibacter sp.; assembly: GCF_041555395.1. Taxonomy (GTDB): domain Bacteria; phylum Bacteroidota; class Bacteroidia; order Flavobacteriales; family Flavobacteriaceae; genus Lutibacter. The sequence goes on along the minus strand of NZ_JBFFKM010000023.1, from coordinate 37,816 downwards.
CGGTAATCCCAAGGCGCTATAGTTAGGTTGTCATTATTTTTGTTGGCAACAGCCTGCATATCTGCAACTTCTTCTTTAACTCTTGCAATAGCAGATGGCCAAACTGCATCCATAAGTGCTATAGCATTTTCAGGCGTTTTTGCCATTCTGTTTTGTAAACGCCAATCAGCGTAATTATCAAAACCTAAAAGTGCCACACGTTCTTTTCTTAGCTTTAAAATTTTGGCTATATTTTCGTTATTATCAAATTGATCTCCATTGTCACAGCGTGAATAATAGTTTTTCCAAACTTTTTCACGCAAGGTTCTTTCGTTAGAATAGGTTAAGAACGGATCCATGGAGGATCTCGTGTTTGTAATGGCATATTCACCTTCATGGCCTTTGTCAGTAGCAGTTTTGGCGGCAGCTTTAATCATGGAGTCGGATAAACCACTTAACTGATTTTTGGTTAAATAAACCACATAGTTTTCTTCATCAGCCAGAATATTATTAGAGAAATTGGTGTATAAAGTAGAGAGTTCTTTATTAATGTCTGCATATCGTGCTTTTTTCTCCTCATTTAATTCGGCGCCATCCATGGCGAATCTTTCATAAATAAGCTGGGTTGTCCTTTGCTGATCTGCTTCTAGCGGATTTTTCAACGAACTTTCATAAACCGTTTTAATTCTTTCGAATAACTTTTTGTTTTGAGAAATTTTTGAATGAAACTCTGATAATATTGGCGCCATCTCTCCCTGAATTTTCCTAAATTCCGGAGAAGACAAGTTGCTGCTCCAAATGCCATAGTATTTTTGAACCCTATCAAGAACTTCTCCCGATTTTTCCATCCTAACAATGGTATTTTCAAATGTTGGCAAATCAGCATTATTTGTGATCGCATCAATTTCTTCAAGATTTAAACCCATGCCTTTTTCTAAAGCAGGTTTAATATCCTGGATGTTCATTTTGTCAAAAGAAGGAACACCTCCGTAAGGACCTGTCCATTTTTCTAATAACACGTTGTTGTTTTGCATAGAAGCTTCTTTTTCTTTGTTTTGCGTACAGGCTGTTGAAACCATTAAAGTGCAAAAAATAATTGACTTTAATGTTCTGGCCAAAAAATATTTATTCATAATTAGGTTGAATTTTTTGAAAAGCTCTTTTTTATCAAAGAGCTAAATTGTTATTACTCCCAAATTTAATTATAAATGTGCAATAATTTTGAGTCTAATCATAGTTTATATTCATTTTAAAGAAACGCTAAAGGTCTTTATTATTTAGGGGATTATACTATTTGATTAATAATTGAAGCGTATTTTTAATAGGTTATTGATTAAAAACGAATTTGTTCTGTTCTCATAAAAGTTAAATAGAATTTAGTTCCCTTTCCTGCTACGCTGTCATTTTTAATGACAATTGGCGTGCATTCCGACTTTGAAACAATGCCATCCTGATTTTTAGGCGTTGAGAAATACCATAAAATTTTTATTTCATTTTTAGCCTTATCATTAGTTTCTTGTATGATTTCTGGCTGTTTAAATAATTGACTCAAAGGTTTCATTTTTCCTACTTTTGGGACTTTCACCAAAATAGGAGGACCCATAATCTCTTTCACTTCAATCAGACTAATCCCTTTCTCTAAAGAAGAAATTTTGGTGTTTTGTTCGGTTAGAAATACACTAAAAGTTGGGTAGTTTTTTTCAAGAGTTTCTTGTGAGTGCAAAGCGCTTGTAAACATAAAGAAAATTAAGATATTCTGGACAAAAACTCTTTTCATAAGAGCAATATACGAAAAAACCTAAAAATTAATGATGCAAATTAGTTGTAAATATTGTAGCAAGGCCAAATTAAAGAATTGATTATTTTGTGTTCAAAAAAAATGATATGATTTGTTTTAATCTGATGATAAATAGAAAAGTGAAACAAAAAGGAATCACATTGCTGCAATTCCTTTTCCAGTTTTAAGATTTTTGTTTTGAATTGTTATTTACTATTTGAAAAATGCAGTTTTAGAATGAATAATAATAATAATAATATTCTAGCAATTACAAAAATCTACTAATCCCAACTAAAACTAGTTGTTCTTCCTTCTTTCCCAGGTATTTTACTGTGATATCCGGTTACTGTAAAGGTTTTAGAATTATGGTACTTGTTACTTAAAGTAAAAGTCATTGTTGAATCATTAACCCATTGATAGTTTGCCTTTTCATACGTATTTAATTCAACAGTATGGGCTTCGTACCCTTTTAACTCACCGTTGTACATGATGCAAGAATATAATATATGATTTTATCTTCATTTGATACATATTTCTTTTAGTTTGGGCAGCTCTTTTGCATAGTTTTCTACGTCTCCTTTAATGAGCGCTTTTTTCTTTATAGAACCAATTCCCGTACCAATGCCACCGCCTATGACACCATAGGTAAAGGTTGTGCCAATTGTAACAGCACCTCGCGCAACACCCATTGTAATAATATCCCCAGGATTTGAAGAATCTAATTCCGGATCTAAATCTGCAGTAAGACCAACTATAATTCCAAATAGAGCCCCTCCTATAGCACCTTTGCCAAGCCCTCTTTTGACATTCCCCTCTCTTCTCCACTTAATAAGATCTATATTTTTTGAATCTATGGTAATCATGTTTGTCGTGTCTAAACTTAAATTGTCAATTAAATTAATGGATGTCCCATTGACACTGTACAAATATCCTTTGATTACTGCTGATTTATCCATGGGTTTGACCCATATTTTATAGATTTTATTATTTTTTGATGCTTTTTGGGCATACAATATAGGGGGGAAGAATAATAGAATCGCAAATAGAATTACTGATATTTTTTGTTTTGTAGGCGACGATGTTATCATTTTTTACAGATTTTCCTGAAGAATTTTATCATTGGTTCGTTGTTTGGTCATAATGAATGCTAATGGGTTTTTATAAAATTCTAGCAATTCCAAAATCTACTATTCCCATGCCAAAGCAGTAGTTCCTGCATAGCCAGTTACTTTAAAAGTTTTTGAATTGCGGTACTCATTACTTAAAGTAAAAGTCATTGTTGAATCATTAACCCATTGGTAGTTTGCCTTGTCATAAGTATTTAATTCAGTAGCATAAATTTGGTATCCTTTTAACTCACCATTTTCAATTCTATACATGATGCAAGAATATATGATACGATTTTCGTCTTGAGATATAAATAATTCAACATCTTTGTCTTTATGTAAATCAGCAGTTGGACTTAGCTTGTTTATAGCATTATCGTATTGAATTAAAGATATTGTTTTCCCGTGGTTCGATTTTCCACATGCACACAATAAAATTATCAGAATAAAAAAAGAGATTGTTTTCATGTTATTTTTTTTAAGGTTTTAAATTCTTTTAATGTTCAATAATTTTATGGTTAAAATAGCCATTCAATACCAAATTTTAAATCTACTAAATAATTGAACCCCATTTAATTTAAGTGACTCATAAAATGCATTTTATTTATTGTTGACGGCTGTTATTTTGTGACCAATGTCCATTTATTCATAGTGTTGAATTTTCTTTTTATTAGGCGTGGACTTGACATTATTATACCAACACCAAAAAGTACAGCACTAGCCTCAATTAAATCTAGTGCATCTTCTGGCGTTTCCGTAATTAGTAAAACTGGAGACGCAGACAATCCTATTAGTCCAATATATGCAATAATACCTCCAACTGGTACAGTTTTTTTATTCATTAATTTTTTTGTTAATTGGCTGACTGATTTAATTTGTACATTAACTGTATCAGATTTTACATATTTTTCATAAGTTGCTACTCTAAATGAACTGTCGGTTACGGATATTATCCGTCCCGTTACCCAAGTCGAGTCTGAAGTTTTAAAAGTTAAAATTGATTTCCTTTTTAATTTTTTTAGATGGCCAGTCTCATTATTTTTTAAGTAGATATTCTGCTGAGCATTAGTCATACATATTGGAATTAAAATCAGAATGCAAGTAATTATTAGTTTCATGATTTTTGTTTTTTTCATTACTTATGTTTTGCCTCCAAAGTGTTTGCCGATAATTAGGAATCTACTTACTAACGAAAATCACCTAAAACTATTCTTCTTCTTTTGAATTTAGCGTCACATTAAATTCCTTTAAACCGGAAGGTGACGTACTATCAATATCATGGTTTGGACTGTATTTTCCGGCAGGTAAATCTTTAAACACATAATAATTGCAGGACCGTGCCACCTTAATATATTTAATTGTTGCCGTATTTAAAGCTGAAAGCGTCATATCTGCTATAAAGCCCATAACTCCTCCCCCTTTTGTTGATACAGAAGCGTCATAATTTATCTGGCCTCTTCTTGTGAAAATAATCTCATCGGTCTTAGTAGACCTAAAAACATATTCCACGTCAACTACAACCAATGCAGCCAATGACGATTTATCCCAGGAATGAATAATTGTAAATAATACCATATCTGCACCAAACACTTCCTCAAACTTCTTTAAAGGCGTATATAAAAATAATTCTGCATCATAAGCACTTTCTTTTTTTAAAATTTCCATTGATAAAAACGGCGGAATTACATAGTAACCTGCATTTGCAATAGGAATATATAATGTTGTATGAAAATATTCTTTTGCATCTACATAAGTACTTCTGTTAATTGGAGGCATTATTAAAACCGTTAAAGGTTTTTCATCGTACATTTCTTTATACGAATCATACTTCGTTGTTTGAGTGGGCTTAATCACTGAAGAACAGCTTGTTAATACGGCGATTGCTGCCACTAATATTAATTTTGACTTTTTCATTTTATTCTAGCATTGAGTAAATTTTGTTAATAAATATTTTTGACTCAGGATATAATTCAATTTCTTTTTGAAGCATTAATTTCCCCTCTTCAACCCTGTTTGCTTGTATTAAAACAAAACCATAATCAGCATAAATACCTGGAGGAACCAACCCTCTTGTCCCATTTTGATTGCTAATTATTTTTTTATACTCTTCAATTAAGTCGTTGGTAGAACTTTCATTATTGTTTTTTACATATTTATAACCTGTGTCCTCATATTTATTCCACGTATATAATGACTTTTTTTTAGCTGAACAAGATGCCAACAGCGATGTAATCAGTATTAAGAAAATTATATTTTTCATGGCAATACTATTTTTTTAGATTCTTGAGCGGACATAAATAAATGTTTCCTATAAATTACCTCATTATTATATGACACAGTTACGAGTTGATTGCCTGTTGAGATTTCATAAACTTTTCCTCTCATCTTATTTCTATTGTCTTCTAACACATCAGCTTTAAATGATATTTTATCGCCGATTAACACGTCAACACCTCCTGAATAATTATCAGGATTCCCAATAAATTCCAAAAAAGAGACGCTTTCTATACCTTGTGAAGATGTTTTAATTCCACCACAACTTGCAATGAACAAAAAACCTATTACTAAAATAAACAGTGATTTTTTCATTATTTTATCTCTTTTATATAATAATTATTTAAGTTTTGGGGTTCCATATTTCCTTCAATAAATGAAACCATTGCAAATTCATTTTGCGGGTTGTCACCTTCCAGTAAATCAATTCTTATTTTACCTACTGTCTTGCCCGCCAACTCTATCATCATTCCGGTTTGTGGATTCTTCACGCTTTTGCCTTTTTGAACCACATCATACACATCTCCAACTTTTAAACCTTGGCTTTTGCCGCCAGAGATAATAATGCCATTTTCGTCATTTGAAAGAATATATGATTTCCATGGCCTATCCATGCAATTATTAATAATGTTCTCAACCAATTGAGAAATGGCAGCAGAAATTGCCTTATCGCTAAGTGTTGCATCATAATCTGTACGCTCCCCAAATCCCATAACGGTTTTATTGGCCGTTTCAGCTTCGCCTTTAGCCTCTTCAGAATAAATAATCTGTCCCGTTGAAACATCTACCAATCGTATACTTACGCCAGCCTGAACGGTTTGGGTTTTACTTCTTGAAAAGACTTTAAGTTTACCAACGTTTTTTCGACCAAATTCAGTAATTGAACCAATTATTAAATAATCAGCACCAACCTTCTGGTAATTTTCGTTTTCGGCATAATCTATTTCGGATATTATTTTATCCAAATCTTGACGTTCCAATAAAATAAACTTGTCGGAAGCGGCTAATTTGGTAGATAAAATATCAACTGTTTGTTTGCCTAATGGATCATTTTCTTTATCATAAAATAAACCCTTCGCATACTGTGTTTCATTAGAGAAACGGGCAATTGCAACTTTACGCTTTAATACCTGTTCTTCTATCTTTATTTCCTGAATTTGAGGCTCAACTTTTTCAACTTTCATTTGTGCCGAAACGTTAAATATGATTAGTAGAATCGCCAATTTTACGAGTGTTTTCATAATATAGAATTTATTTAAAGTGTTATTTTTAGCCTTTGTTATTTTTTAGTCCTTGTTAAATCATATTCTTTCATTCTCTTTTTAAATTTCTCAATATCCCATACTAAATCAAAATGGTTCAGATATTCTGATAATGGCATCAGTCCAACTTCTTCTCTTCGTTTATCAACATTATCAGGGTCAATCATGGGTGACAGTATATATTCATTTGTTATCATATCTGTTCCAATCTGACTTCCGTAAACCTGCTTTTCTCCTTGTGCTAACAAAACTCTATCTTCCATTAAAGCCAGATGACTAGCTTGTGCTTTCCCGTTATTTACGGCTTCCCTAAACATAGGTAGATATTTAAGCTGTGTTTCAGTTTTAGCATGTTGAATTACTAAAAATAGTGTTGAATTTCCCTTTTCTCCAACAATGTCAGTACCTAACCATCCATATTCAGTAAGTATTTTTTCAACTTTTATTAAATTAATTGAATCTTTCGCAATTATTATTTTCCGGAAATCTTGCACTTCTTCTGATTCCCATCCGTATTTATTTATAAGTTCCTCTCCTTCAGCACGGTATTTTTGGTCATCATTGTAGATTGTGTCTAAAATTGACACAAGAAGTTTGTTGTAGTTTGCCTCAACTTTTTCTTTGTTTGCTTTAACAAATTCAATTATTTCCCTCCATCTTTTATCCGAATATAAAGATGTCAAATCAGTATCTGTTGAAATATGGTTGTAATTTATATAATTATCATATTTTACAATTTTAAACAACTGGACAAAAGCAGAATCAATTTTATTTGCCAATGCCCACGAGCAAGCTGCATTATATCTATCAGATGATTTTCCTTTATTATTCAATGCGACAAAAGCCTCTGAATATTTTTCTGCTGATTTTAAATATTCTCTGGTTTCATAAAGTTTCCATGCTTCGTTAATCAACTCTGAATATTTTTCATTTTCTTGTCCTAATGAAAGGTTAAAGATTAGAAATCCAATAATGGTTAATAAAATTCTTTGTTTCATTGTTGTATTATTAAGTTAATTGTTTAATCACATATTACTAAACTACTTAAATTTACTGAGGATTTATTAAATGTATAAATATCAACTTCATCCAACACTCCGTTTATATAATATTCATCTCTATAAGTAATTTTCCCATTTGAATAGGTATAAGTGGAAATTCCATGATTGATACCACCCACATATCCAGTTCTATATTTTAGGATATTTTTAGAATGTTCTATTAAAGTAATTTGTTCAACACTTGAAGACTGAGTAGAGAAGTAACATCCTCCATCATATGTGTCGTAAACAATCCAAGGGTTACTTGTGTTGTTCTGAAATTTAAGATAGGTTCCCAACCATCCTATGTTCTCCCAAGCAGTCCCCTCTTGACATTCCAGGAAAACTTGACAAGAATTATCGTCATCATCAGAACCTCCACACCCGCTGAAGGTAAAAATGAAACAAGAAAGAATTAAAATAGTATAAAATTTATTTGTAAGTCGAATTGATTTCATGGCTTTAATTTGTTTATAAAAATTAATTACAGATTGTAACTGAACTTAAATTTTTAGTCGATTTTGCAAATGTGCCTGTGTCAATATCCTCAACACCATTCTCTGTGTATACTTCACGAATAGAAAGTACTTCGTTTAAAATTGAAAACGTGAGAACTTCAAATGAATCATCAAAATCATTCATTTGTTTAATTTTTAGTGTGCTTTTAGAATTCTCCATAATTACAAAATTTGTTTCACTGATTGATGTGTAATAATAGCAATCCCCTTCAGGTAAATAAATTTCAACAGGGTTATTTTGATTATTATTTACTTTGATATACATAAAAAGATCTATTTGCCCTTCCCATATAGTCCCGTCCTGACATTCTAAAAAAGTAGAACAGGATTTATCATCTGAACTACATCCATTGATTGTTAACATCAAACTGAATAAAATAAAAAAAGTAAAAAGTCTTGGTATTCGTTGTATTGTTTCCATAATCTAAATTTTTAAAGATTAAAGAGGAGACATTTAAGTCAACTTGGTTAAGTTAAAAATATCTCTTCAAAAATAATTTGATTAATTATTTCAATAAATACTTACAGTCAAGCGGAGTCAAAGAAAGTTTTATTATTTATGTAATATAAGTTGCATAAATAACGCGACTTAAATTTACTAATTAAAGTTATAAGAAAAACCTACATGTAAAATTTATAACGGTTCTAAATAACAGACTACTAAGGTATTAATTGCGTTTTTTAATTCTGGCTAAATGCCAAGTTTAAAAATAAAACGCCAAGCAATGTGAATAGCATTCTTTGTTTCATAGTTTTTTTTTAAGTTAATTATTTAATTACTTGATATTAAATGTAATAAAATAAGTTCTAAAAAGTTAAAATTATTCGATGAACGAGGTGTTTATCTCGACAAACAATATTTTTTAATAAGTATGAAAGAGGAAACTTTATACGTGAAGACTATATTTGAGAGTATAATAGAAAAGTTACTTATGATTAAGTGACTTTAAAAATTCTGCTTTGAATTTTTGCCCTATGGGAATTAAATGTTTATTAATTGCTATTTGATTTCCTTGAATAGTGTTTATTTTCTCCAGGTTTGTGGCAAAAGATTTATGTGAGCGTATAAATTTATTTTTTGGCAACATCTCTAAGATATTTGCAAAAGTATTGTTAGTCAAAATATATTTATCTTCAACATAAATTTTTACATAATCGCCATAGGCTTCAATAAACAAAATGTCATTTGAAGAAATTTTATGAGTTATTTTATTCGATTTAATCAATATAGAATGATTTTCTTTTGTGCCGTTTTCAATTGGAAATTTTTTCTCTAAAACCCTATTTGCGGCTATAAAGAATCGTTCAAAAGAAAAGGGTTTCAATAAAAAATCAATGGCGTTTACTTCAAAACCATCAACAGCATATTGGGAATATGCCGTTGTAAAAATTACATCAGGTGGATTTTGCAGCGATTTGTAAAATGTTAAACCTGATATTTTAGGCATATTTATGTCTAAAAATAGCAAGTCAATAGTATTGTTGTTTTTTAATTCGTGCAAAGCTTCAATAGCATTGTTAAAAACACCAGATAAATGTAAAAAATCTACATCTGAAATATATTTTTCTAAAACTCTTTGAGAAGTAGGCTCGTCGTCTATTATTAAACAGTTAATCTTCATTTTATAAATAGTTTTAATGAAACTATAAATGCTGTTTCTGTTTTAGTTATTTCAAATAAATGAGCATCAGGATATATAATGTCTAAATTTTTTTTGATATTTCCAATGCCTAACCCCGAATGTTCTTTATCTGAAATAACTATATTTTTAACGTAATTGTTTTCAATAAAAAAATGAAACTCATTATTGTTTTGTGTAATGTTTAAATTTATAAATGTATTTTCAATATCGCCTTTAATTCCATGTTTGAAACTATTTTCTATTAAAGGTAATAGAAGCATTGGATAAATAAGGTAATCATCATCAATTATATTATAAGTGAAATTTATTTTATCGGAAACTTGATGTCTGAATTTTTGAAATTCAATATAATTGTTAAGTAATATGATTTCGTTTTTTAACGTAACTCTTTCTGTATTTGAATCATAAATCACATATCTTAAAATATCGGACAATTGCACAATTGCTTTTGTTGTTTCTTTTTTCTTTTCTAAAGCCAACGCAAAAATTACGTTTAAGGAATTAAATAAAAAATGTGGATTTATTTGAGAACGCAAAGCTGTCAATTGTGTTTCAATTTGTTGCTTTTCAAGCTTTAACCTTTTATTCTCAATACTGTTAAAATAGATCCAATCTTCAGATAGTTTTATAAGTGTAGTGCCTATTAAAAAGACACTAAAAATGAATATTAATTTTGTGCTGGAATGGTATGATATAAAATAATAATCAGGGAATATATAATCAATAACATAATCAAAAAACCAAATATTTAATTGGGTAAATAAAATGATAGTTGAAATAAACGCAATAACAAAAAGTAGGTATTTTTCTCGTTTTAAAAAATAAGGAATTAGAATGTATAAGTTAAGAAGTACTGGAATTATAATGGTAGTTAAAAAAGCACTCGTATAAATAAAATCAATTTTTTTAGGATTGGAATCTTCAGAAAATATAAGTAACAAAATTGTAAAAGAGCAAAACCACAACACACCATTAAATAGAAGGGCGTTGTGATTATTGCCATTAACTGATTGCAATTTGCTATTTTTCATTGACTCTTTTTAAGTGAAACTCCACATCTGTATTCCATTTGTCTTCATCTTTAGAATCCATATATTTTTTTATGAATTTTTCTAATTCTTCAGAAGATGCTGTTAATAAGGTGGTTTCTGTAAATCCAACTTCCTCATGTTTAATTTTTATTTTATCTTCGTCAAGAAGCTCTGCTAACTTCTCTGAAGAGAACCATTTAACGCTTATTTCATCTGTAGAAGTAATATCAAACTTTGCCAAAGTATGCACTCCAATTAAATGCATTTGATACAGAATATTATCTAATTCATCACTTTCTTTATCTTCATAAGGTGTAAAATCAAGAAATAACTGATTGTTAATTTTAAAAGGCATTACTAAAAAACTTGTTTTGGTATTGTCTTTTTCAAGATACACCATATATCCATTTTTGTACTTGTTGTAAATTTTATTTTCGCTCTCATTAAATTCAGCAGGGCTTTTGAATTCATTATCTTTTTTCATTTCTTTCAAAAATGCCTCTTGATAAGGGAGTACTTTCCATTTGCCATTATCAGTATCTTCCCAAGTACCAATAAATTTTTTTTCAAAATAAATGGAACCGTTTGTGTAAAAAGGAAATAAGGATTTTACAACACAAGAGTTTAATAATAAAAATACCAGGGATAAAATAAAAATTTTTGGTTTTAAAGTTTTCATGATACTCAAATTTAATTATTTGATATCAAAACAATACTAATAATTAGTGAAAAACAAAAATATTCGTTGAGTATGATGTTTTTAACGTTAAACAATGCGTTTTTTAAGATTTAAAGTTAAGAAATAATTGAGAATAATGTTTGTGATGAATTGACAATCAAGAATAAGATAACACAAAGTGCAAACCATTATTTAATTAAATAAAAAAGGAAGTACAATTAAGTAATTCCTTTTTTATAATGAGATTCTGAAACAAGTTCAAAATGACGTATTTAGTTATTTTCCCAACTCAACAAACAAACCTTCATCGGTATTATTTATTTTAGCTAAGTTCTTTTTAGTTAAATCTTTAATGGTTTTATCCCATTTTTTATTGCTTAAACCACTTTGGGTTTTCAAGTCGTTTAATAGGATAGGGGAGTTGGCTTTTAAAATGTTGAAAACTGATTTTTCATCTTCATTTAAAATAATTGCCTGTGCGGCTCGCACCTCTGGTCTCATTTGCGGAAAGAAAAGCACTTCTTGAATTGAGCTATTATTAGTCATAAACATCACCAAACGGTCAATCCCAATGCCAATTCCCGATGTTGGTGGCATTCCGTATTCCAGTGCGCGTAAAAAGTCTTGGTCAATAAACATCGCTTCGTCATCACCTTTTTCTGTCAATTTCAACTGCTCTTCAAAACGTTCGCGTTGTTCAATCGGGTCGTTTAACTCAGAATAGGCATTTGCCAATTCTTTTCCGTTAACCATCAATTCGAAACGCTCGGTTAACGCCGGATTTGAACGGTGTTCTTTGGTAAGCGGACTCATTTCTTTCGGGTAATCGGTTATAAATGTTGGCTGAATATAATGGTGTTCACATGTTGAACCAAACAATTCATCAATCAATTTGCCAACGCCCATGGTTTCATCAACGGCAACACCTACTTTTTTACAAACTTCTTTCAATGCATTTTCATCCATTCCGGAAACATCAAAACCTGTATGTATTTTTATGGCTTCCAAAATTGGCACTCTTGGATAAGGCGCTTTAAAACTTACGATATTTTCGCCAATTTGAACTTCTGTTGTTCCATTAGAATCTATGGCAACTTTTTCCAATAATTCTTCCGTCATATTCATCATCCAATGGTAATCTTTGTAGGCAACATACAATTCCATTACGGTAAATTCCGGATTATGGGTTCTGTCCATTCCTTCATTTCTGAAATCTTTGGAGAATTCATAGACGGCATCAAATCCGCCAACAATCAATCGTTTTAAATACAATTCGTTGGCAATTCGCAAATACAATGGCATATCTAATGCATTGTGATGGGTTTTAAAAGGTCGAGCGGCTGCACCTCCTGGAATTGGCTGCAATATTGGCGTTTCAACTTCCAAATAATCGCGTTTGTTGAAGAAATCACGGATTGAATTCGTGATTTTTGTGCGTTTTATAAATGTTTCTTTTACGTGATCGTTTACAATTAAATCCACATAGCGCTGTCGGTATCTTAATTCGGCATCAGAAAAAGCATCGTGTACTTTTCCGTCGGCATCGGTTTTAACCACTGGCAACGGACGCAAACTTTTGGAAAGAATGGTTAGCTCTTTTACATGAATCGATTCTTCGCCAACTTTCGTTTTAAAAACTTCTCCTTTTATGCCAATAATATCGCCCATATCCAATAATTTTTTGAATACGGTGTTGTACATGGTTCCTTCATCATCAGAGGAAATTTCGTCGCGGTTTATGTAAAGTTGCATTCTTCCGCTGGCATCTTTTAACTCGGCAAAAGAAGCCTTCCCCATAATTCTGCGACTCATCATTCTTCCTGCCAAAACAACTTCTTTACCTTCAAAAGTCTCAAAGTTTTCCAAGATTTCCTTTATGGTTGCCGTGGTTTTAAATTCTTCTGCCGGATAAGGATTTATACCCAATTCACGTAACTTTTGTAAGGATTCTCTTCTTATTATTTCAAGTGGCGATAACTGCATTTTAAGGTGTTTTATAATTACTTCTTTTTGATAAGGTGCAAAGATACAATCAATTCAGAAAAATAGGCAATTTAGAAAGAAAAAGTGTTTGGAATTTGAAATCCAATAAAAATATAATATATTTGCGTATCGCTGTGTTGGCGATTAGTTGTGTTGTTTTGGCGTTTTTAACGTCAAGATTTTTTAAAACCAATGGAAAGCTTCCCGAAACCCGGGACGCTTTTTTTATTTTATATCACTTTATATTTATTATGAAATATAAAGAAGACTACTTTTTTTTCAAAAAAATGTAGTGATATATAGATAATTTAATCTTAGATTTTATCTTTTAATTATTTTTTCAACTAAAAAATTAGTTTAAACTAAATATTTAGTTATATTTGTATTGTTGAACTAAATACTTAGTTATAAAATGGAAATACAATTAACAAAAGCAGAAGAGCAATTTATGCAGGTTTTATGGGAGTTGGAAGAGGCTTCGGTACAAGATATTATAGATAAGTTGCCTGAACCAAAACCTGCCTATAATACGGTTTCTACTATCATCAGAATTTTGGAAAATAAGAATTTTGTTTCACACAAAGCAAAGGGAAGAGGATATATTTATTTTCCTTTAGTTTCAAAAACGATTTATAGCAACCAGAGTTTACAAAAAATTGTAGACGGTTATTTTGGAGGCTCGTTTAAAAGTATGGTTTCTTTTTTTGTAAATAAGAATGAAGTGGACTTAAAAGAATTAGATACCATATTAAAAATTATTAACGATAAAAAGACACAGAGATGATCAATTACATAATTCAACTGCTGCTTTTTCAAACCTTGTTTTTGGCTGTTTACGATTTGTTTTTACAAAAGGAAACATTCTTTAAATGGAACAGAATTTATTTGTTGGTGACGCCAATGTTGTCTTTTATTATTCCATTGCTGAAGCTTGAAAGTTTTCGGCAAACGGTTCCGCAGGATTATATGGTGTATTTGCCGGAAGTTGTTATAAATCCGCAAGTTTTAATCGAAAAAAGCTCCTCCCTTGAGATTATATTTGGCGCTGCAAGCATTATTTTTTATGTGGGAATTGGCTTGTTTTTTATCTTATTTTTAATTCGATTGACCAAAATATTAAAACTAATATTCAGTAGTAAAAGCATAAAAAAGGACAATTATACATTAATTGTTCTAGATGAAAAACAATCAGCTTTTTCATTTTTCAACTATATTTTTATCAACAATAATTTATTGGAAAATCAGGATTTACAAATAATTCAACATGAATTGATTCATTGCAAACACCGACACTCTTTGGATTTACTCTATTTTGAATTGTTGAAAATTGTGCTGTGGTTTAACCCAATGGTGTATGTATATCAAAAGCGGATTACCTTATTACACGAATACATTTCGGATGCCGAGGTGGTTAAAGAAACTGATAAAATAGAGTATTTCAGTAAGTTATTGGCAGAAACTTTTAATGTGGAAAATATTTCCTTCATCAATCAATTTTTTAAACATTCATTAATTAAAAAAAGAATCGTTATGATCACAAAAGAAAAATCACAAAAAATTAAACAACTAAAGTATTTATTGGTGGCGCCTTTATTGTTAAGTATGTTATTGCTAAGCTCATTTGAAAGTAATTCAATTGAAAATTTAAAAAACATTCCTTTAGGCAATGACACTTTTTTTAAAGAAGATACTGCAGCACTAAAAACACTTGATTCAATAAAACAAGAGAATGTGGTGCCGTTTGCGCTTATTGAAAACGCACCTGTTTTTCCTGATTGTGTAGGAGATGAAGAAAAATTAAGAACTTGTTTGCAAGAAAAAATCGCAAATCATGTAAGCGCTAATTTCAATCCAGGATTAGCAAAAGAACTTGGTTTAAAAACGGGACTTAAGAAAGTTTTCGTCATGTTTATAATTGATGACGAAGGCAATATTATCGATGTTCAGGCAAAAGCGCCTCATAAGAAGTTAGAGGAAGAAGCTATAAGAGTAATAAATAGTTTGCCTAAAATGACTCCTGGAATAAATAAAGGAAAAATGGTAGGCGTAAAATATAGTTTGCCTATTGCTTTTATGGTTGAAGGCGAAAAACAAGAGGGTATAGACGCAAATAATGAATCAAAAGTAAATCCACTTTATATTTTAGATGGAAAAGAAATTTCAAAAGAAGAATTAAACAAAATTGATGCTAAAATTATCAAAAGTATGAATGTTATTAAAGGTGAAGAAGCTCTTAAAAAATATGGTGATAAAGGTAAAAATGGAGTTGTTGAAATAGTAATAAAACAATAATTAAATTTCTATGAAAAGGATTTTAAGTTTATTGTTACTTTTAATAGTTGTAATAAAAACCGAAGCGCAATCTTCGGTTTTTGTAGTTGTAGATAGTTTGTTGGTGAAAGGAAACTATCAAATGGCATTGACTTTGTTAGAGAACGCAGTCCCTAAAACTTTTTTGATATTTGAAAGATCGGCTAGCATTTATCAATCTATTGGTAGTGATACGAAAGCATTAGAGTGTTTAAACAAAGCCTTGGAAATTGGCACTAATGAATCGATAAAAGTTAAATTAGCACAATTGTTTGTGTCGGCAGGATTTTCATCTAAAGCTGTTGAAGTATACGAAACACTCATAGAAAAAGACACTTCAAATTTATTGGCCGCCAATAGTTTAGGCAAATTATATTTGTCACTAAACCAGGCGGAAAAAGCAGAAAAAATATACCGTTATTTAATGAAAACTGATATGGTTAACCCTAATTATCCATATCAATTAGCCGAATCTTTAGAAAAACAAAATAATCATTTACAAATGGGGCAGAGCTATTTAGATGCCTATAATTTAGACACACTGCATATTAAAAGTATTTATGGATTGGCTAAATTTTTTAAGGCATTGAAGTTTAAAGACTCCACTTCCTTATTTATTGATAAAGGTTTAAAAATAGATTCAAATAATATTAATTTTAATCAATTGAAAGCAAATGAGTTGTATTTTTTAAAGGATTTTAATGGTGCATTAGCCTATTTAAAAAAATTAGACAGTTTAAATTATAGATCTGTTCAAACCTATGAAATGTTCGGCATGTGTTATTATAATTTGAAAGATTTTGAACTAGCCGAAACCTATTTTAGAAATGCTTTAAATCTTGACCCCAATGACTCTCAAATCCTATATCGTTTAGGTAGCTTGTATTATGACAAAAAGGATAATAAAATGGCATCATTATATTTACGTAGATCAATTTCGAGTGCAAAACCAGATTTAGATCAACATTATTATTTGCTTGGAATTATTTCAAAGGAAGAAAATAACTTGAAATCAGCTATTGATAATTTTGAGAAATCTTATGAAAATAATTATAAAAATCATAAAGCACTATTTGAGTTGGCTGTAACTTCTGAAGTCTATTTTAAAGATAAAAAAATTGCATTAAAACATTATCAAAATTATTTGGATAGATTAAAAAGCTATGATAAAATTATGGCTGCTTATGCTGAAGGCAGAATTAAAGAAATAAAAAAACAATTCTTTATTGATGGTGTAATTGTTGACTAACAGAAAATGTTGTATTTTCACTTTTTGAAATAAGCAGGAATGTTAAAACAATTATTCACTATATTAATTTGCTCGTTTTTGGTTTTGTCTTGCTCTTATATTGAAAAGAACACTAAGCGGGATCCCATTCAAAAAATTGACACCATTGTAGATTTTAATACGATAGATTCTTATCCTCTTTTCCCAAATTGCGCCGAAATTCCTTCTAAAGAAAAGCAACAAATTTGTTTTCAAATGGAAATGTCACAACATATTTATGCTTCTTTAAAAGAATTTCAACTAAGTGTGAAGGATAGCGTAAATGATACTATTTATGTGAAATTAAAAATAGACGCTACGGGGAAAATAAGTTTGTCCAACATTCAAATATCTGAAAAAACGAGCGCATTGCTTCCAAATTTTGACAGTATTGTAAAAGTGAGCCTTCAAAATTTGCCAACCTTAAAGCCAGCCATTAAAAGAGCGATGCCGGTAACTACGGAATTTACGTTGCCAATTGTTTTGAAAAATTAGTCCCCCTAACCCCTAAGAGGGAAATAGAAATAAAGAAGTGAGAAGTTAAAGGTTCAGGAGAAAAAAGGAAAGACCGCAAGACTGCAAGACAAATTTTCGACCTAATAATGATACTTGTTTTTCCACAATTTCTTCAAAAAATCCCGAATGGTATTTTCTCGTGCATTGTTGCCGGGTTCGTAAATTGTGGTGTTTTTAATTTCATCGGGTAAAAATTCCTGCTCGGCAAAATTGTTTTCAAAACTGTGCGCATATTTGTAATTTTTGCCGTAATCCAATTCTTTCATCAGCTTGGTTGGCGCATTTCTTAAATGTAATGGAACCGATAAATTTCCCGTTTCTTTGACGATGGTTTGGGCTTTTCCAATAGCTTCATACGATGCATTGCTTTTTGCGGAACTTGCCAAATAAACAGCGCACTGACTTAATATAATCCGCGATTCAGGAAAACCAATAATATTTACAGCCTGAAATGTGTTATTTGCCAAAATCAACGCGGTCGGATTCGCATTTCCGATGTCTTCCGAAGCCAAAATCAGCATTCTTCGGGCAATAAATTTTGCGTCTTCACCGCCTTCAATCATGCGCGCCAGCCAGTAAACAGCAGCGTTTGGATCACTTCCCCGAATAGATTTTATAAAAGCCGAAACAATATCATAATGTTGCTCCCCGGCTTTGTCGTACAACACCGTATTTTTTTGAATTTTGGAAAGCACCAATTCGTTAGTGATTCTTATTGGCCCTTTTTCGGTGTTTACCACCAACTCAAAAATATTCAATAATTTTCGGGCATCACCTCCTGAAACACGAAGCAAAGCTTCGGTTTCTTCAACAATAATTTTTTTTTTGGAAATATAAACGTCCTCTTTTAAAGCGCGTTGCAACAATTCTTCCAAATCTTTTTTGCTGAAAGAGTTCAACACATAAACCTGGCAACGCGATAACAATGCGGGAATCACTTCAAAACTCGGATTTTCGGTGGTTGCGCCAATTAACGTTACCCAGCCTTTTTCCACCGCACCCAACAACGAATCTTGTTGCGATTTGCTGAATCTGTGAATTTCATCAATAAATAAAATAGGGTTTTTTTCGGTAAACAATCCGTTGCCTTGCTTGGCTTTGTCAATAATATCCCGCACATCTTTAACGCCCGAACTAATGGCACTCAACGTATAAAACGGGCGTTTAGATTCTTTTGCAATGATATTGGCAAGCGTAGTTTTTCCAATTCCTGGCGGTCCCCAAAAAATTAACGACGGAATAATTCCCCGCTTAATATGCTCGGTTAACGCACCATTTTTTCCTACTAAATGCTGTTGGCTAATATAATCATCCAAGATTTTCGGACGTATGCGTTCGGCTAAAGGCTCATTCATAGCGTAAAAATAAGCATAAAAATGTTTGGGGCACTACACTGCATTACATTTGTGTCGGGCTATTCGCTAAATCTTTTTTATGAAAAATAAAAAAGGATATCGCTGCTATCCCTAATGCAAAAAAATAGTTGTTTAATTAACATCATTTAGTGACAAAATTTTAATAATTTCATCAATTCATAATTTAAATTTTTCAATGTCAAAAAACAAATCCATATTTCAAAAAAAATTCATCAGTATCCCAATTTTTGTCATTTTTTCAATTTGGCTGGTTTATTTTCTTGAAATAAGATTTGGGAAAAATTTTAATGAATACGGCATTTATCCGCAAACATTAACGGGTTTAAGAGGTGTTATTTTTTCGCCGTTTTTGCATGGCAGTATTGAACATTTGTTTAGCAATTCAATTCCTTTATTGGTAATGTTGGCAAGTTTGTATTATTTTTATGAAGATATTGCCACTAAGATTTTATTATGGGGAATTTTTTTAACCGGATTTTTAACATGGACTTTTGCGCGTCCGTCCTATCATATTGGCGCCAGCGGCGTGGTTTATTTTTTGGTGAGTTTTATTTTTTTTAGCGGCGTATTTCGGAAATATTATCGCTTGGCGGCAGTTTCATTAATAGTTGTTTTTTTATATGGAAGCACCGTTTGGTATATTTTTCCTATAGAAGAACAAATTTCTTGGGAAGGCCATTTTTCAGGGTTTCTGGTCGGATTTATTTTCGCCTTCATCTTCAGAAAAACTGGCCCGCAACCCGAAAAATTTGTTTTCTCCCATAACCCTGAATTCGATAATATGTTTGATGAGCACGGTAATTTTGCGCCACCAATAGAAAATGAAGAGTCTGAAATAAACGAACAGCCAAAAAGACCAGAAGATTAAGCCTTTTTGCAGTGAACCGAAAACAATCTATCTTAATTGTTTTTGAAATAATAGAATTCGTGTTGAAAAAAAATGCTATAAAAAATTGCTTATTAAAGCTAAATATAAAAATTAAAGTAACTTTATAAAATTATTAAAAACAGCAGAAATTTACGATTTCAAACTCGCAACTTTTCCAAGCCTAAACCGTTGTACAACATTTGAAGCTATAATAAACATTTTAAATTATGAAGAAATATTATTTACACAACGGAACTGAACAAGATGGACCATTCTACATTTCACAATTAAAAAAGAAAGGAATAACTAGAGAAACAGAAGTTTGGTATAAGGGACTTTCCGATTGGACTAAAGCTGACCAAATTGAGGAACTAAAAGAATTATTTGAGCAATCACCACCACAAATACCACCAATAAAACAACAGGGAACTGAACAAACAGATCAAATCGACACAAAACCGAAAAAAAGCTTTTTAGGAAGAAACCTTATTAAATTAGGATTAATTGCAATAGGTATATTGGGTGTTTTCGCATTCTTTTTTATGTTTACGATAAATAATCCCAAATCAGATCCTTCGAATTATCAGAAACCGAAAATGACGATTGAAGAAACGGAAAATTCTAACCCAAAACAATTTTTGAGTGTGGAAGGAGAATACAATGAAAGTTTTTGGGGAAATAAATTCAAAGTGAAAGGAATAATTACAAATCGAGCAAGCAAAGCGGATTATAAAGATATTATTATCCAAATAAAATATTACTCAAAAACTAAGTCAGTAATTGGAAGTGAAGAATATACGATTTACGAAGTTTTTCCACCAAATCAAGAAAAGGCTTTTAAACTTGATGCTGAAAAGTATAAAGATGTAGCGTCTATTAAATTAAATATTATTGGGGCTAAACCAAATTAATCGGAATAAAAGCGATGTACACATCATTTTTAGTTCATTGCTTCTTATTTTTTATGCGAAAATTATGACACTAATACCATAAACAAATACGGTTAACAGTATTTGGAAAAAACATCAATTAAATAGACAATATGAATGCGACTTTAAAAAACTGGCATACCTTTATGGAAACAAGGAATCCTAAAATATTGGATGAGCTTTTGGCGAAAGAGGTAACTTTTTATTCACCAATTGTTTGGACTCCACAAGAAGGAAAACAAATTACTAAATTATATTTAATTGCTGCACTAGAAGTATTTGGTGGTAAAAATTCCAATTTTACTTATGTTAGACAAGTAATTGATAAAAATCAATTTATCTTAGAATTTACAACGATGATTGATGGTATAACTGTTAATGGCGTTGATATGATTGAAGTAAACGATGACGATAAAATCATTAGTTTCAAAGTAATGGTTCGCCCATTGAAAGCAATCAATAAAATCCACGAAAAAATGGGGGAAATGCTTGAGAAGTTGAAACTTCAAAAAAGAAAGCCCTAAATTTCTTAACGATATTTCTCAAGTTTTAAAATGTCAAATTTAGTCAACGTTATTTAGGCGTCGACAAACCAGCAACCAATAACCAACAACCTAAAAAATTACATATTTCTTCTATATTGCCCACCAACTTCAAACAGCGCCTCCGTAATTTGTCCGATAGAACAAACTTTACAGGCTTCCATTAATTGTTCAAAAATATTTTCATTATTAACGGCTTTTTGTCTTAACAAGGCAATGTGTTCTTGCACTGCCGAAACATTTCCTTTGTTTAAGTTTTCAACTACCGTAATTTGGTATTGTTTTTCTTTTTCGGTGGCTCTAATAACTTCTTGCGGTAAAATAGTTGGTGAGCCTTTGCTGCTTAAAAAAGTGTTTACACCAATAATTGGAAATTCTCCATTGTGTTTTAAGGTTTCATAATATAAACTTTCTTCCTGTATTTTACTTCTTTGGTACATTGTTTCCATAGCGCCTAAAACACCGCCACGTTCTGTAATTCTGTCAAATTCAACATAAATGGCTTCTTCCACCAAATCGGTTAATTCTTCAATAATGAAAGAACCTTGAATCGGATTTTCGTTTTTGGCTAAGCCCAATTCTTTATTGATAATCAACTGAATGGCCATAGCACGACGAACGCTTTCTTCGGTTGGTGTTGTTATGGCTTCATCATATGCATTGGTATGCAAGCTGTTGCAGTTGTCGTAAATGGCATATAAAGCCTGTAAAGTTGTACGAATATCATTAAAGTCAATTTCTTGCGCATGTAATGATCTTCCAGAAGTTTGAATATGGTATTTCATCATTTGTGCTCTTGGGTTGGCGCCGTATTTTTCTTTCATGGCTTTCGCCCAAATTTTACGTGCAACCCTTCCAATTACAGCATATTCGGGATCAACGCCATTGGAAAAGAAGAAGGACAAATTTGGTCCGAATTCATTTATATCCATTCCTCTTGACAAATAATATTCAACATAAGTAAATCCGTTTGACAAAGTAAAAGCCAATTGTGAAATCGGATTTGCGCCGGCTTCGGCAATATGATAGCCTGAAATTGAAACCGAGTAAAAATTTCTTACATTGTTTATGATAAAATATTCCTGAACGTCACCCATCAAACGCAAGGCAAATTCAGTAGAAAAAATACAGGTATTTTGTGCCTGATCTTCTTTTAAGATATCGGCCTGTACGGTTCCTCGGACTTTTGAAATGGTTTCCGTTTTAATTTTGTGATAAACGTCATAAGGTAAAACTTCATCTCCGGTAACGCCCAATAATAACAATCCCAATCCATTATTTCCTTCGGGTAATTTTCCTTGATATTGCGGAAGGGCAACGTCTTTTTTCTTATAAATGGTCTTTATCTTTTCTTCAATTTCTTTTTCAAGTCCATTTGCCAAAATATATTTTTCACATTCCTGATCTATTGCGGCATTCATAAAAAAGGCAAGCATCATAGGTGCAGGACCGTTAATGGTCATGGAAACAGAAGTCATGGGGTTTGTTAGATCAAACCCGGAATATAATTTTTTGGCATCGTCCAAACAACATATAGAAACTCCTGCATTTCCAATTTTCCCATAAATATCCGGACGAATAGCAGGGTCGTTCCCATATAAAGTTACGGAATCAAAAGCTGTGGACAATCGTTTTGCCGGAAGTCCTAAACTCACATAATGAAAACGTCTGTTGGTACGCTCAGGTCCTCCTTCGCCTGCAAACATTCTTGCCGGATCTTCTCCTGTTCTTTTAAATGGAAAAAGACCTGCAGTATAAGGAAATTCACCGGGAACATTTTCTTCTAAAGTCCACAATAATAAATCGCCCCAAGCTTCATATTTTGGCAGGGAAATTTTAGGAATTTGGGTGTGCGATAAAGATTCGCTATGTGTTTTTATGTTTAATTCTTTTCCTCGAACCTTAAAAGTAAAGATGTCTTTTTTGTAGGATTGTTTTTTGGCTTCCCAATTTAAGATAATTTCCCAGTTGTATGGATTTAAATCCATTTTTACACGTGCAAATTCTTTGAATAAAAGTGATAAAAACTGGATATCAACTTCATTTTTAACCAGTTTCAGAATTTCTTCTTCATGAATGCCAATTTGGGAAAGAAAAGACCCTTCAGCTTCGCTCAGGAGGACATTTGAAACTGATTCAATAGTTTTAAAAATTCCGAAGAGCTTTTGTGCGATCTGTTTTTGGCTTTTTGCGTTTTTGTTGTAAGCCCTGTTGTTTTCAGTAATTTCCGACAAATAACGGACCCTATTTGGCGGAATGATAAATTTTTTTTCGCTTATTTTATCTGAAATTTCAAAGGAGCTTTTGAAGTGAGTGCCTGTTTTTTCGTTAATCTTTTTTATGAGAACCCGATACAATTCATTGGTTCCCGGGTCGTTAAACTGAGAAGCGATAGAGCCATAAACCGGCATTGAATCAACACTGTTTTCCCATAAATTATGGTTGCGCTGGTATTGTTTTTTTACATCGCGTAAGGCATCCAAAGCACCGCGTTTGTCAAATTTATTCAGTGCAATTACATCGGCAAAATCAATCATGTCTATTTTTTCCAATTGCGTTGCAGCACCATATTCTGGGGTCATCACGTACAAGGAAACATCAGAATGGTCTAAAATTTCGGTATCGCTTTGCCCAATTCCGGAAGTTTCTAAAATCACCATGTCAAATTCGGCAACTTTTAAAATATCAACTGCAATGCTCACGTGTTTTGATAGGGCTAAATTAGATTGGCGGGTTGCCAATGATCGCATATAAACACGGTTATTTTTTATGGAATTCATTCTGATTCTGTCGCCCAATAAAGCACCACCTGTTTTCCTTTTTGAAGGGTCAACCGAAACAATGGCGATTGTTTTTTTAGGAAAGTCTATTAAATACCTTCTCACCAATTCATCAACCAAAGAAGATTTTCCTGAACCTCCTGTTCCTGTTATCCCTAAAACCGGAGTTTTCGATTTTTTAGATGCTTTTTTAATTTCATTGATAAAATCAGTATGCTTATCTGAGAAATTTTCAGCGCCAGAAATGGCTTTTGCCAATTTAACCCGATTTTTTTTAGCCAAATCAGCAACAGAAAAATCTACAACTTCACCAGTTGGAAAATCACATATTGAAACCATATCATTGATCATCCCCTGCAAACCCATCCTTCTGCCATCATCCGGGGAATAAATACAGGTAATTCCATACTTTGTCAATTCTTTAACTTCTTCGGGAAGAATTACGCCGCCGCCGCCGCCAAATATTTTAATTTGAGATGCGCCTTTTTCCTGAAGCAAGTCGTACATATATTTAAAATATTCCATATGTCCGCCCTGGTAGGAGGTCATCGCTATTGCATTTGCATCTTCCTCAATGGCACAATTCACCACTTCTTCAACACTTCTGTCGTGGCCCAAGTGAATCACTTCAACTCCGGTAGCCTGAATAATTCTTCGCATAATATTTATGGCGGCATCATGTCCGTCAAATAAGGAAGCTGCAGTTACTATTCGTACTTTGTGTTTAGGTTTGTAAGGTGTTATTTTCTCCATAAAATTAAGAATTCTTTAGACCGCAATTTAGCTAAAAATAATAAGGAATATTTAATTGTTTGCTGTGATGTTTTAAGTTGGTGATATTTTTATTTGAAAAAAATCAAAAAACTTAAAAAAAAGAATAAAGTATAAGAAAAAAATTAATAAGCTATAAATACTTATAAAAAGCGAAGGTTTTTCTAAATTCTAAATAATTCAAATCTTGCTCATTTTTATAGGCTTCTTTTTCAAAATTTATGTTTTTATAGGCGGCGTCATGGTTTTTATATTGAAGAATTTGAACCCCGTATTCTATAGAATACCAAACAAAAAAGAAAATCCAAAGTAATTCTGCCTGTTGTTTTAAATAAATCTTTTCGTGGTTCAAAAAGCATGTATCTTCTATGCTTTTCTTGTTTTTTAAGAAGATAAAAGGGAAAACTGTTAATCCTGAGTATTTCTTCGGGATTATATATTTAAAAATAACAATCATAGCAAGGTGGATGTTTAAAAATCTAACCAAATTACATGAAATATTTTTAATAAGAATGAAAAAAAGTATCCCCAATATTTTTCGCTTCATCCTAAAAAATGACAATCTGATTTTATAGCTATTGAAACAAATACTTCAATTGAAAAATTGTAAATTTGTAGCTGTTAAATAGCACTAAAATGACATTTCAATATCAAATAAAACAAGGAGTTCCTTCTGAATTGCCTTCAAAAAAAACTTACGAAAAAGCAATAAATCACGCCCCGAAGCGCATCGATATTCTGTCAAAAGAAGAGAAAGAGCTCGCAATTAGAAATGCGTTGCGGTATTTTGATAAAAAACATCATCCTGTTTTAGCCAAGGAATTTGCTGAAGAATTAAAAGAATTCGGACGTATTTATATGTATCGTTTTCGACCTGATTATAAATTTTATGCACGACCGATAAACGAATATCCGGGAAATTCTGTGCAGGCAAAAGCCATTATGCACATGATTCAGAATAATTTGGATGAAGCCGTAGCGCAACATCCTCACGAATTAATTACCTACGGAGGTAACGGCGCTGTTTTTCAGAATTGGGCACAATATTTACTCACCATGAAATACTTGTCGGAAATGAACGACGAGCAAACTTTAATTATGTATTCCGGACATCCAATGGGTTTGTTCCCTTCACATGAAAATGCGCCAAGAGTAGTCGTTACAAACGGAATGATGATTCCTAATTACAGCAAACAAAACGAATGGGAAAAATACAATGCGTTGGGCGTAACGCAATACGGACAAATGACGGCTGGCAGTTATATGTACATTGGGCCGCAAGGAATTGTGCACGGAACCACAATTACGGTGTTAAATGCAGGCCGCAAAATTGCTAAAAATGGCGAGCCTTTGGCAGGAAAATTATTTCTGACTTCCGGTTTAGGAGGAATGAGTGGTGCACAACCAAAAGCCGGAAATATTGCCGGTTGTATTACAGTTTGTGCTGAAGTGAATCCGAAAATTACAGAGATTCGCTTGTCGCAAGGTTGGATTGATGAAAAAATAACCGATTTAAATGAATTGGCTTTAAGGGTAAAAAGAGCCAAAGAAAATAAAGAAGTGGTTTCTATTGCCTTTTTAGGAAATATCGTTGAAGTATGGGAGAAATTCGCAGAACAAAATGTGTATGTTGATTTAGGTTCAGACCAAACTTCGCTTCACAATCCTTGGGCCGGTGGTTATTATCCTGCAGGAATTTCATTTGAGGAATCAAATGTGATGATGGTGGAAAATCCGAAATTATTTAAAGAAAAAGTTCAGGAAAGTTTAAGAAGACAAGTTGCGGCAATAAACAAACACACGGCAAAAGGCACTTACTTTTTCGATTATGGCAATGCTTTTTTATTGGAAGCAAGTAGGGCAGGAGCTGATGTCATGGCCGAAAACGGTATTGATTTTAAATATTCGTCCTATGTTCAGGACATTATGGGACCCATGTGTTTTGATTATGGTTTTGGACCTTTTCGTTGGGTGTGCACAAGTGCGAATCCGGTTGATTTAGAAAAAACCGATGCAATTGCTTGTGAAGTTTTGGAAGAAATAAGAAAAAATTCTCCAAAAGAAATTCAGCAGCAAATGACAGACAATATTCAGTGGATTAAAGGAGCACAGGAAAATAAATTAGTAGTGGGTTCGCAAGCGCGTATTTTATATGCCGATGCGGAAGGGCGTGTGAAAATTGCCGAAGCTTTTAACAATGCAATAAAAAATGGTGAAATTTCAGCGCCAATTGTGTTGGGAAGAGACCATCACGACGTTTCCGGAACGGATTCACCTTACAGGGAAACGTCAAATATTTATGATGGTTCTAAATTTACGGCTGATATGGCCATTCAAAATGTCATTGGCGATAGCTTTCGCGGAGCGACTTGGGTGTCAATTCATAACGGCGGCGGAGTAGGCTGGGGAGAGGTAATTAACGGCGGATTTGGTATGGTTCTTGATGGAAGTTTAGAAGCCGAAAAGCGTTTAAAAAGCATGCTTTTTTGGGATGTAAATAATGGTATTGCGCGCAGAAATTGGGCAAGAAATAAAGGTGCTGTCTTCGCCATAAAAAGAGCGATGGAAGTTGAGCCTAATTTAAAAGTGACTTTGCCTAATTTAGTTGATGATTCTATCTTGAAAGATTTATTTTAATAATTAAAATTGTATTTAAATGAAAGCCTTAAAATTACTTACGTTAACATTACTTTTTTTTATAGCCTCTTGCAGCACTATAAGAGTTACAACAGATTATGATACTTCTGCCGACTTTTCAAAGTATAAAACATTTGCTTTTTATAAAAAAGGGATTGATAAAGCTGAAATTTCCGACTTAGACAAACGAAGAATTTTAAAGGCCATAGAAAGTGAACTGCTGGCAAAAGGATTTACAAAATCAGAGGAGCCGGATTTACTGGTTAATATATTTGCAAAATCAACCCAAAGAGTTGACGTTTACAACAATAACTATTATTATGGCTGGCGCCCTTGGTATTATGGCCCAAATTTTGGAACGCAGATTTCTAAGTATACAGAAGGCACTTTGTTTATTGATTTAATTGATGCCAATAAAAAAGAATTGGCATGGCAGGGAATTGGAAGCGGCGCTTTGTCAACTTCCGGAAATATTGTCAAAAAGGAAGAGAAAATTAAAGAATTTGTTGCAGAAATTATGGCGCAATACCCTCCAGGAAAAGAAAATAAATAATTTGAACTTTTAAAGTTAAAAACGTTCTGAATTTCAGAGCGTTTTTTATTTTTAGCACTATGAATTTTAAAGAACCGATTCCCTTAGAAGAAGGAGATTATTATATAAACGAAGAAGGCTACCGTGTATTTACGGAAAAATACCATTTAAAAAGAGGCTATTGCTGTAAAAGCGGCTGCAAACATTGTCCATATGGCTACGACAAAAAAACAGACAGCATCAAGAAATAATTTCAGTACCTTAACAAAATAAAAATAATAAGATGTTAAAAAGAATACTTTTGGCGTTGGTTGTGTTTCAACTTTCTGCTTGTTCAGAATTACAACAGGTGATAAATCAATTGCCAAATGGAGAAATTACAAACTTTCAAATTGCTGCCGGTTTAAAGGAAGCCTTGCAAAACGGGGTTAAAAATCAGGTGACAGCCTTGACTGTTCAGGATGGATTCTTTAAAAATGAATTGGTTAAAATTTTACTTCCTGAAGAATTGCAGAAAGTTGACCGCGCTTTAAGAAGTGTAGGTTTGTCAAACTTGGCTGATGAAGGATTAAAAGTGTTAAATAGGGCTGCTGAAGATGCCGTAGGAGAAGCGATTCCTGTTTTTGCTGATGCCATAACAGGTATGACAATTGTTGATGCTAGAAATATTTTATTGGGCGATAAAAATTCGGCTACGCTGTATTTGAAAAATGCCACTTCAGAAGCATTGTATCAAAAATTTAATCCAATCATTAACAATTCATTTAAAAAAGTTGGCGCCGATAAAATTTGGACAGACTTAATTACGAGGTACAATAATTTGCCACTAACTGCTGATGTTAATCCGGATTTAACTGATTATGTGACGAACGAAGCTTTAAAAGGCGTTTTCACCATGGTTGCAGTTGAGGAAGTTGAAATTAGAGCAAATGTGGCCAAACGGACTTCCGATTTGTTAAAAAGGGTTTTTGCGTTGCAGGATTAATTTTTAAAAATGACTTTCAAGTTTTTTGTGCAATGCTTTGAAATAATCAAAAGCCAATAGCAATCGGGAACCATACCAACTAAACATTTCGCCATCAGCAAAAACAGTGATAGAGCGATTGGTGTAAGAAGCAATTTCCAATGCATGTTCATCTTTAAACGGAAATGGTTCTGATGATAAAATAATGACTTCGGGATCGCCTTCATAGCGAATTTTGTTAATTTCCACTTTGGGATATCTGCTCATATTTTGGTAAATGTTTTCAAACTTATTTAACTTTAACATTTCGTTTATATAAGTCTCATTTCCTGCAACCATCCACGGTTTTGCCCAAATAAAATAAGCGACTTTACGTGTTGGTTTCGTTTTGATGAATTCTTTAAAATCGTTTAGCTTAAAATTTATTTTTTCGACTAAATTTTGGCTTTCCGTTCTTCTGTTTAAAATAGTTCCTAAGCTTAAAGTGAAATCAATACTGTCTTCAATTGTAGTTATATCTGAAAAATAAGTGGGCGCAATTTTTTCCAGTTCAGGCAAAAATTCATAGGAATTCTCTTCTTTATTACATAAAATAAAATCGGGATTTAATGATTTTATTTTAGCGAAATCCACTTTTTTTGTTCCGCCAATAATGGTTTTGGTGGATTTCAAATGAAAAGGATGCACGCAGAATTTTGTAATTCCAATAAGCTCATTTTCTAAATTCAAATTACAAAGCAATTCCGTTTGGGAAGGTACCAATGAAATGATTCTTTTGGGTTGGGTTTTTAAGGTAATTTCTCTTCCTAACTGGTCTTTAATAATTTTCATTATTCAACAATAATTTAAAACTTATAATTTTTTATAACAACTGCCAACTGCGATTTTTTTATTGAAAACTTAAAATCAAAGCCATTTCCTGTTGCAATTTCAAAGCTTCCAATTGTGCCACC
Organism: Lutibacter sp.; assembly: GCF_041555395.1. GTDB lineage: Bacteria > Bacteroidota > Bacteroidia > Flavobacteriales > Flavobacteriaceae > Lutibacter. The sequence goes on along the minus strand of NZ_JBFFKM010000023.1, from coordinate 8,079 downwards.
TTTGCAAAGTCTTCGTCATTACTGGCATAAATAATGCTTCTTGCCGAATTCAGCAGTAATCCGCAATCTTTATTAAGTCCGTATTTGCAAACTTCCTGTAAATTTCCGCCTTGGGCGCCAACACCTGGAACCAATAAAAAATGATTAGGCACAATTTTTCGGATTTCCTCAAAATAAGTCGGTTTTGTCGCGCCAACTACAAACATTAAATTTTCAGAATTTTTCCAGGTAAGTGCTGTTTTTATAACTTTTTTATACAACTCAATTCCGTCAATTTTCAATCCTTGAAAATCGAGCCCACCCTTGTTTGATGTCAATGCCAAAAGAATGGTGGTTTTGTCTTTAAAGGCCAAAAAGGGTTCCACGGAATCACTTCCCATATAAGGTGCTATAGTTACCGAATCAAAATTTAAATCCTCAAAAAAAGCTTTTGCATACATGGTTGAGGTGTTGCCAATATCGCCTCGTTTGGCATCGGCAATGGTGAAAATTTCAGGGTAATTGCTATTGAGATAATCGATGGTTTTTTCCAATGCAGCCCAGCCTTTTAATCCGTAAGCTTCATAAAAAGCGGTGTTAGGTTTGTAGGCAACTGCTAAATGATGCGTGGCATCAATAATTTGTTTGTTAAACTCAAAAATTGGATCTTCTTCGGTCAATAAGTGTGCTGGAATTTTATCCAAATCTACATCCAGGCCAATACATAAAAATGATTTTTTTTGTTGAATTTGTGCAATAAGCGCTTGTTTGTTCATATGTTTAAATAAAGAATTAAGCAAAAGTAGTAATTTTAATACTTTAAGTTATCTTTGTTTACCAAATAAAGCACCTTGTTTAGTTATATTTTAAATAAAATATTTTACGGAATCCTTACGCTTTTTGGCGTAATTACCGTCATATTTTTTCTTTTCAATGTATTGCCTGGTGATCCTGCACGAATGATGTTGGACCAGCGGGAGGACAGCGAACAGCTTCAAAATATTCGCGTTAAATACGGATTTGACCAGCCCATAACAACGCAATATCTTTATTATTTGAACGATTTATCGCCCATTTCTATTCACAGCTCCAATCCAAAAAACTACACTTATTTAGCTGCTGAAAAATATTCCTATTTAAAACTTTTTTCTGCTGGTGAAAAAATTATTGTGACAAAGTTTCCTTATTTGAGAAAATCTTTTCAAAAAAACGACAAGAATGTAACGGACGTAATTGCCGAAACACTTCCTAATACCGCGGTTTTAGCGGTCTCAGCAATTGTAATTGCCATCATTACAGGCGTTTTTTTCGGAATACTTTCGGCATTGTATAAAGATACTTTTTTCGACAGAATTATTTCAATATTCAGTACCTTGGGAATGAGTGTGCCTTCATTTTTTTCCGCCATTTTATTTGCCTGGTTTTTCGGATTCGTTTTACACAATTATACCAATTTAAATATGACGGGCAGTTTGTATGAAGTTGACGATTTCGGCGAAAACACCTACATTCAATGGAAAAATTTAATTTTGCCGGCAATTGTATTAGGAATCAGGCCTTTGGCAGTGGTTGTTCAGTTGATGCGGAATTCATTATTGGAAGTTTTAAGTCAGGATTATATAAGGACCGCACGTGCAAAAGGACTTTCAACCTATAAAATTATAAAAACACATGCGTTAAAAAACTCGTTGAATCCGGTTGTCACTGCGGTTTCTGGATGGTTTGCCTCCATGTTGGCGGGCGCAGTTTTTGTGGAGTATATTTTTAACTGGAACGGTTTGGGAAAAGAAATTGTAAACGCGCTAAACACACTTGATTTACCAATTATCATGGGAAGTGTCTTGGTGATTGCCACCATGTTTATCATCATCAATATTTTGGTAGATATCAGTTATGGAATGTTGGATCCTAAAATAAGATTGAAATAAGTCAGAAACACGAAAACGAATTCGTACAATAGTGAATTGAATTTTTTAAAGGAATTTAATAATGAGTAATTTTGTCGATAAAACGGAATAAAAAATAAAAACATGAGAGCAAAAATAGTAGCAGGTAACTGGAAAATGAATAATGATTTAGATGAATCTAAATCATTGGTCAAAAAAATTGCTAAAAGCATCAAAAAACAACCGCTAAAAAACACAAGAGTTATTGTTGCGTCATCATTTGTGAGTTTGCAGAAAGTGGCCAGTAAAGCAAAAGGGACAAAAGTAGAGGTGGCAGCGCAGAACATGCATTATGAAAAAAACGGTGCTTTTACAGGAGAAATTTCAGCTGCAATGTTGAAATCTGTTGGCGTTCATATTGTAATTTTGGGACATTCAGAACGTAGAGAATATTTTGGGGAAACAGACGCATTATTGGCTAAAAAAGTGGATGCTGCCTTGGCAAACAAAATGGAAATAATTTTCTGTTTTGGGGAAGTTTTAGAAGACAGAAAATCTAATAATCATTTTAAAGTTGTAGAAAGTCAGATTAAAAATGGCTTGTTTCATTTAGAGGCTGGGTCATGGAAAAATATCATATTGGCTTATGAACCGGTTTGGGCTATTGGAACCGGAGAAACGGCATCTCCAGAGCAGGCACAGGAAATGCATGCTTTTATTAGAAAAATTGTTGCTGATAAATATGGTGACAATGTTGCAGATGAGGTTTCCATTTTATATGGTGGAAGCGTAAAACCTTCCAATGCACAGGAAATTTTTTCAAAACCTGATGTGGATGGCGGTTTAATTGGTGGTGCAGCCTTGAACAAAGACGACTTTAAAGCAATAATTGACGCAATTTAATGGATAATATTTATATATCGTACACTTTTAAAGTGAGTCCGAAAGAACCGGCAACTGAAATTTTAATTGCTGAATTGGGTGAAGTTGGTTTTGAAAGTTTTGTTGAAAATGAAGATGGTGTGGAAGCTTTTATTCAGCAAACAGATTGGAATGAGCATGTTTTAGACGATATTTATGTTTTGAATTCAAATGAATTTCAGATTTCTTATGAAAAGAAAGTGATTGAACAAACGAACTGGAACATCGAATGGGAAAAAAACTTTAATCCGATTCAGGTTGATGGTATGGTGAGTATCAGAGCGCCATTTCATGAGAATCCGAACTTAAAGTACGATATTGTTATTGAGCCTAAAATGAGTTTTGGAACCGGTCATCATGAAACTACGCATATGATGGTTCAACATTTATTGGACTTGGATGTTGCCGGCAAAAAAGTGCTTGATATGGGTTGCGGAACAGGAATTTTGGCAATATTTGCTGAAATGAAAGGCGCAAAGCGAATTGACGCGATTGATATTGACAATTGGTGTTATCAAAATTCTTTGGAAAATTCGGAACGTAATAACTGTAAACATATTACTGTTTTTGAAGGTGATGTTTCATTGTTGAAAAGTAAAAGATATGAGGTGATTATTGCCAACATTAACAGAAATATTTTGTTGAATGATATGCATGTTTATGTTAATTGTTTGAGTGAAAATGGCGTAATTTTACTAAGCGGTTTTTATAAAGAAGACATCCCCGTTATAGATGAAGAAGTTTCGAAATACGGATTAAAACTTGATAACCAAATTGAACGTAATAACTGGGTTGCTTTGAAGTATGTAAAATAATGATTAATTTTGCAGTATGAGCACAAAAAGAAAAATACAGGAAGATGTTGATGTTCTTGAAAAGGAAGTCAACCAAAATGAGATTGTTTTATTCAATGATGATGTTAATACATTTGATTTTGTGATTGACTGTTTAATTGAAATCTGTGATCATACGGCGGAACAAGCTGAACAATGTGCTTTGTTAGTTCATTATAAAGGGAAATGTGCGGTAAAAACAGGGGAATATAACGAATTAAAACCTCGTTGCACACAACTTTTAACCAGAGGATTGTCGGCAGAAATAATATAATCACTTCAGTTATTTGAATAATCTAGCATAATAAATCAAAAAAAAATCCCGAATATTTTCGGGATTTTTAATGCTGTAAAATCGTTATAAAGGAATATTTCCATGCTTTCTGTTTGGCCTGATCACTTCTTTGCCTTCAAGCATCTCAAATGCTTTTATTAGTTTTCTTCGCGTGTCTTTTGGATAAATCACTTCATCGATAAAACCGCGTTTTGCAGCACCAAACGGATCGGCAAATGTATCGGCATATTCAGCTTCTTTTTCTTTCAATTTGGCTTCAGGATTGTCAGCATTTTTAATTTCATTTTTGAAAATAATTTCAGCAGCTCCTTTTGCGCCCATTACGGCAATTTCAGCAGTTGGCCAGGCAAAATTCATGTCGGCTCCAATGTGTTTGGAGTTCATCACATCATAAGCACCGCCATAGGCTTTTCGCGTAATAACTGTTACTCTTGGAATGGTAGCGTCACTTAAAGCATATAATAATTTTGCGCCGTTTATGATAATCCCGTTCCATTCCTGGTCGGTTCCGGGCAAAAATCCGGGAACATCAACCAATACCAATAAAGGAATATTAAAACAATCACAAAAACGCGTAAAACGAGCTCCTTTTATAGAGCTGTTTACATCCAGACATCCCGCTAAATTCATCGGTTGATTTGCAACAATACCAATACTTCTGCCAGCAATACGTGCAAATCCCACAATAATATTCTCCGCAAAGTCCTTGTGAATTTCAAAGAATGAATCGTTGTCTATAATACCCTGAATCACATGATGCATGTCATATGGCTGATTTCGGTTTTCCGGAATAATATTTTCAAGAGATTCTCTTATTTCATCTCCCAATTCAAAAGGTAATTTTTTAGTGGTTTCCCTGTTGTTTTGGGGAATGTAGCTTAACAACGTTTTGATATCTTCTAAACACTGAATGTCATTTGCAGAAGTGATATGTGTTACGCCTGATTTGGTCGAATGCGCGCTCGCTCCGCCTAATTCTTCGGCAGTTACTTCTTCATTGGTAACAGTTTTTACAACACTCGGACCAGTTACAAACATGTAGCTGGTGTTTTCAACCATTAAAGTAAAGTCGGTCATAGCAGGGGAATAAACAGCACCGCCGGCACAAGGTCCCATAATTGCTGAAAGTTGAGGCACAACACCAGACGCTTGTACATTTCTGTAAAAAATATCGGCGTAGCCACCCAAAGATCTCACGCCTTCCTGAATTCTTGCACCTCCAGAGTCGTTTAAACCAATAACCGGTGCACCAACCTTAACGGCCTGATCCATAATTTTACAGATTTTTTCGGCATGAGTTTCAGACAGTGAACCACCGAAAACCGTGAAATCTTGTGCAAAGATATAGACCAATCTGTCATTGATAGTGCCATATCCAGTAACAACGCCATCACCAAAATAGAGTTCATCCTCCATTCCAAAGTCAGTTGTTCTATGTGTTACTAGCATGCCCATTTCTTCAAAAGAACCTTCATCTAACAAGTATTGGACACGTTCTCTTGCAGTCAATTTTTTATTTTCGTGTTGCTTTTCAATTCTTTTTTCACCGCCTCCTAAATGTGCCAAGGCAACACTTTTGGCTAATTTTTCAATTTTTGATTCCATAATATTGAATAATGTAATTAGTTAGAAATTGGAATTCTTAACTTTTTTTGATCTTCCAAATAAATTTTTAAACCTACCAAAGCTGCAATTTTAGCTTCTTCATCTAATCCTGCCTGAAGCAGTTTTGGCGTGTAATAATTTTTAACAAAATGCGTGTCGAATTTACCTGTTCTAAAAGCTTCATGTTCAAAAACAAATTTTCCAAATGGCAAGGTGGTGAAAACCCCTTCAATTTTATAGTTGTCAATGGCCTCTATCATTAATTGGATCACTTCTTCGCGCGTTTTTCCGTAAGTTATCAATTTAGAAAGCATAGGGTCATAGTAAATGGGAATGTCCATTCCTTCTTCAAAACCATCATCAACCCTAATTCCTTTTCCAACAGGAATTTTATAAGTGCTTAAATTGCCGACACTTGGCAAAAAGTCGTTCATTGGATCTTCTGCATAAACCCTTAACTCTAACGCATGACCATTAATTTTTAGTTCTTCCTGTTTAAATGGAATGGCTTCGCCCCGAGCAATTTTAATTTGTAATTCAACCAAATCAACCCCGGCAATTAACTCAGTAACCGGATGTTCAACTTGCAAGCGTGTATTCATTTCCAGAAAATAAAAATTTAAGTGCTCATCAACCAAAAATTCTACGGTTCCTGCACCTAAATAATTACAGGATTTTGCCACTTTAATGGCTGCATCTCCCATTTCTAATCTTAATTCAGGTGTTAAAATTGAGGAAGGCGCCTCTTCAATAACTTTTTGATGACGTCTTTGAATGCTGCATTCTCTTTCAAAAAGATGTAAAACATTTCCGTGACTGTCTGCAATGATTTGAATTTCAATATGTCTTGGGGAAGTAATATATTTTTCGATAAATACGGAACCGTCTCCAAATGCGGAAATAGCTTCACTAATGGCGCGATTCATTTGTTGCTCAACATCATTTTCATTTTCTACAATGCGCATTCCTTTGCCACCGCCTCCTGCCGAGGCTTTTATAAGAATTGGAAAGCCAATTTCCTTTGCTATTTTCACAGCTTCTTTTGGGTCGGTTACGGCTCTGTCAACTCCAGGAACCATGGGGATATTATAATTTCTGACAGCGTCTTTTGCGGCCAGTTTACTGCCCATTATTCTGATGGAATTTGATTTGGGTCCAATAAATATAATATTATTTTGTTCTATTTTTTCGGCAAAATCGGCATTTTCACTTAAAAATCCGTAACCGGGATGAATGGCATCAACATTTAATTTTTTGGCTACTTCAATAATTTTATCACCTAAAAGATAGGATTTGTTTGAAGGTGCTGGTCCTATACAAACAGCCTCATCTGCAAATCTGACATGAGGCGCATTTCTGTCGGCTTCTGAATAAACAGCAACCGTTTTGATCCCCATTTTTCGAGCAGTTTTCATGACTCTAATGGCGATTTCACCTCTATTTGCTATCAATATTTTTTTCATATTAATGTTATTTAAAGTATTTTGGATAGTTTCAATATTTAATTGAGGGGTTAAAGTTTATTCCATCTCAATCATTAGTTCGCTCTTATCAACAGTTTCGCCGCTTTTGATAAAAATTGACTTAATAACACCATCTTTTGGCGCACCAATGGCATTCTCCATTTTCATAGCTTCTAAAATCAACAAGGTTTCACCTTCTTTTACTTCTTGATTTTCTTCAACATTTACACTTAAAATAATACCGGGCATTGGCGCTTTTATGCTATTTGCTTTAATGGAAGAACCAATGGTAAACCCCATTTCTTTGATAAGTTGGTCTATTCCATTAGATATATTAACTGTGTAGCTATTTGAATTAACGCTTACAACGTATTCTCGATTCTTAAAATCAGATTTTTCAAGTTTAACAGCAAAAGATTTGTTCTTTTCAATAACATGAAATTCTGATGCTGAGCGTTTTAATAAATCCAGTTTTTCAAGATCTGAACTATAAAATTCAAATTCGTGAGATTCATTTACTTTTACTTTCAAGGCCGTATGTATTTTGGTTAATATTATTTATGTTTAAAACAAGGCATAAAAAACATAAAGATATTCAATTTATTTTCAAAAAAAAGGAGATTTAAATCACTATTTTAAGAAATATGCTTTTCGCTAATATGTATGCGGTAAATTAAGAATATTTTAAAAAAAATGGATTTAATAATGTAAAAGAAGAAATAAGCCTTAAATGGGAAGTAGTTTTAGGTTGGTGTATTTATAAATGAAAAAAGACTGCCTTTTCAGGCAGTCCTTTCTTTTTTTACTACTAACTAAAAAAATCAAAAACATTACTTAAACAAAGTAGGTAATGAATCTATGGGTTAAAATTAATTTTTAAAAAGCATTAATTCAATGACTTTTATCATTTATTGAAGAAATAATGAAATTATTTAAAAAAAAATGTTTTAAAATGCGGTTTTAAGGATTAACCAATAAGTTCTTTTGTGTGTAATGTGTAAAAAAATTTGATAAATGTATATTGAATTATTAAAATAGCTCAAAATTGAAGAAGGAGCGGGGAGTGGTTGTAACGACAATAAAAAAAGCACATCATT
>NZ_JBFFKM010000022.1:0-40030 GCF_041555395.1 Lutibacter sp. | reverse complement strand
GTATTATCATACCTGAAAGTGTTTATAAAACCGCTCTTTTCTGTTTTAAACACAACACCTAAGTCATCAAAATCTGAATTAAATATTGTTTGTTTTTCCGGTAATAGCCATCTTCCTTCTATCCTGACTATTTTATAAATATTATAGACGTCTGTTTTATAAAACACGTCTGTTATTATTGGCTCTCCATCTTTAATCGTATAATTTATCTTATCTATATTTGCTTTCCCCTTAATTATATTTGATGAAAAATAAATAGTGTTTTCATTATAAAATGTTGGGTTTATAATATTGAAGTTTGCCTGAGCAATAAACACAACACTTGATCTCTTCCATTTATTTTCATTATCTAGGGTTAATTCTAATAAATGAACCATTCCATTTTCGTTTGTAACCACCGTCATTTGTTTTCCGTTCCTCGAAATTGTAGGATTGTTGTAAGAAAACCTCTCTTTACAAATTGGTAATGGCGCTACTTTTGAAACCTTAAAATTTTCTATTATACCCTTATAAATTACTAAATTCATAATACCGTCCGATTTAGAATATTTTGATTTTCCAGTAAAATAAATTTCATCTTTATAAACCGCAACAAGTCCTGAGTTGTATTTACTGCTTATTTTGATTTTTTTGGATTTTGATTTCAAATCCGAGAAGAAAAGCCGATAGTAATTTGATGTATTCGCAGAAGCATAAATAAGTCCATCATTGAATATAATTGGAGATATGTTTTCAGAAGAATTTAAGGAAATATAAGTATCAAATATAGCGATACTGTCTGTTTCTGAAATTAATTTTTCTTGGGCATCCAATTTGAAATTTAGGAGTAATAATCCCCATCCAAAGATAGCAACACTTCTGATTTTCATTTCAAATTACTAATTATTTTAATAGCTTCACTAAACCTAACGAGTTTTTTTGAAACTTATTAGTTTTTGATTGAAATGGTTCATCTTTTAAACCTCCTTTTTTAATAATCTAGTCCTATGTGATTATTTTCACCTACCAATAAATAGGTTTTTAATTTGGAATTTAAAACCCCCTTGCTTATTGGTTTTGATATAAAATCGTCACAACCGGCTAAAAATGCCTTTTCCTTTTCTTCGGGAGATGAGTACGCAGTTTGCGCAATTATGGGCAAGTTGGGACGAAATTCTTTTATTTTCCTTGTTGCTTCGTACCCGTCCATTTTTGACATTTTGATATCCATTAAAACCAATTCAATTTCTGCATTATTTTTGCATAACTCAATAGCTTCCATACCATCTTTGGCGCGAATTATGGTGCAGGGAAATTTAATTTTATCCTCCAGCAATATTTCTATAACCATAAAATTTACTTCTTCGTCTTCTACCACTAAAATGGTATATTTTTCTTTGCTTTCTATTGCCTTTTTTTCTTCTTTTTCAATTTTCGGAACCAAATTAACCGGTTTGTAGGGTAGTGTAACATAAAAAGAAGCGCCTTCACCAATTTTCGATATTAATGAAATTTTCCCACCCAATAACTCGGCATTTTCTTTTGCGATGGAGAGTCCGAGGCCTAATCCGCCAACCTTTTTGGACAATTCTTTTTCTGCTTGTGAAAATCGTTCAAAAATAATTTTTTGACTTTCTGGTTTTATTCCAATTCCGTTGTCTTTCACAAAGATTTCAATTTCTTTGTCTTTTAACTTGTATCCCAATTCCACTGTGCCTTCCGTTGTAAATTTTATGGCATTTTCCATCAAATTGTTTAATACTTTGTTCAGCTTGTTTTTGTCGGTAAGTATGGTGCTTTCATGTTCAGAAAGTCCATTTTTTAAAACCAATGTAATCTTATTTTTAATTGCCTTTATGTTGAAAATAGCAAACAATTCATGCAGCAAATCGTTTAGGCAAACTGGATTCTCTTCAGCCTTAATTTGTTTGGTCTCCAGCACGGAAATTTCCATAATATCATCAATAATGTGCAATAACTGATTGGCACTGCTTCTAATGATTTCAATAAAACGTTTCCTTTTTTCATCAGATAGTTCAGGATTGTCCAATAATTCAGAAAAGCCCAAAACACCATTCATTGGGGTTCGAATTTCATGTGACATGTTTTGGATGAATTCGGTTTTTAGACGTCCGCTTTCTTCGGCTTTTTCTTTGGCATTTATTATTTCTTGTAAAATTTTCCTTTTTTCAGAAATATCTTGAATAGTTCCGATTAACCTTTTTAGATTTCCTTGATTGTCAAATTCTAATTTACCCATTCCAAGCACCCAGCGATCTTGTTTATCAATATTTCTTGTAATGCGGTATTCTTTTTTGAATGATTCCTTGTTTTTTATGATATTTTTTTCAAAATGTTGCTCCATCATCGCTCTATCTTCCTGATGAACAAGACCTGTCCATCCCTCTATATTTCTAATGTATTCTTCATCAATTCCAAAAATATCATTTAGAGCCGGTGAGCTTTTCCAAATGCCATTTGAAAAATCCAATTCATACGAACCTATATTGGCTATTTTTTGAGATTCAAGCAATAAATATTGAATTTCCTTGAGTTTTTTTTCTGCGTTTTTTGCCTCAGTAATGTCAATAACAGAAGCAATTGATTTTCCGTAATCATCTATAATCACAGATTTTATAATGGCTGATATTATGGAATTATCCTTTCCAACCAATTCAGTTTCATCGCTAAATGCTTTTTTATTTGCACCAATGGACACGAATTCATTTTTAAGAACTTCAAGGGCTCTTTTGGTGTTTGTTTTGCCTAAGTGAATTTTTAATTCTTCTACATTTTTTACACCAAATAATTCACGAGCAACTTTATTTACATTTAATATTTTTATGTTTGAAATACATTCACCAACAAAATCAGGATTTTCATCTAAATATATTTTTAAATCTTTTGTTTCGGCTTTTTTCAGATTAAGAAGTTTTATAATTCCCGAAAAATCCTGTTCCCAAAGTGGAACGGGATTTTGTTCAAATAAATTTATAAATCGGTCATTACTTTCTAAAATCAACCTGTTTTTTTCAGACAGCTCGTTGCTTAATTGTTTTAGGGCTGTATTTTGAGTTAAATAGTCATCAGAAAGTATTCTGTATTCTTTATTTTGTTTCAGTAATTCTTGTTCATCCTGTTTACGATCGGTAATATCTCTCCAAACGCAATGAATAGTTTTGTTGTTGGTCTCATTTTCAATGGTTGTTAACAACACTTCAGCGGGAAAATTTTCTCCATTGCTTTTAATATGCCACCAATCAAAACGATGCGTGCCATTTTCTAAGGCAATATTTATTAATTTTTCTGATTTTTCGAAAGAATTTATGCCATCTGGCTGAAATTCAGGGGATAATTCTGAAGGTTGAAGGTTTAAAACATCTTCGTATTTTTTATACCCAAGCATATCCAAAGTTGCTTTATTACATTCCACAAAAACCCCGTTTTTAATAATTAATATGGCGTCCCCAGATTTTTCAAAAAGCTCCCGAAATTTTTTCTCGCTTTTTTCAATTTCTTCATTTGCTTGTCGTAAATTTTCTTCAGCTAATTTATTTTTGGTAACATCTTCTTTTATCGCCAAATAATTAATAATTTCTCCAAAATCATTCTTTATGGGACTTATGGTTACCTTTTCCCAAAAAAAATTCCCGTTTTTAGCTTTATTTTGAAATTCTCCCTTCCATATTTTTCCTGATGTTATTGTTTGCCACATTTGGGCATAATATGCTTTGGACTGCGTTCCTGAATTTAAAATTTTAGGATTCTTTCCCATGGCTTGTACCGCAGTATATCCCGTAAGTTCAGTAAATTTGGGATTGGTATATTCTATGTTCCCATGAACATCGGTAATAATAATGGTATTGGCGCTTTGTTCAATTGCAGTAGAGAGTTTTTTATTTTCAATTCGAGTATTCTTTCTTTCAGTAATATCCCTAAAAGTTACAAGCCTGGTAAAATTTTCGTTACCCAAATCAATATTTCTGCCTTCTATTTCAACCGGAAAAATAGTGCCGTCTTTTCGAATACCTTCAATTTCATAAGGGCGTGTGTGGGTTTGTAATCCGTTTTCTTTAATTATTTCGTGATATTTTTCATGAAAAAGTAGTATAAGTATATTTCTACCAATAATTTCTTTTTGGGAATAGCCAAACATCTTTAAAAACACATTGTTGCATTCTTTTACTACGAAATCTTCACTTATTATAATTCCGTCAAAAATTAAATTGGCTAATTTTTTGAATTTATTTTCATTTCCTTCGGCTTTTTCTTTGGCCTTTTTAATATCTTCTTCTGTTTTTATTTGAGAGGTGATGTCTAAAATTGTTCCAATTGAAAATATGGGTTCCTCTTTGTGATTATATTCTGTAAATCCGGTTCCAAGAATGTATTTTATTTTTCCTGATTTAAATAATAATCGGTATTTTATTTCATATGGTGTTCTATTTTTAAACGCATTAAAATAGACCTCTTCAAGCTTGGAAATATCATCTGGATGAACCAATTTCATAAACAAATCCTCAGAAGCTTCAGGCTGTTGTGGCTGCAATTCAAAAATTCTGTAAACCTCGTCAGACCAAGTTAATTTATTGTTTAAAATGTTGAGTTCCCAATGCCCCAGATGTGCAATTTGCTGTGCTTCTTTTAATTTCTGTTCACTTTCTTCCGCAATTTCTTTTAATGATTTTAACTCCTCTACTTTTCGATATAGAATATCTCTAATAAATGTTTTTTCAAGTACTTCTTCTATTTTTATTGCTATTATTCCTAATGCTATTTCAATGTTTTCTACCTCATTAATTGGTTTGTCATCCATTAAAGCAATCAATCCAATTGGTTCCTTATTTGAACTCCATAAAGGAATCCCAATATAGCTGTCAATATTCATTCGCGTCAAGAAGTCATCCTTTGGAAAAATGTTACTTACGTTGGTTGGATAGGAACAAAACTTTTTATTGATAATTGTATCACAAGGAGTGTAGGCTAATTTATAACCTATATTTTCCCTGAAAATGCCTTTACTATAAAAAGCAACGGTTTCTGCGATGGTGGGTTTTTTTAGTGAGTATTTGTCAATCAATACATAATTAACATTAAATAATTCCGCTAAAAATTTGGATGTTGACTTTAGGAATTTATCATGATTGGTTTCATAACCATTTTTGGAAATGAAGGACAAGGTATCCTGAATAATTTTTAGTTGCATTTTCACACTTGCGGTATATCTTTTTAATTATTCTGTTTCATGCAACTATAGCCTGGTAAATATAATTCAATTAATTTTATAAATAAATAAATAAACTGGCATTTTGAGAATAAAAATTATAACTTTATAAGTTGTTGTGCAAATTCGTTAACTTTTTCCCAATTGGTATATTCAATTTCAGCATCGCTATTTGTGGGACCTTTGGTCATCCACATGATTAATTGAATCATTTTTCGGTCAAAGAATGGATATTTTTTATAGTCCAGTTTGCCGGCAAAAACTTCAACAATTGTTGGTTTCCAGTCGATTGTTTTAAAAAATTTCACCACATACGGATTTGTTTCAGGAGTGTTTTTTTCTGGTTTTCGAGCAACCAGATTTACTGAAAAGAAAGCCGTTTTTATGGAATCAAGTTGTTTTTTATTCGTTTTTATAAATTCAATTACTTTATCATTATGAACTCCATATCTTATGCTTGCCCCTATAACAAGTTTATCATATTTGGTGATATCTTCATTAAAATCATCAATTGAAATTAAATCAATCTCTTGATTATTTTGTTGAAGGACTTCTTTAAGTTTATTGCAAATTTTAAGCGTTTGTCCGTCTACCGTTGAGTACACTATTCCTATTTTAGGTTTCATTGCTATTGTTTAAAATTAATGATTTTACACCTTTTTCAATTTAATTTTAAAAGATTGTAAATTTACAAAAGGTACCTCTGTATTTTTATGATATTTGTCAACCAAAAAAGCATATAATAACTTAAAATTCAGTTGTATAAAAAAACCAGTCATTGTTGACTGGTTTTTAATTTTTTTAAGGACAACGAATAAATATTAAATTACTTTTACATTTACCGCACTTAATCCTTTTTTTCCTTCTTCTAATTCAAATTCAACTTCATCTCCATCACTAATTTTGTCAATTAATCCTGAAATGTGTACGAAGTAGTCTTTTGATGAAGTTTCCTCGGTGATAAATCCGAATCCTTTAGCTTGGTTGAAGAATTTTACTGTTCCTTTTTTCATTGTTAAATAATTTATTAAAGTACTAAAGTACTCATAATTGCGCTTGTTTTTGAATTTTTTTGAGTTATTTTATAAAAAATATATTCGTAATGCTAATCTATGGCTAATCCATTACATCCGTTAATTCTTTAAAAATTTGTTTTGGATTTTTATTTTGGTATAATATCTCATAAACGGCATTAATTATGGGCGTTCTTGCTTTGTTTTTTTCATTGATTAAAAAAGCGCTTTTTGTGGCATAATACCCTTCTGCAATCATACTCATTTCCATCATGGCACTTTTAACAGTGTATCCTTTACCAATCATATTGCCAAACATTCTGTTTCGGCTAAAAACGGAATACCCGGTAACCAATAAATCGCCCAAATATGCAGTGTTGTTGATATTGCGTTTCATTCTGTGTACTTTCCGTATAAAACGCTTCATTTCGCGAATGGAATTTGACATTAAAACCGCTTGAAAATTGTCTCCATAACCCAATCCGTGAGCCATTCCTGCAGCTATGGCGTAAATATTTTTAAGCATCGCGGCATATTCAGTGCCAATAATATCGTCTGAAGTTTTTGTTTTTATATAATTACTTGACAAATATTTGCTTAAAAGATCGGCTTTTTCGGCGTCCTGACACGCAATGGTTAAGTAAGATAACCGTTCCATAGCAACTTCTTCCGCATGACAAGGACCGGCAATAACGCCAATATTTTTAAACGGAATTTTATAATTTTTATGAAAATGCTCGCCAACAATCAATCCGCTTTCAGGAACAATTCCTTTTATGGCAGAAAAAACTATTTTTGAAGATAAAGCCTGTGTAATTTTATCCAACTCTTCTTTCAAAAATGCAGATGGAATGGCAAAAATTAAAATATCGCCATAACGAATCAAATCGTTGATGTCATTTGATAAATACAGTTTATTCACATCAAGTTCTGCAGAACTTAAGTAATTTGGGTTGTGCTCGTTTTCTTTAATATATTCTATGGCACTCTGATTTCGCATATACCAGCCAACCTGTTCCATATTTTCACACAACATTTTTACAATGGCTGTTGCCCAACTTCCCCCGCCAAAAACGGCAATTTTAGGGTTTGTACTCATTTCTATAAATTTTGAACCCCAAAAGTAAAAAAAAAAAACTACTTAAATGCGCTATTAAAATTGTGAACCTATATGTTTTATTAAACAACAATTATTCTAAATACATTTTTAATATTTTACTTCTTGATAAATTTTTTAATCTTCTTATTGACTTTTCTTTGATTTGACGAACCCGCTCACGAGTTAAATGTAGCGTTTGGCCAATTTCTTCAAGTGTCATTTCCTGGGCATCCCCTAAACCAAAATATAATTGAACAATATTCGCTTCTTTTGGTTTTAACGTTTGTAAAGCGCGGGTAATATCAATTTTCAAGGACTCATTTACCAATCCTTTATCAGGGTTTGGAAATTCTCCTGTATTTAATACACTATAAAGCGTAGAGTTTTCACCTTCAATTAATGGTGCATCCAAAGACACATGATGACGCATGTTTTTCATTGACTTTTTAACTTCCCTTAAATTCATATTTAATTTTTCTGAAATTTCTTCTGCTGAAGGTGGTCTTTTATTTTCTTGCTCAAAAAAAGCGTACACCTTGTTAATTTTACTAATTGCACCAATTTTATTTAAAGGCAAACGTATAATACGAGAATGATTGGCCAGCGCTTGTAAAATTGATTGGCGAATCCACCATACTGCATATGAAATAAATTTAAATCCGCGTGTTTCATCAAAGCGGTTTGCCGCTTTAATTAAACCTATATTTCCTTCATTTATTAAATCAGCTAATGACAAACCTTGATTTTGGTATTGTTTTGCAACTGAAACAACAAATCTCAAATTAGCTTTTATTAATCGCTCAAAAGCCACTTGATCCCCAGCTCTTATACGTTGCGCTAGTTCTGCTTCAGTATTGCCGTTTATTAAGTCAACTTTTGCTATTTCTTGGAAATATTTATCCAACGATTTAGTCTCTCTATTAGTAAGTTGTTTTGATATTTTTAACTGTCTCATTTTATAGTAATAAATTATTTTTAATCATCAATTTTTCTTTACAATAAAAGAATATAGGTACGCTCGGGGTCAAAGTTGAATTTTCAAAAAAAAAATAAAAATTAGAAACGTACAATGATTTTAATCAAAATGATTCTTGATTCATATCAGTTTATTAAATCAAAATAGTTATAATTGGCGGGGTTGAAGTTTTAAAAATGCGACAATTTTAAAATATATATTAATAAAAAAAAAATTAAGTAATATAAAATCGTTAGACTACGGCATTAAAAAGCCTAAAATTATTTTGTTGAATAGAAATATTACTTTTGTACATTTATGCTTTAATCTTATTTACACTGAAATTCACTATTGAGCGCACTTAAAAGATTTTTTAAAGACACCATCATTTACGGAATTGCTGCGGTTTTACCGAGAGTCATTAACTTTTTGCTGGTTCGCATACATACAGATGCTTTGCCAGCAAGTAATTATGCGGAAAATACCAATTTTTATATTTGGATTGCCTTGTTTACAGTGCTGATAACATTTGGTATGGAGACTGCGTTTTTTAGATTTTATAAAACAGAAAATAAAAAAGATGACATTATTTCCACTTCATTTTTAAGTGTTTTGGTTGCCGCATTATTATTTGTGACGGTCGCTTTTTCGTTTTCCGACTTTTTTACCAACTTATTCGACTTCAGCGAAAACCCACTACAGTTTAAATTATTCATTGGTATATTGGCAATTGATGCTGTTTCCGTGGTTCCATTTGCTTATTTACGCGCCTCAAACAGGCCTATAAAATACACCGCAATCAAAATGATTAATGTAGGAGTCATTGTGGCTATAAACTTGGTTTTTTTAAAGTTTATTCCCGAATTTAAAGCCAGCGGCAAAAACATTCCTGAAGTTTTAAGCACAATATTTCAAAGCACTTCCATCGTTAATTTTATATTTATTGCCAACATTGTTGGAAGCGCCGCTTCATTAATTTTACTGCTGCCGTGTCTTCTGAAATTTAAATGGCGTTTTAACGGTATTTTGTTTAAAAAAATGCTGATTTACAGCTGGCCAATTGCCGTTGCCGGAATTGCTTATGTGATTAATGAAAATTTAGATAAGTTTTTAATTGGACAAATGATGGATAAAACTTCCATGGGAATTTATTCAGCCTGTTATAAGCTGGCAATTTTTATGAATTTGTACATTATGGCCTTTCGCTTGGGTGCGGAACCCTTCTTTTTTAACCATTCCGACCATAAAGATGCCCGAGTTACCTACGCCAGAATTCTAAACTATTTTATCATTGTTGGTGCATTGGTTTTTGTTGGTATTGTTGTTTTTTTAGATGCCATAAAACAACTCTTTATCAATGAGCAATATTGGGATGCCATTGCAATTGTGCCTATTGTTTTATTGGCCAATTTGTTTTTGGGTATTTATCATAATTTATCTATTTGGTACAAATTAAATGATAAAACGAGCTACGGAATGCTGTTTTCAATTATTGGAGCGGTAATTACAATCGTAATCAATATCTCCTTAATTCCTGTAATTGGATATATTGCATCGGCCTGGGCAACACTTTTGGCTTATGGAAGTATGATGGTTCTTTCTTATTTTATTGGTGATAAACAATATCCGGTTCCTTACAATTTAAAAAAATCAGGAAGTTATTTGGTGGCATCAATAATAATTTCATTTGTGTCATTTACGTATTTCAGAGAAAATTATTTGGTGTCCGCAATCTTGGTATTGGTTTTTGGAATGCTGATTTTTTGGAATGAAAAAAAAGAAATTTTAACCCTAATAAAACGATAGCAATTCATTAGAATGAAACATTTAATTGCTTTTTTTATCATCATTTTTTTAAGCACTTCATTTGCTTTTTCTCAAAATACTGTTGAAAAAAAATCTACAGCTTCGGAAAATGTTTCCGTTATTCAAAAAGAATTTGTAATACCAAACCTTAATGAAATCAGTCATAAAGTCTGGATTTATTTACCGCCGAATTATCATAATTCAACAAAAAAATATCCGGTAATTTATATGCACGATGCCCAAAATTTATTTGATGCCGCAACTTCCTATGCTGGAGAATGGGAGGTTGATGAAGCCTTAAATAAGCTGTTCAAAAAAACAGGAAAAGGTTTTATTATTGTGGGAATTGAAAACACAGGCGAAGAACGCATCAACGAATATACGCCTTGGAAAAATAAAAAATATGGCGGCGGAAAAGGCAATATTTATATGGATTTTATCGCGAATACGCTAAAATCTTATATTGATTCTAATTACAGAACCAAAACAAAACAAAAACATACTGGATTAATTGGAAGTTCCTTGGGCGGATTGATTTCCTATTACGGCGGACTTCAATACCCCAATACCTTTGGGAAAATAGGCGCTTTGTCAACTTCATTTTGGTTTTCTGAAAAAGTGGAAGATTTCACGAAAGAAAAAGGTAATTTAAAAAATGTAAAACTATTTTTGCTGGTTGGCGGAAAAGAAGGAGATGATACTGATAAAGACACAAAAAAAATGGAAAAATTATTGTTGAAAACCGGCTTCAAACCATTAAATTTAAAAACAAAAATAAACCCTGAAGGCAAACATAATGAAGCTTTTTGGAGGTCTGAATTTTTAGAAGTCATTACCTGGCTTTATCACATAAAATAATAGAATCATATGAAACGAGCCTTACAAATTTTGACACACAAAGTAATGATTAATGGCGAACAGCATCTGTTACCGCTAAAAAATAAAATTTAAACAAATGAAAATACAAATTACCAACAAATCAAAACACGCATTGCCAAGCTATGAAACCATCGCATCAGCCGGAATGGATTTACGCGCAAATATTTCAGAAGTAATTACGCTAAAACCATTAGAACGCGCTATTGTGAAAACAGGATTGTTTATTGCGCTTCCGGTAGGTTCAGAAGCGCAGGTTCGCCCAAGAAGTGGATTGGCGGCTAAGAATGGAATTACGGTATTAAATGCTCCAGGAACCATTGATGCTGATTATAGAGGTGAAATAGGCGTAATATTGGTCAACCTTTCCAATGAGAATTTTATGATAAATGACGGCGAACGCATTGCGCAATTGGTCATCGCCAAACACGAAAGGGCAGATTGGGAAGAAGTTGAAGTTTTAAGCGAAACCAAACGTGGTGCGGGCGGATTTGGAAGTACGGGAGTATGAAATTGTTGAAAAGTTTTAAAACAACTATTCCTAAACTACATTCCTTGAAATGGCGTCGGCATCAATTTTAATAAAAATTTGAGCATCTTTTTTTAATGAAGCGTCATGTTCAAAAAATAAGGTTGTTTTGTTTAAAAGCGCTTCAATTAAATAATGGCTTCCCTTGAAGAAAGAAGATACAACAGTTGCTTTTATACCTTCATTCGTAGTTAATTTAATCTCATTCGGATACAATAAAACAGTATATTTTGAAGTGGTACTTGTATCAATTTCGCTTAATGGAATTTTATTAATTTCATCAAAAAAAGAAGCGATATAGGCACTTTTTGGATTTTTATATAATTTTTCCGGAGTATTTTTTGCAATTAATTTTCCATTCCTGATCACTAAAATTTTATCTGCAAAAGAAAGTGCATCGGTGGTATCATGGGTGGCAACAATGCACAAAATATTTTTAGATTTTAAATACTTAAAAAGATCTCTTCTCAGCTTGTTTTTTCTAAAATTATCGATGTGGCTAAAAGGTTCATCCAACAATAAAACCTGAGGCTCTTTAGCAATGACTTTGGCGATCGAGACACGTTGTTTTTGTCCTACGCTCAGGTTTTGGACTTTGGTTTGGGAAAACTCCTTCATATCAACCACTTTCAACAATTCCCTAATCCGCTTTTTTTTATTTTTATCCTGACTGGAAATGTATTTACCAATATTTTCTTCAACCGTTGTGTAGGGCATTAAATCGAAATCCTGTGGCAAGTATTTCATAAAATCTTCACCCGGAATTAACCTAAAATTTGGGCCCAGCAACTTTTTATCATTCCAATATACGGTGCCTTTTTCAATATGGAGCAGTCCGTAGATAATTTCTAACAGTGTGCTTTTTCCTGAACCGCTTTCCCCGATAATTGCAATATAATCGCCCTTATTCGCTTTAAAGCTAATATTTTTTATGACTTCTTTTGAAGTGTACCCAAACGATATGTTTGCTGCTTTTAACATTTATTTTATTCAAATCCAATATGTAAAAGAGCATCACCCTGATTTACAACAGGAGCGTGGTTTGAATTTAAAATATAACCTTCTTGGGTACATTTAAAAACGCTTTCAAAATCTCCAAATGGATCTGAAATACTTCCGAGTTTTACCCCTTTTTCTACCTTTTGGCCAGCGCTTATATAAGATCTATACATTCCTGAATGTTTTGCTCTAACCCAGTTGGAACTTTGAATAATTATAGGTGGTATTACCGTATTTATTTTTGAAATGTTAGAAGAAAAATCCCTCATACCCAAATAATGCATGACATTAATAGCGCCTTGAACCCCAACTTTTGTAACAATTTTATCTAAGTTCAATGATTTTCCTCCCTCAAAAAGCAACACCTTCTTTCCTAAATCTGCCATAGATTTTCTAAACGTTTTTTCTTTGCTTTTACTGTAAACAATATAAGGAGAGCCAAATATTTTAGCCAATTTTAAAGTTTCCTCATCTGAACGATCTATTCTTACTTGGGAATAATTAAAACGTTGTGCCCCACCTGTATGATAGTCAATACAATAATCAACCTTAGGAATCACTTTACTCATAAGATTAAAAGCAAATCTACTAGCCAATGACCCAGTATTAGAACCCGGAAACATTCTGTTTAAATCTCTTCCGTCTGGAAATTCTCTTTTCTGATTTAAAAAACCAAATACATTTAAAAGTGGAATACAAATAACCGTACCGACTTCTGGTTTATTTAAGCCTCCAGCAACAATTTGACGCACAATTTCAACGCCATTGGTTTCGTCTCCATGAATGCCGCCAATTAACAATAAACAAGGTCCCTCAGCTTTTCCTCTTGAAACAATAATGGGCACTTCAATTTTTGAACGCGTATTTAAACGGGCAATATCCATATTAATTTGAACCGTTTCACCCAATTTTATTTTTTGATGAAGAATATTAAAATCATTCGGCATGTCTCTCAATATAATGAATTATTTTTCCTGCAATATCAATACCTGTAGCGGCTTCAATACCTTCTAATCCCGGAGAAGAATTTACTTCCAAAATAAGAGGACCTCTTGCTGATTGCAATAAATCTACACCCGCAATTCCTAAACCCATAACTCTGGCTGCTTTTAATGCTGCATTTTCTTCATCGATTGATAATTTTATGATTTCTGCAGTTCCTCCACGATGAAGGTTTGAACGAAATTCACCTTCTTTACCTTGTCTTTTCATGGCGCCAACAACAGTACCATCTACTATAAATACTCGAATATCAGCGCCTTTTGCTTCTTTTATAAATTCTTGCGCAATTACCCTTGCCTGTAATCCGTTAAAAGCTTCTAAAACAGATGTAGCAGCATTGTTGTTTTCTGCTAAAACCACACCTAAACCTTGAGTTCCTTCTAACAGTTTTATAACCAAAGGAGCTCCTCCAACACTATCAATAACATCTTGTACGTTTTTTGAATAGTTGGTGAAGACTGTTTTTGGTAAACCTAAGCCTGCTCTTGATAATACCTGTAAACTTCTTAGTTTATCTCTTGAACGCATTAACGCTTGGGATTCAATAGCAGTAAAAACTTTCATCATTTCAAACTGTCGCACAACTGCCGTTCCGAAAAAAGTAACTGAAGCGCCAATTCTTGGAATTACCGCATCTATATCTGTTAGTAATTCATGTTTATAACGTATTGCTGGCTTTTTCTTTTCAATTATGATGTCACATTTACTGTGGTCTACAACAAAAATTTCATGATTTCTACTCTTCCCTGCTTCAACTAATCTACGTGTAGAATATAAATTAGGGTTTCTTGATAAAACAACTATTTTCATACTATTAAATTTTAAGAGTTATGTTTTTAAATGACAGGTTTTTTTTTGAAGTATCAACCATAAACTTTTTAGACAGAAATTTTCTACCCAATAATACAGGAAACTTCATTGAACCTCTTTCTGTTAAAGAAAGTTCAATGGGGTGAATTTCATTAAATATGAATATTTCAGTTTTAATTAAATAACGATTTTCAGAAATTCCATTAGAACTTTTTACCATTTTTTGGGCGAACTCAGTGAATGTAAAATATTTTTCGTGGTATTTTTCATGTTGAGGATCTAAAAGTTGGCATTTTAATATATTATTTTCCACTTCAATGTTGTGACAATGAATACTGGAAGTATAAGCTCCTGTATCTACTTTTATATCAATAGCAAACAAATCAAGTTTAGGGAAATCAACAATATCTGTTCGCCCCAATAGTATTTTATAAGTTGTGTTTTTCAAAAGTTGTTGGAAGTGTGTAAAGTTATGGAAAATTACTAATTCAAATTTATTTGACAAAAATAGACTAATATTAGTTATAGAAAAAAAATAATGCAATTTTGTTTTTGCCAATTATGTTTTTAATTCTATAAATAATAGGTTTATTTTTAATAAGTTACCCAAATTAAAAAAGGAGGTAATTTCTAAATTACCTCCTTTTTTATCAATTTATTTGAGCAAAAATGAACTTAACTATTCTTTCATATTGATCATTTCTTTAATCTTTGTTTCCAGCTCATCAGCCAATTCTGGATTGTCTTTTATTAAGACTTTCACGGCGTCACGACCTTGACCTAATTTGGTTTCGCCGTAGCTAAACCAAGAACCGCTTTTTTTCACAATTCCCAATTCTACACCTAAATCCAATATTTCTCCAACTTTAGAAATTCCTTGACCATACATAATATCGAATTCCGCAATTTGAAATGGCGGAGCCACTTTATTTTTAACCACTTTAACTTTGGTACTGTTTCCTATTACTTTTTCGCCATCTTTAATTTGTGTTCTTCTTCTGATGTCTAAACGAATAGATGCATAAAATTTAAGAGCATTACCACCGGTAGTTGTTTCTGGATTACCAAACATCACCCCAATTTTATCACGCAACTGATTGATAAATATTACGGTACAATTTGTTTTATGAATGGTTCCTGTCAATTTACGAAGCGCCTGTGACATTAATCTTGCGTGCAATCCCATTTTGGAATCGCCCATTTCACCTTCAATTTCACTTTTTGGCGTTAATGCTGCCACAGAGTCAATTACAACAATGTCAACAGCACCTGAACTTATTAAATTGTCAGCAATTTCTAAAGCTTGTTCTCCATAATCCGGTTGAGAAATAATCATATTATCGATATCAACACCTAAATTTTGAGCATAAAAACGATCAAAAGCATGTTCCGCGTCGATAAAAGCAGCAATACCTCCAGCTCTTTGAGCTTCGGCAATGGCGTGTAAAGCCAATGTTGTTTTACCTGATGATTCTGGTCCATAAATTTCAATAACTCTTCCTCTTGGATATCCACCAACACCCAAAGCGATATCTAATCCCAATGAACCTGTTGAAATGGCTTCAATATCACTTATGGCAACATCGCCCATTTTCATTACAGTTCCCTTTCCGTAGGTTTTGTCTAATTTATCTAATGCGAGTTGCAATGCTTTTAATTTTGCAACTTTTTCTTTGTCTTCTGCCATAATTTTAATAAAATGAGTTAAAATAGTTTGCCGCTAAATTATAAAAAAGTATGGTAGCTTTCACCATATTTAAAAAATAAGTATGAACAAAAAATATCTTTTATACCAAGTGATTCAGTTTTGCATATTGCAAAAGAACGACTGTTTTGGCGTCGTTTATTTCTCCTTTTGAAATCATGGTTAAAGCGGTTTCAAAATAAATTTCCAACACTTCAATTTCTTCATGTTCTTCCTCTAAACCGCCTCCATCGCTTATTTTCATTTGATCATTGTATTCAGCAACAAAATAATGTATTTTTTCAGTGACCGCTCCTGGTGTTGAATACAATTCAAATATTTTTTTGGGATTTTTTATTTTAAACCCCGTTTCCTCCTCAGCTTCTTTTATGATGCAAGCTTCAGGATTGTCTTCATCTAATAAACCTGCACAAACTTCAATCATCATTCCGGTTTGATTGCGGTTTAAATAGCTCGGCATTCTAAATTGTTTGGTGAGAATTACCGTTTTTTTTGTTGGATTGTACAATAAAATTGCAGCCCCATCACCTCTGTCGTAACATTCCCTACTTTGAGTTTGCCAGTTGCCCTTTTTTATTTGATACTCAAAATCGACTTTGTCAAGTTTATAATGCGCCTTTGACAAATTTTTAATGGCAATGATTTTAACCTTCGGGTTGTTCATTTTATTAGTTTTTTATCATAGCAATATGTGGAATGTCATCTTCTAAATAACCTTCGCCAATTTGAACAAATCCATGGGATTCATAAAATTTTTTTAAATATAATTGTGCCGATATTTTTATGGAAGTTTCCTTAAAATACTCCTTAACAGCTTCTATAGAATTTTCAAATATGACATGGCCATAGCCAAATTTACGTTCATTTTTAGCAACCACTACACGGCCAATACTCGCTTTTTCAAAATAATCACCAGATTTAAAAATTCGGCAATAAGCTACAATTTTGTCATTTTTAAATCCGATTACATGCAATGATTTTTGGTCTTTCCCGTCTATATCCTGGTAAACGCAATTTTGTTCAACCACAAAAACTTCAGCACGCAATTGCAAAATATCATACAGTTCTTTTGTTGATA
Source organism: Lutibacter sp. (assembly GCF_041555395.1). Classification (GTDB taxonomy): domain Bacteria; phylum Bacteroidota; class Bacteroidia; order Flavobacteriales; family Flavobacteriaceae; genus Lutibacter. The sequence goes on along the minus strand of NZ_JBFFKM010000022.1, from coordinate 22,955 downwards.
ATTCAGAAAATGATTTTGTTAAAATAGTGAGCATACTAATCTTGGATTATAATTTCTTTAAGGTCGTCTCTATTGTATTCTGGCTGTAAATTACAATGCTGAATTTGAAATTTTTCCATCAACAATTTTTCAACTTCTTCACAAATTAAATCAAATTGAGATAATTTAATGTCGTTTTTAAATTCTAAATGCGCTTCAAAATGGCATTCGTGATCATTCAATTGCCATATGTGAATATGATGAATGTTTTTAATGTCTTCAACATTCAAAACTTCATTTACAATTTCATTAATTTTAATATGTGAAGGCGCAAAAAGCATTAAAATTTTTAAGGAATCTATTAAAATATTCCAGCTCATATAAATTAAATAGATTGAAATCAATAAGGTTAAAAAGGCGTCAATCCAATAAATCTGATAATACTTCATTAACAAACCGCCGATTAAAACCGCTACTGAAGTCAACATGTCCGACAATAAATGAAGGTAAGCACTTTTCATATTCATATTGTGTTTTGCATCTTTTTTTAACAACAAAACACTCAAGCCATTAGCGGCGATTCCTAAAATAGCCAGCCATATTACCAATTCACTTTTTATTTCGTGAATTTCTGAAAAACGCTTAATAGCTTCAATTCCTAAAAAAACAGCAATAACTATTAAGGATGCCGCATTAAAAAAAGCGGCAATCATTTCTGCTCTTTTATAGCCAAAAGTATATTCTAAAGTTTGCTTTTTTTTATGGGTAAGTAAGTTGGCGCCGTAACTTATGATTAATGAAACAACATCAGAAAAATTGTGAACAGCATCAGAAATTAATGCCAAACTTCCCGAAATAATTCCTCCAATAATTTGTGCAATGGTAATTACAATATTTAATATTATAGAGAAAAGTAAATTTTTACCGGTTAAGTTTGGGTGGTTATGGGCGTGATTTTGACTCATTTAGATTTACGAATTACAATTGATTTAAAATACCTATTAGCAACATTTTGTCGGTATTTTATCAATTCTAGTTTGGTGCCGGCCGCCTTCAAATTCAGTTGTTAAAAATATTTCCACAAAACCTAAAGCTTGTTGTGATGAAACAAACCGAGCAGGAATACTTAATACATTGGCATTGTTATGTAAACGCGCCAATTCAACTAATTCATTATTCCAACATAAAGCCGCTCTTATACCTTGGTGTTTGTTAGCTGCCATTTGAGCACCATTTCCACTACCGCAAAGCGTAATTCCATAATCTGCTTTACCGCTTTCTACAGCCTCTGCAACTGGGTGAATAGAATCAGGATAATCCATGCTGCCTTCTGTATCGGTTCCAAAGTTTAACACTTTATACCCTTTTTTTTTGAGCAGTTTTACAATTTCAAATTTGTATTGGGTTCCTGCGTGATCGTTTCCTATTGCAATGGTCATAAGTAGCTTTATTAATACATTATAGTTTACAAAAATACAAATTCATAGTTATTAACCTTGAAAAATAAAATTGTTAATAGCATTTTTTAATTTATTGATTCACAATTACTTTATGATGAAATGATATTGTGAATAACTTGATGTTTAAAAATGAAAACTAATTTTTGAAATATGAATTGAATGTTGTAGTGCTAAAACCTGTAATTGCTGTGCAACAATTATTATCTTTTTTTAAATTTAGTTTTGAACAATTCTTAAGGCTATTATGAACAATTTGAAATGAAATACTTATTAAATAAATGGTTAATTTTATCTTTTTAAAGACTGTTTATAACCTATTTAATTTTATTGATTTTTAACGAGTTAAATTTTGATAAACTGTTTATATCTTTTGATATTTGAATTACAAAAACTTAATATTAAAAATTTATTGTACTTATTAACACACTATCATAACAAACAATTTTTTTTAAATTTTTTAAATAAAGTTTTTATTATAATATAGTATGTTAACAACATTTAAAATTAAACTTTAATCGTCAGTTTTATAATACCCTGTGATAACTAAATTACTTCAATAGTTTCTTTCGAAGAAAAATAAGTGTTGATGCTTTTTATGGAAAAATAGATTCCAAGAAGAAGTATCATCAAAAAAAAGAAACTAATTTTATATAACCTTTTCATAATTATCGCTTTATCTTCTTAATAGACGAACTACTTTGTTAAATATTACAATTTTATTAAGAAATTTTTAACATTTATGATTTAGCTACAATAAAATGTAAAGCTTTCGGTAATATTTCAGCTTCAAAACTTCCCATACCCACCAATTCTCCATCAGCTTGAATATAGGTTTTTTGAGTATCTAAAACGGTTATTTTCAATTTGGAAGTTTTATAACTTTTAACCAATTTATGATGGGTTATTTTACCATTAAATAAACCTCCAATATTTATTAAAAGCGTTATTAAAGAAATTTTATTGATGTGTGAAATATCAAAAAGTCCATCAGTCGGATTTATATTTTTGGTCAATTGCATTCCGCCGCCTGAATATTTACAGATTCCCATTAAAAGCATCAAAGTTTTTTCTTCTATTTTAATTTTGTTAAAAATAATTTTTAAAGTACTTTTTTTATAACTCGTTAAACTTACTATAGCGCCTGTTAAATATGCTAAAAAACCTAAATTTTTGTAATGGTGAACCTTATTTACGACATAACCATCAAAACCAATTCCTGCTAAATTATTAAAGTAGATTGTAGTATTATTTTCATGAATAAGCAATTTTCCAATATCTTGTTTTACAGTAAATTCGGCTTTAAGAGTTTGAATGGCTTTTTTATAATCTTTTGATATGTTGTATGTTCTTACCCAATCGTTTGCAGTTCCAATTGGAATAATTCCAAGTTTTATTTCTGATATATTTACAGGATTTAAACTTAAAATTCCATTAACGATGGTATGAAGCGTTCCGTCACCGCCGACACAAATAAATTTCGTGATTCCTTGTTTTAATGCTTTTTTAAGTATTTCAAAGGAATGATTTTTGTGTTCAGTAAAACTAAAATCGAAATTAAATTGTTGTTTTTTCAACTCATTATAAATAGGAATCCATTTTTTCTTGGCTGCGCCATTTCCTGAAGTTGGATTTATAATAACAAACCATTTTGTATTCATAATAATTGAAAAATTTTAAGTTGGAAAAATACAACTAGTTATTTATATAACCATTTAATAATCTCTTTAGGGTAAAAAATTGTACTTTTGAGGCAAATATAAGAGTATTAAACACATGTCGAAAAGAAAAGAAATCTATAAAAAGAAAGGAAACGTTATCAAAGATTTAACACAAAGAATATCAAAAATATTAAACCAATCTCCTGATAAAAGTTTCAATTACCGTCAAATTTGTGCAAAATTAGAAATCACGGATACTAACGGAAGAAATCAAATTATTCAAAAATTAGAAGAGTTAAAAACTCAAAAAAAAATTGAAGAAACAGAGCGCGGTAAATATAAAATGGCAGCGCTTTCAAAATATTATACTGGTACCATTGATGCCACCGCAAATGGAAATGGTTATTTTATTTGCGATGAGTTGGAGCGTGATGTTTATATTCCTTCGAGAAATTTAAACAGGGCTTTACATAAAGATACCGTAAAAATTTATTTATATCACCGTCAAAAAAACAGCAGGGAAGAAGGTGATGTTGTTGAAATTGTAAAACGCGCAAAAACTGAGTTTGTTGGTGTAGTGCAACTCAATAATAATTTCGGATTTGTAATTCCGGATGATTCAAAAATGTATTCTGATATTTTTGTTCCAAAAAATAAATTAAAAAATGCTGAAGACGGGGTTAAAGTGTTGGTGAAAATGGTTGATTGGCCTGAAAATTCAAAAAATCCGTTTGGAGAAGTTTTGGAAGTTTTAGGAAAACCCGGAGATCATGACACTGAAATTCATTCTATTCTTTTAGAATATGGTTTGCCTTATAAATTTGAGGAAAAAGTTGAAAATGAAGCCGAAAAACTACCTATAGAAATTACAAAAGAAGAGATTGGTAAACGCCGAGACATGAGGAACGACCTTACGTTTACCATAGATCCTAAAGATGCCAAAGATTTTGATGATGCTTTATCATTTAAAACTATGGAAAACGGGAATTATGAAATAGGAATCCATATTGCGGACGTTTCTCATTATTTGCATGAAAATACTTTTTTAGATGATGAAGCCTATAATAGGGCAACATCGGTTTATTTAGTAGATAGAGTGGTTCCAATGCTTCCTGAAGTATTGTCGAATGGTGTTTGTTCCTTACGTCCAAATGAAGAAAAATTAACCTTTTCTGCAGTTTTCGAAATAAATAAGAAGGCCCATGTCATCAATGAATGGTTTGGAAGAACGGTGACCTATTCTGATCAACGTTTTGCTTATGAAGAAGCACAGGAAATAATCGAATCAAAAAGCGACATTATTTCCCAAAATATTTCTATAACAGGAAAACAATATAACGTTCAGCCTGAGATAGTCACAGCCGTTTTAAAACTAGATGAACTGGCTAAAATTCTTCGTAAGAAACGATTGCAACAAGGAGCAATAACATTTGACAGGGCAGAAGTTAAATTTATTTTAGATGAAAATTCGGAACCTACCGGAGTTTATTTTAAAGAAGCAAAAGAAGCTAATAAACTGATTGAAGAATTTATGTTGTTGGCTAACCGAAAAGTTGCCGAATTTGTTGGAAGAAGTAAAGGTTTACCAACTAAAAATACGTTCATATATCGTGTGCATGATGAACCAAATGACGATAAATTGGCAGCACTTCAAACCATTGTCAGTAAATTTGGATATTCCAATAAAATTGACATGTCAAGCAAAGAATCAACCGCAGCTTCACTTAATAAATTATTGAGTGACGTGAGTGGAAAAAGCGAGGCAAATATGATTGAAACCTTAGCGGTAAGAACTATGAGTAAAGCAGTTTATACGACGGAAAACATAGGTCATTACGGATTGGCTTTTGATTATTACAGTCATTTTACTTCACCCATCAGAAGATATCCTGATGTGATGACGCATCGTTTGTTGCAACATTATTTATCTGGAGGTAAATCTCCAAAGGCAGAAATCTATGAAGAAAAATGCAAACATTCTTCAGAAAGGGAATATCTGGCTACAAGTGCAGAACGTCAATCCATCAAGTATATGCAGGTTAAGTATATGGAAAAACACATGGATCAAGAGTTCAAAGGTGTTATTTCCGGAGTTACAGAATGGGGAATTTATGTTGAAATTATTGAAAACGGATGTGAAGGAATGTGCAGAATCCGTGAAATTAAAGATGATTTTTATATTTTTGACGAGAAACAATATGCTTTGGTAGGGCAATCATCCAACAACATTTACCAACTAGGTGATCAAGTTTTAATTAAAGTAAAACGTACTGATTTAGAGCGCAAACATTTAGATTTTACTTTATTAGAAAAGATTAATAAATAATTAACAAAACAGGTACAATTTTTGTTTTTAACAGTTGTTATTAACAAAAATAATGTTCAAATGAAAAAATTAGCTGGATTACTTATTTTATTTTCAGCAACACTTTTTGCTCAAGAACCTATCACTACCAATTTAGGGGATTTTAATACTATAAAAGTTTTTAACAGTTTGACTGTTGAATTGAAAAAATCTCCCATTTCAAAAATTGAAATATCAGGCTCACAAGCTAAGGATGTTTCCGTAACAAACACAGATGGAATTTTAAAAATCCGGTTAAAATTTCCTGAAATTTTTATTGCTGAAGACGTCGTGATCGTTCTTTATTATATCAATGATATTGCTGTTTTAGATGCGAATGAAGGCGCTTCAATAGTTTCTGATGAAACCATAAAACAACAACATTTAGAAGTTAAAACGCAAGAAGGTGCGAAAATTAAATTGGAAATAGACACAAAATACCTATCGGTAAAAAGTGTTTCAGGAGGTATTATTTCACTAGTTGGTGTTACTGAGAGTCAAACCATTGAAGCCACTACTGGCGGTATTTACAGTGCGTATGATTTACAAAGCAAACAAGCAATAGTTACTTCAGCTTCAGGCGCAAATGTTGAAGTTAAAATATCGGAATTGTTAGATGCAAATGTGCGTTTTGGAGGCTCAATTTATTACAAAGGAACTCCGGAAGTTTTAAAAACCAAGATTATGATTGGCGGAACCATTAAAGATAAAAATTAATGTTAGTTTTGAATTAATTACTATCTTTGTATTTCTAAAATTTAAAATTATGAATGCATTGTATATATTTTTAGGAATGGTCGGCCCTTGGCAATGGATAATTATTGGACTGGCAATTTTATTGTTGTTTGGAGGAAAAAAATTACCTGAGCTAATGAAAGGTCTTGGCGGTGGAATAAAAGAATTCAAAAAAGCGACGAAAGAAGAAGATGATGAGGAAAAAAAGGAAGAAGAAAAAAAATAGATTTATATCTTGATAAAATAAAAAAACCTGTGCATTCGCACAGGTTTTTTTATTTTTAAAAAATGCTATTTTTTTGGCTTTTTCTTCACGATACCCTTTTCATCATTGGCTTTTTTCATAGCTTCCCCAATAACGTTTGAAGCGGTAAATGATGCCACCATATTGTTTAGCATATCACTCCCGGCTTGGGGTGAATTTGGCAATAAAATAAGATTTGAATTTACATGTTCTCCTATACTTTGAAGGGTGTCATAATGTTGTGTAACCACAATTAAAGCGGAAGCTTCTTGTGAGTTGATACCAACATTGTTAAGCACATCAACAGATTCTTCTAAACCGCGTGCAATTTCCCTGCGTTGGTCTGCAATTCCTCTTCCTTGCAATCGTTTGCTTTCTGCCTCCGCTTTTGCGCGTTCCACAATTAAAATACGTTGGGCATCACCTTCGTGTTGCGCCGCAATTTTTTCTCGTTCAGCTGCATTGATACGGTTCATGGCATCTTTCACTTTTTGATCTGGATCAATATCTGTTACCAAAGCTTTCACAATATCGTATCCGTAATTTAACATCGCCTCTTTTAATTCCCTTTGAATGGCGTGCGCAATATCATCTTTCTTCTCAAAAACATCATCTAAAATCATTTTTGGAACTTCAGCACGAACCACATCAAACATAAAAGCAGTAATTTGTTCATGTGGATTTTGAAGTCGGTAAAAAGCATCGTAAACCTTATCCTGTAAAATTTGAAATTGAACCGAAATTTTTAAATGCACAAAAACATCATCTTTTGTTTTGGTTTCAACAATGACATCCAGTTGTGTAATCCGCAAGCTAATACGTCCGGCAACCTGATCAATCAGGGGAATTTTAAGTTGTAACCCGGCGCCTCTTACGCTGTGAAATTTTCCAAATCTTTCAATAATAGCATTTGTTTGTTGGCGTACCGTAAACAAGCCCGACAAAATAAGCAGTGCTATAATAAAAATAGCAATAAACATTCCAATCATTTTTTCTATTTGTTAATTAATAATTCACTAAAATTACATCATTTCAACAATTAATATTTGGTATATGGAAAATATGTTTAAAACCTCAAAAGATTCAGAAATTATATTAACGGAATTAATGCTTCCGTCACACTCAAATTTTAGGCGTAAAATTCATGGTGGCTTTATTTTATCGCTTATGGATAAAGCCGCATTTGCATCTGCATCTAAATTTTCTGGACAGTATTGTGTGACGGCATCCGTAAACCGGGTCGATTTTTTAAATCCGATAGAAGTAGGTGAGTTGGTAACTATGAAATCTAGCGTTAACTATGTAGGGAATTCTTCCATGGTTGTTGGTATTAGAGTTGAATCTCAAAATATTAGAAATGGAGAAATTAAGCATTGTAACTCTTCTTATTTTTCGATGGTTGCAAAAGACGAAAATGGTAAATCTGTAAAAGTACCAGGACTTATAATTTCGAATTTTGATGGGTTACGTCGTTTTTTACGCTCTATTAAGCATATAAAAATGAGAAACGATCGTAAAATTGAATTTAGTAAAGAAAATTTTAAAGTTGAAAAATATGAGGAAGCTTTAAAAAATTATCATGTAAAAATCGAAATATAAAAAAAGGAGCCTATAAGCTCCTTTTAGTTTTATAAAGTATCAGTAGCTTTTTTTATTCTATTGATTGTTTCTTGTTTTCCTATCATTTCGGCAATATCAAACAAGTTCGGCCCTTTTAACGCTCCTACCAGGCTTAATCTAAATGGTTGCATCACTTTTCCGAAACCAATTTCTTTGGTGGTTATCCATTCTTTAACCGTAGTTTCAAAGTTAAGGGAAGTAAAATATTCAACTGTTTCAATAACCGCAATCAATTCCTTCATTAATTCTGGTGAATCTTCTTTCCATTGTTTTTTAACAGCTTTTTCATCGTATGCAGCCGGAGTTTCAAAAAAGAAATTGCTCAAGTCCCAAAAATCAGCAACAAAAGTTGCCCGTTCCTTAATTAGCGAAATAACCTTAATCACAAATTCATTGTCTTTTTTGATGCCTTTTTCAGCTAGAATTGGCATATAAAGTTCAGCCAATTCTTTATCAGATTTCAACAACATATATTGCTGGTTAAACCAGTTTGTTTTATCCGGACTAAATTTTGCGCCGCTTTTGCTTACGCGCTCTATGGTAAATGCATCAGAAAGTTCTTCCAACGTAAAAATTTCCTGTTCCGTTCCGGGATTCCACCCTAAGAGCGCCAGCATATTTATAAAAGCATCGGCAAAATAACCATCTTCTTTATAACCGCGGGATATTTCCCCCGTCTCTTCATTTTTATAAGCCAAAGGAAATACCGGAAATCCTAATTTATCGCCATCACGTTTGCTTAATTTTCCTTTTCCTACAGGTTTTAATATGAGCGGTAAATGTGCAAATTCAGGCGTTTTCCAACCAAATGCTTCGTATAAAGCAATATGAAGCGGAAGTGAAGGCAGCCATTCTTCACCACGAATAACGTGGGTAATTTCCATTAAATGATCGTCAACAATATTTGCCAAATGATAGGTTGGCATTCCATCACTTTTAAACAATATCTTATCATCTAATATGTCTTTTCTAAAGGAAACATCTCCCCTTATCATATCAACAGTTTCAATAGTAGCTTCTGTTTCTTCAATTAAAGGTTCATGCATTTTAAAACGCACTACGTATTTATCGCCATTTGCCAATCTTTTTGAAACTTCTTCTTTTGACAAAGAGATGGAATTTGTTAGTTTTAGTCTGTTATGCCAGTTGTAAATGAACGTTTTTCCTTTTTCTTCGTGATCAATTCTGTGAAAATCCAGTTCTTCATTGGTGTCAAAAGCGTAATAGGCTTTGCCTTTTTCAATCAATATTTGAGCATATTGTTTGTATATATCTTTTCGTTCGGATTGGCGATAAGGTCCGAATTTTTCGTTTTTTCCAGGTCCTTCATCGAAAGGAATGTTGCACCAGTTTAATGCATCAATAATATATTGTTCAGCATTCGCAACATAACGGGTTTGATCTGTATCCTCAATGCGTAAAATAAAAGTGCCATTATGTTTTTTGGCAAATAAATAGTTAAAAAGTGCAGTTCTTACACCGCCAATATGTAAAGGCCCCGTTGGGCTTGGAGCAAATCGAACACGAACATTTGTCATTTTATCAATAGTTTTAGGGTGCAAAGATAAATTATCAATAGGAATAAGCGTATTTTATAATAAAAAAAGGTTGCTTGAAAGCAACCTTTAAAATCAGCCCAATATTGATTTTACCCCCCCTTTATATTAACCGAGGATTAATGAGCTTTGTGTGGGTATTAATGGACAATAGTTTTTATGGTTATATTCTTATATTTTTTTCTAAGGATCTTTGCGTTTCTGAACGGGAAATCACTTTATTTAACAGGTAAAAATTTAGGCTTATCAGTATTAATATAATCACTCCAACTATAATTGTCTGTTGATTTTTTATATTTAAATATTTACTGAAAATCATTTTTTTAGTATTTATTTTATCAAATGTACATAACTATTTAATCTTTGGCATTAGGGTAATTCCCTTTTTTAAAGGGGATATTTCCCTTTTTTATTTAATTTATTTAACTTAATGTTAATAGAAAAGATTAACTTTATCATTATGATTTAAAATGAAATACATATGAAAAAAATTACACCACAAGAAGCAAAAGAACTAAATCAAAATTTTGTGAGTACACGCACCAAAGCCATAGATGTGGCGATTGGAAAAAAAGATGCTATTTCTAGTTGGTTTTCTTTGGGTGATTTAAAAGAGTACATCGCTTATGTTGAAAGTGAAGGAAAAGCGAAAGGAATTACGGTAAATGGATTACGGGTTTATTTTGGGGCGTATCCTAAAAACGATAAAAATCCCGCCAAAAACAACTATGCTACGGTATTTTTTGCACCAACACAGGCTAAAAAAGGGTCTTTGCAAAAAGATAGCGTTACAGCAGTAGTAAGTAGTTCTGATGTTGAAGAAATTGATGCTTTAAATGGTGTACCGGAGATCCACCTTCCGCTACATACCCTCAATAATTGAAAATTAGTAAGAAAATTCATATAAAGAAAACTGCGTTTTTTAATGGATAAATATGCATATATATCTATTTATGCTTTAACACTTGCTGTTGGTTTATATAGTTTTAAAAAATACAACCATAATTTACACTTAAAATTATGGTTGTATTTTTTGGTATATTCGTTTATAACTGAAATTATAGGAGTCTATCTTATTTATTTTGTACATTTAAGTGCGAATATTTTATATAACACATGGTGGTTGGCTAATTCTATATTTTATATGTTTTTCTTTTTGGGTAAGATTGAATTGCCTATAAAAAAGAAACTACTTATAGGTTTAGTTTCAATTTTTGTCATCTATAATATAATTAGTACATTGTTTTATAGAAATTACCAAAATGAAATATTTGTAGATAGTTTTATTTTAGGTCAACTATTTGTTGTGCTAACAATTATGCTTTATTATACGGAGTTACTTAAAAGTAATGCGATTCTGAATATTAATCAATCATTGTTTTTTTGGATAAGTATTGGGGCTTTAATTTTTAATATTGGCATGCTTCCTGTATTTGTTATAGCTGAATTTATAGATTGGCAAGGAATTTTTAATTATATAATACTTGGGTTAAATATTATATTGAGTCTTTGTTTTATCACAGGTTTTATAGTGAGTAAAAAAGAGTATAATACTTAGCTTATGGACCAAAACGAAATACAGGCGTTAATTTTTGTTACCACCATTATTGTTTTAATTTTAGCGATAACTTTAATAGTTTTCTTTTTTTATTTTCAGCAGAAAAAAACCAACTATTTAATTGAACAACGAGAAATTCAACAGCGTTTTGAAGAAGAAATCACCAAATCAAAATTGGAAATTCAGGAGCAGACGCTTCAAAACATTAGTTGGGAAATTCATGACAATATTGGACAGCTTTTGTCGGTTGCAAAAATGCAATTGAATATGGTGCAAATGGATTTATCTGAAAAGGAGCAAAATAAAATTATGGAAATTGGTGATATTGTAAGTAAAAGTCTTCAAGAACTTAGGTGGTTGGCTAAATCGTTAAGCCCAGAAACCATTAAAAACAAAGGTTTAATTGAGTCCATAACTCACGAAATTAGCCGATTTAACCGTCTTAACTTCGTGAATGCAACATTGACCGTTTCAGAAAATCACTATCAATTAAGCAACGAAAAGGAAATCATTCTATTTAGAATTTTGCAGGAATTTTGCAACAATAGCTTAAAGTATTCAAAGGCGGAAAATTTAACTGTTGAATTGAATTATAAGCCATCTCATTTAGATATATTTATTGAAGATGACGGCATCGGGTTTGACATGAATGATACAGCCAACCATGACGGAATTGGTCTATTGAATATGAAAAGTCGCACAAAATTAATCGGGGCAACATTTGAAATGAGATCTATTGAAAATAAAGGAACTAAGCTATATATTAGTTGTCCAAAAGAAGAAGCGCATGAAAAAAATTGACATTATTATTGTAGATGACCATTTACTGTTTTCACAAGCGCTTAATGGTTTAATTTCTAACTTTGAGGAGTTTAACGTGCAGGCTGTTTTAGCTAATGGGAAGGAGCTTGTAACTTATTTTTCCATAGAAAATAAATATCCCGACATTGTTTTAATGGATATTCAAATGCCTATAATGAATGGGTTTGAAGCTACACAATGGCTAAAAACGAACCAACCGCAAATTAAAGTTTTGGCACTTTCCATGGAATGTGAAGAGGAAACTATTTTAAAAATGCTTCGTGTGGGCGCCAAAGGTTATTTACTCAAAGATATTCACCCTTCTGTGCTGGAACATGCGTTAAAAGAGTTACACACAACAGGTTTTTATTATACCGAAAATGTAGCGAATACATTGTTGAATTCAACAAATCACAAGAAAAATCAAAATAATATATTTTTTAAGGAAAAGGAACTGGAATTTTTGAAATTGGCATGCACCGAAATGACCTACAGACAAATTGCAGAAGTCATGTTTTTAAGTCCTAAAACCATAGAAAATTACAGAGAGGCATTATTTGTTAAATTAAATGTTAAATCAAGAATAGGACTTGTTTTATTTGCGATTAAAGAAAAAATTGTGACACTATAATTTAATTTTTAATTATTTTTAGCTTTCAATTGGGTTAATCATAAATAAATTGAACGATTTTAATCGCATACGGGAAAAACTTCAAGAGTTTATTAAAAAATATTATTTTAATGAATTGATAAAAGGATTGCTTTTGTTTTTCGCAATTGGCTTATTGTACTTTATTTTCACGCTTTTTGTCGAATATTTTTTGTGGCTAAAGCCTATTGCTCGTTCCTTTTTATTTTGGTTGTTTATTATTATTGAAGTTGCGTTGTTTGTCGGTTACATTATTTTTCCTTTGATTAAAATTTTTGGATTAAAAAGAGGATTGACCGAAGTTGAATCTTCCAAAATTATAGGAAATCATTTTCCTGAAGTGAAAGATAAGTTATTGAATATGTTGCAGTTAAACGTAGGTCAGCAAAATTCTGAACTAATTGAAGCCAGCATTGTGCAAAAATCAAAAGAATTGCAGCCCATTCCTTTTAAAGGCGCTATCGATTTTACAAAAAACAAGAAATATTTAAAATTCGCCATCATTCCATTCTTGATATGGTTGTTGGTTTTTATAACGGGAAATATTTCAATTTTAACAGACAGTTTTTACAGGGTTGTTAATTACAATAAGGTTTATTTGCCGCCGGCCCCGTTTTATTTTTCTATTTTAAACGAATCTTTTTCGGTTGTTGAAGGCCAGTCATTTATTCTTCAGGTTGAAACCATTGGAAATACGGTTCCCGAAAATGTTAAAATCAACTTTTCAAACGAAAGTTATTATTTGGAAAATAGCGTTTTGGGAAAATTTCAATATTCCTTTTCAAAAATTCAAAAACCTATAAAATTTTATTTAGAAGCCAATGGGGTTGAGTCTGAAATTTATCAGATAAGGCCTATCGAAACTCCCGTTATCAACTATTTAAAAATGGTTTTGCAATATCCAATTTATACAGGTAAACAAAATAAAGTAATACAAAATACCGGCAACGCAAGTGTTCCGCAGGGCACAAAAATTACGTGGCAAATTGAAACCGGAAAAACGGATACCATTTCTTTTATTCCGAACAAAGAAGCAACCGTTTATTTCACGAAAAATGCCAAGGAGTATTTTAGTTTCTCTAAACAGGTATTTAATGCCTTAAGTTATAATATCACCACATCCAACCAAGAATTGCGGGACTATGAATCGCTTAATTTTTTAATTCAGGTGATTCCTGATGAGCAACCACAAATCAGGGTAAACTCTGATATTGATTTCATAAACAGAGGTCCCGTGCAGTTTGTGGGTCAGGTAAGTGACGATTATGGAGTAAATAAACTTCAAATGGTATATTACGACAAAAACAATAAAAAAGCGCTTAAATCGCATTTGATTGACGTTGTAAAATCTTCAATTTCCGACTTTTATTATGTTTTTCCTGATGGAATTTCTCTGGAAGAAGGCGTTGACTATGAGCTCTATTTTGAAGTTTTTGACAATGATGCTGTTAACGGAAGCAAAAGTTCAAAAAGCAGAACATTTTCTTATTACAAGAAAAAAGAAAAGGAAATAGCAGAAGAGTTGTTGGAAGAGCAAAAGGAAACCATTGGCGAACTTTCTAAGTTGGTTGATAAAGCCAAAAAATCGAATAAAGATGTAGAGAAATTAAAAAATGAACTTCAAAAAAACGCAGAGATCGATTGGAACGACACGAAGAAATTGGAGGAATTACTAAAGCGTCAAGCTCAGTATCAGGAAATGATTCAAAAGCAAACCAATGAACTTCAAAAAAACCTTAATGAGCAACGAGACCAAATTAAAACAAAGGAGAACGAAGAGGAATTGCTGAAACGAATTGAAGAAACCAAAAACTTAGCGAAGCAAGAAAAAATGCTGGAGGAATTGAAAGAGCTTTCCAAAAAATTGAACAAGGAAGATTTGACGGAGAAGTTAAAGGAAATGGTGAAAAGGAACAAAAGGAATGAACAAAGTTTAGAACGTATATTAGAACTCACCAAACGTTTTTATGTGGAGCAAAAGGCAAATCAAATACGGGAGAATCTTGAAAATTTATCAAAAAAAGAAGAAACTTTGTCCAATGAAAATCAACAAAAAAATACTTCAGAAAATCAACAGGAGCTTAATAAAGAATTCGATGCAATTAAAAAAGATGCCAATGAATTGCAAAAACAAAATGCCGATTTAAAACGACCGATGGAACTTCCCGATAATAAGGAAGAAATGAATGACATCAACAAAGACTTAAACAAAGCATTAGAACAATTAAGGGAACATCAAACAGAAAACGCAAAAAAAAGTCAGAAATCTGCCGCAAAAAAAATGCGGGAATTAAGTAAAAGTATGGAGCAGGCTATGATGACCATGGAAGGAGAAACTATTGATGAAAATATCGACGATCTTCGAAAAATTGTCGACAATCTAATCGTGTTTTCTTTTGAACAGGAAGATTTGCTTGACCGGTTTTCCGCTTCGGATATGAACCATGCTGAGTATCCGAACAATTTAAAAAAGCAACATGTTTTAAAAGAGTATTTTAATCATATTGACGACAGTTTATATGTGTTAGCATTACGATTGGTTACTATGAGTACAATGATTCAAAAAGAGGTTTCTGATACGCATTATTACTTGGATGAATCTTTACTTAATTTTGCAGATGATATGGTAGGTTTGGGGATTTCTGACCAACAATTTGTCATAACATCGGTAAACAATCTCGCCAATTCTCTTAGTGATTTGCTGGAAAGTTTAATGAATGCTTCTCCAAGTTTTGGTCAGGGAAATGGAAAGGGAAAAGGAAATTCACAATCATTTGGTTTGCCTGATATTATTAAAAAGCAAGGGGAACTTAATGAAAAAATTAAGGACGGGTTGGAAAAAGGTGAAAATGAAGGAAAAAAACCAGGTGAAAATGGCGAAGGTGTGAATGCTGAATTGTATGAAATTTACAAACAACAGGAACAACTTAAAAATATGTTAAATGACATTTTGGGTGATAATCTCGAAAATCAGAGAGGTTCGGGAGAGGCCGTAAAAATGATGGAAGTCTTAGAAAAGGAATTATTAGAGAAAGGATTTACAAAAGATATTGTGCAAAAAATAATACAGTTAAATTATGAGTTGCTGAAATTACAAAAGGCAACCCTGCAACAAGGAGAGGATGCCGAGCGAAAATCGGAAACTTCCAAGGTGATTTTTGAAAAGAGAAATATAGATGCAATTGAGTTCAAGAATCAGTATTTTAATTACAATGAAATATTAAACAGACAATCATTACCTTTGCGCACTGTTTACAAAAAGAAAGTGCAGGAATATTTTAAAACCGATTAATATTAAGGGAAAATGATTCAATTTAATTATGAAACCAATTTCAAGCTGGAAAGTGAAGAGATTATCCAAAGTTGGATTTCTGCTTGTATAGAACTATATGGTTTTAGTGAAGGCGAACTCAATTATATTTTCTGTGACGACGATTACCTTCTAAAATTGAATGTGGAATTTTTGGAACATGATACCCTGACTGATATTATTAGTTTTGATTACACTATGGGAAAATTAATTAGCGGAGATATTTTTATTTCCGTTGAAAGGGTTCATGAAAACGCTAAATTATTTAGTCAAACTATTGATAATGAATTACATAGAGTAATGATTCATGGTGTTCTGCATTATATGGGTTTTAAAGACAAAACCGAGAGGGATAAAGAAGTGATGCGTATTGAAGAGGATAAATGTTTGGATTTAATCAATGCTTAATAAATGTTCCACGTGGAACAAAATATTGAATTATGTTTAGTACAGTATATGATGTAATTGTTGTTGGAGGTGGGCATGCCGGTAGCGAAGCTGCAGCGGCAAGTGCCAATATGGGGGCGCACACACTTTTAATTACGATGAGTTTACAAAACATTGCTCAAATGAGCTGTAATCCTGCAATGGGAGGAATTGCTAAGGGACAAATTATTCGCGAAATTGATGCTTTAGGCGGCTATAGTGGTGTGGTTACAGATAAAACTGCTATTCAATTTAAGATGTTGAATAAATCGAAGGGGCCTGCCATGTGGAGTCCGCGTGCTCAAAGTGACCGGATGCGTTTTGCTGAATGCTGGAGGCTGATGCTGGAGCAAACCAGCAATTTGGATTTCTATCAGGACATGGTAAATGGTTTATTGTTCGAAGACGCTAAAATTGTTGGTGTCAGAACTTCTCTTGGTATTGAAATTAAAGCAAAATCTGTTATTATAACTGCAGGAACTTTTTTGAATGGTTTAATTCATATCGGTGATAAAACTTTTGGAGGCGGTAGGGCAGGAGAAAGAGCGTCAACCGGAATTACCGAAGATTTAATTAAAGTTGGCTTTGAGGCCGGTAGAATGAAAACCGGAACACCACCCAGAGTGGATGGCCGTTCATTGGACTATTCTAAAATGATTGAACAGCCGGGTGATGAAACTCCCGAAAAATTCTCTTATTTAGCTAGCACTAAGCCATTGGAAATCCAACGTTCTTGTTATATGACCTACACTTCTTTGGAAGTACATGACATCCTTCGGGAAGGTTTTGACAGGTCGCCCATGTTTAATGGTCGAATCAAAAGTATTGGTCCGAGATATTGTCCTTCAATAGAGGATAAAATTGATCGTTTCGCAACCAAAGACCGTCACCAACTTTTTGTGGAGCCGGAAGGGTGGGATACCGTAGAGGTTTATGTAAATGGTTTTTCTACTTCTTTGCCCGAAGAAATTCAGGACAAGGCTTTGCGTAAAGTTGCCGGTTTTGAAAACGTGAAATTCTTTAGGTTTGGTTACGCAATTGAATACGATTATTTTCCACCAACGCAATTAAAACATTCTTTAGAAACAAAACGGATTAAAAATCTTTATTTTGCCGGACAAATAAATGGAACCACAGGTTATGAAGAAGCGGCTGCACAAGGTTTGATGGCAGGGATAAACGCGGCACTTAATATTCAGGGAAGGGAGCCATTTGTGTTAAAACGTGATGAGGCTTATATAGGTGTTTTAATCGACGATTTAATTACAAAAGGAACGGAAGAACCTTATAGAATGTTTACTTCAAGAGCTGAATACAGAACTTTGTTGCGTCAGGATAATGCTGACTTAAGGTTAACGCCAATGGCATATAAAATTGGAATGGTTTCAAAAGAACGTATGGATAGGGTTGTTGAAAAGCAGGATAAAACTGATTTGTTTGTGAAATTTTTAATCGAAACCAGTGTGCTTCCGGAAGAAATAAATCCAATTTTGGAGGCTAATAATTCTTCTAAAATTGACCAGTCTATGAAGATGTTTAAGATAGCCGCAAGACCACAACTGAATTTTACAGATCTTAGGAAAATATCCAAAGTAGAAGCCTTTGTTATTGAAAATAATATAGATCGTGAAGTAGAGGAACAAACTGAGATTCATGTAAAATATGCCGGCTATATTGATAAGGAAAGGAATCAGGCAGATAAGGTAAACCGATTGGAAAATGTTTCAATTCCGGCCAAATTCGACTATTCAAAGGTGAAATCTTTGTCTATTGAAGCGTGTCAGAAGCTGAGTAAAATACAGCCAATAACCATCTCTCAAGCCAGCAGAATCAGTGGTGTTTCACCAAGCGATATTTCTGTTTTATTGGTTTATATGGGCCGTTAATTTTAAGCGTTCCACGTGGAACCTTTAAATGAAACCTAGTTAAATTACTTCAAATTAATTAAAAGATGGATCCTGAAACAACGCATTATTTAACTTGTAAAGATTACACGGTATCGAATAAAATATTTGATTTATTGTATCATGAAGCGTTAGATATGCTTGAAACTTTTCCTCAGCCAAAGATAGAAGAATTGTCGGGTTATTATGAAAGTGATGATTATATCTCACATACCGATTCGAAAAAATCAGGAACCGAAAAGCTTTATCAGTTTGTAAAAAAAATTGCGTTAGGCTCGAAATTAAAACTAATCAATTCTTTTAAAACAACCGATAAAAATTTATTGGATGTAGGTTGTGGAACTGGAGATTTTTTGCTGACTTGTAAAAATAATGGATGGAAAGTAACGGGAGTAGAGCCAAATCCAAAAGCTAAAATTAGTGCAGAAAATAAATTAAGAGTTGAATCAGATTCTAAAATTTATTCAGAAATCAATCATTTAAAAAATGAAGCAAAATTTGATGTTATTACCTTATGGCATGTATTGGAACATGTTCCAAATTTAGACATCTATATTTCGACTTTGAAATTGTTGTTAAAACCAAATGGTGTTTTAATTATTGCGGTTCCAAATTTTAAAAGTTATGACGCCAATTATTACAAACAATTTTGGGCAGCTTTTGACGTGCCGAGACATTTATGGCATTTCTCAAAAAAATCGATTCAGGGATTGTTTGCAAAACAGGAAATGAGCGTCATTAAAATTTTACCAATGGTGTTTGATTCATTTTATGTTTCTTTATTAAGTGAAAAATATAAAAATGGAAAAAGTAATTTTTTGAAGGCTTTTTACATCGGATTGATCTCAAATATAAAAGCAATGGGGACCAAAGAGTATTCTTCCTTAATTTACCTCATTAAAAACACCTAATATTAATTTTAAGGCTATTTAAGCGCGGTTTTTAATACTAAGCTAATTGTGGCATTTCCTTTTTGTAAAGTAGCTTGTATTAAGAGATAACGCGCTCGTTTTTTATCAAAATTTACTATAACAATACAATTAATAATAGATAAAATCAATATTATAAATTATTTCACAAAACGTTGTTTTTTGTTTATATATTCGCACAAAATTTATTCAACAATTCAAAATCCTAAAAATGAAAAAAATACTTATTATCGCTTTTGCTTTTGCATTGGCATCTTGTAACCAAACAAAAATAGCCTATATTGATGTTGAAGTTTTAATGAAAGATTATAATGCAACAAAAGATCTAGAAGTAAGGTTAAAAGCAAAGCAAGAAGTTTTTGCGAAAGAGTTGGACAGCCTGCAAGGTCCTTTTCAATTAAAGGTTCAGGAATATTATAAAGTTGCGCAAAAAATGAGCCCTCAACAAAGAGCGGAAGCAGAAGGTGTTTTACAACAAGAACAACAGTTTTTGCAAGCGAGACAACAACAAGCCTCTGAAGAACTTCAAAAGGAAAATCTAGAAAACAGTGAAGCTTTAACTAAAAAAGTAGATAGTTTTGTGGCTGATTATGCAAAAGCCAAAGGTTATCAATTAATTATTGGAACATCAGGAAAAGGAACTGTAATGTACGGAGACGAAAAACTAAATGTAACTACAGATATTTTAGAGGTGTTAAATAATGATTATTCAAAATAATAAATTTTAAATACCCCTTAAAAAAATCGTCTAAGAATTAATTCTTAGACGATTTTTTTTTCAACTATATTAAAAACATTCAAGTTCTAATTAAAGTTCCACTTTTGTATATATTACATTTCTCTCTTTTAAATAATTAAGGAAATAATTAAAGCATTTTTCATGTTTACCAACCAATTCAGGAGGAAAGACACCTTTTTCCTTAAACAAACCATCTAAAAACAAATTGGCAGCAGCCGTGGCAGTATATCCGGTAGTCCTTGCCATTGAAGAAGTAATTGTTTTTGGGCAAAATTCGTCATGTAGATTATAGACAATAGTTTTGCTTTCACCTATTTTATTTGTGCCTTTCAGTGTAATTCGCATCACGGTAATTTCTTCTTCAGTATCTCCTAATTTCCACTCGTTAAATAATATTTTTGATGAAAACTCAAGAGGTGAAATGTCAATTCCGTTAATATTTATTTTTTCTTCATTGAAAAATCCGCTTTTTTTCAACACATTGATATATTCAATATGACCAGGATAGCGCAATGTTTTTTCTTTCATATTAGGGATATGGGTCATGGTGTAAATGATGGATCTCAATCCGTCTGAATTAAAGGATTCTAAGGTTCCAACACCATCAAAATCAACAAATTCAACATCCGATAAGGCATCTTTTACAACAACATTTCCGTTTTCCACATAACGAGCCGGGCGCGTATATTCTTCAATAACATCAACAGGAGAAAATGGCGCTTTATAGTTAAAAGGCCATTTTTTTACTTTTGGCAAACCGCCAACCAAGCACTCAAAATCAGTAATATTTAATTTTTCGTTGTAATAGCCTAGGATAATATTTCCCATTCCGGGAGCTACACCGCAATCAACAATAGCGGTTATATTTTTTTGTTTGGCAAGTTCATTTAATTCCAAGGAGTTTTCAGGGAAAAACGAAATATCTATCACGTTTTTTTCGGCTTCAATAATGGCTTTTAGCGTTTCAAAACCCAAAAAACCAGGAACGGCACAAATCACCAAATCAAATGGACTTATTGTTTTTTGAAGTGCCGCTTTATTGGTCACATCCAACACAATTTGGCTAAGTTTGTCACATTTTTTTACAGCCTTATCCAAGGCGCCTTTATTAAAATCTGTGATAGAAACTGAATGATTTTTTGCCATGTCAATGGCCATTGTGGAACCAACCATGCCGGCACCTAAAACTATAATATTGCTCATAATACGTATAAATTTGAAATTGAAAATAATAGAAATTGAAAGCGTTTTTGCTTTATTTTGGAGAAAGATAAGAGCGTAATTACAATCCCGGAATTAAAATCCAAGGCATTTCGGAGATGTGTTTAGTAAGGAATAATAACATACGCTAAACTTACAATTTATTTATGGTAAATACTATGTGTGGCAAATTTTTTTAACAATTAAAATGACATAATACCTAAGGGTAATTTTTTTAATATGTTTTTTAGTTTGTTGAACGTCATTTATTTAAGTAAGTTATTGCCTTCTTTTGGAAACCAAATTCATTTAATGATATTATTTACGGGATTATAAAGTTTCTATTTTCAAAGAGAATAAATACGGTAATTTACTGTTATTCAATTAAAATTAAAGCAAATGAATAATATATTTAAAAGTGTTTTGCTAATTTTCTTTTTAACTATAAGTTGTAATAAAGACGACAGTTTAGGGAATGATTTAAATAACAGCAATTATCCTTATAAACAACAGATTGGTTATTCAGCAAACGATATTTTATCGAACAAAATATTTACAACTATTATTATTGAAGTAATGTATATTGATGGATTTAAACCCACTTCTGAAACATTAACAAACCTCAAAAAATTTATAGGATTGAGAACTTATAAAACCAATATTTTGATTGAGGAAAGATTGATTGATATCTCTACGAAATCAATATATTCAATAGATGATGTAAGAAATATTGAAGACCTTAACCGAAGCATATTTACTATTGAAAATCAACTGGCAATTTCAGCATTATTTTTAAACGGGAGCTCTTCAAGCGATTCAGGAAATTCAGTAATATTAGGTACCTCTTATAGAAATACCTCATTTGTTATTTTTGAAGAAAAGATACAATCTTTATCCAATGTTCATGCTGGAACTAGCCTTGAAGTTTTGGAATCTACCATAATTTTACATGAATTTTGCCATCTTTTGGGACTAGTCAATTTTGGAACAGAAATGATAAATAATCATGAAGACACGGCGAATAAAGCTCATTGTTCAGTTGAAAATTGTTTAATGTATCATCAAGTTGAGAATGCTCAGAGTATTTTTGGAGGACAAATACCTCAATTGGATCCATTTTGTTTAGAGGATTTAAAAGCCAATGGAGGGAAATAATTAGAAGTATTAATTATCCCTTGTAAAATTTACCCTGCCAGGTATTTTTCTCAACCAGCTTTTTATCGATTTTAGCTACAATCTCGAAGTTTTTTAGACCATCCCATTTTGGTGCAATCAATAAATCATAAGGCGCCTCACTTGCAAATCTTTCAATGCTGATATCCGGACGCAAATAGCCCAAAAATTCGCTCATAAAATCAACATAACTTTCAGAGGTAAACAAATTGAAATCTGCAGGATTTCTTTTGTATTGCACCGCCATAATGGAGTTTTTGACAATTTGTAAATGGTGCATTTTTAATGCATGAATAGGAAGTTTGGAGATTTCAGTTGCATGATTCAGCAATTCGGCTTTGGTTTCTCCCGGCAAACCTATGATTAAATGGGCGCCCAAATGAATTCCTTTGTTGGTACAACGTTCAAAAGCAATTTGAGTTTCTTCAAAAGTGTGGCACCTGTTTACTTTCAATAAGGTTTTATTTAAAGTGCTTTCAACGCCAAATTCCAATGAAATAAAATATTTTTTAGACAGAAAGGACAAGTAATCAATCACTTCATCTGAAATACAATCGGGTCGGGTACCAATAACCAATCCAATAACGTTAGGAAAACTCAAGGCTTCATCATACATTTTTTTAAGTGATTCAATATCTGAATACGTGTTTGTATATGCTTGAAAATAAGC
>NZ_JBFFKM010000021.1:0-40530 GCF_041555395.1 Lutibacter sp. | reverse complement strand
TTAATATAATATCTATTGGCGCCTTGGTAAATGGTATTTCCTTGTCCAAATTTTCCATTATAAACAATTTCTAAATCGTTGGCAAAAGGCCTGTAATGCAAAGCAAAATCAGTTTTAGCGCTTTTTGCTTCATAATCCATTAAATCTACCTCATTATAACCAGTTCTTGAAACTGTACCTAATGTTCCTGCAGGAGTACCAAAAGTAGCATCCATATTAATTGAAACCTCATCTCCATATACGTTTAAACCGTCATAAGCAGGATTGGCTCTTGTAGCTCCAGGATTGTTATAATCTTCATAGTCTGTAGCATACCACTCTGTTCCTTTTAGGAACGAAAATGAAGCTTTTGCAGCAAATTTATCACTGAATTTATGTGCAATTCTAATTCCCACATCAACAAAACTATTATCTCCAGCTGCTTTTTGAGAGGTAATTCCTGTTTTTCCATAAACACTAATTCCTTCAGAAGTAAACGGGTTTTTACTTGTCATAAATAAAATACCATTAAAGGCATTAGCCCCGTACAAGGCAGAAGAAGCTCCCGGAAGTAATTCAACGGTATTCACATCAAGTTCAGACATTCCCAATAAGTTTCCTAAATTAAAGTTTAAAGCAGGGGATGAATTGTCCATACCATCAACCAACTGCATAAAACGCGTGTTGGCAAAAGTTGCAAAACCACGGGTATTGATTGATTTAAATGTTAAACTATTCGTGTTAACATCCACACCTTTTAAATTTTCCAATCCGTCATAAAAAGTTGGAGAAGACGTGTTTTTAATATCCCTAATGTCCATTCTTTCAATAGTTACCGGAGACTCTAAAACGCGTTCTGGTGTCCTTGATGCTGATACAACTACTTCATCTAACGCTGTGGCAGATTCGGTGAGCAATACGTTAACAGTTTGTTCCATTTGAGTAATTTCAACTTTAGTTGATGCATACCCAATAAGCGAAATCTCTAAAGTAAAAGGTGGATTCTGAGCTACTTTAAATGAAAAGTTTCCATCAAAATCAGTGGCAGTCCCAATTGATTTACCTTCAACTTTTATATTAGCGCCCGGAATGGGCTCACCAGTTTTTGCTTCTTTCACATTTCCTGTAATAGAAGTTTGGGCAAACACAACTGAACCCATAAAAAGTACAAAAATAATACTTAATAATTTTTTCATAATATCCTAAATAATAATTGGTTAATGTTGATGCAAAATACAAAAAAATTTCAATTATTATAAAAAAGGAAATAAAAAAAGGAATAAAATCTAGATTTTATTCCTTTTCCCTGATAATATGATAATTATCAACCTGTTGTAAAGACCCAAACCTGTCCAATAGTTTGTCCGCCTTTGTTATCTTTCACCACTATTTTCCAATAATACGTTGTTGAAGCCGATACGGTTTTGGTTAAAGTGGCTGTACTTTGATTTGGTGAAGCAACAATTGTTGGTGGATTTGCTGTTCCAAAGTATACATCATAGGTTAAAGTGTCGTTGGCATCCGCATCACTTGCCGTCCATTCTAAGCTTACCGTTGTTCCGCTTTGCACTGAATTTAAAGCCGGACTCAACAAAACCGGTGAAAACGGCAAATGATTTGAAACACTTTCTCCATAGGTATAAAACTTATATACCAAAGAGTAACTGCTGGAGTCTTCATTATCCGTTGCTTTTACGCGCCAATAATATGCAATATCTTCCTCTAAAGGAATAGTTTGTGCGGTACTTTGGATATTGAATATTTGTTTATCTAATGTGAATGACATGTTTTGCGCTACTTCTATTTGATAGGTTATCACATCTCCATCTGAATCTGAAGAAGCATTCCATTTAAAAGTTACAGGATTCTCAATACACAATAAATTATTAGCAGGAGACATCAATGTAGGTGCTGTTGGTGCATGGTTAACGTCACTACCTCCACCTCCGCAAGACCACAAACCTATACTTAGTAATGCAATATATAAAAGATTTTTCATTCGTTATTGTTTGATAATTTTCAAGGTAACGGGTTTGTCTAAATTTACTTTTGCAAAATATAAGCCCGTTGGTTTGTTTTCCAGGCTTATCTGAACTTTCCCGTAAACAACCGGATAGGTTTTTACCGAAATCAATTGTGAAAGGACGGAATACAATTCAATAACAACTTCGGTTTGAGTTGTAGGAACCGTGATTTCAAAAGTACCTTGGGTAGGATTGGGATAAGCAATAACGGCATCAAATAAATCGATTATTTTTGAATAAATACCCTCACAACTTACACTCGTTTTAACTTCTAAAACATCACCGCTTTTTACATCAACAGAGAATATTCGCGAAGATGTTTGAAACTGTTCTTGTCCGTTTACAAAAATATTAAATGGAGTGGTTCCTTCCACAATTTCTACAGAAGCTTTGCCCGCTGCAACACTTGTTTTTCCTGAAACCGTTGTTCCTTCAACAACTTCAACAGTATAACATTGCGAATAGGTATCGCCAGCAACACCAATACAAAAATCATAGGTATCTGGCTGTAAATTTTCAAAAGTATAATTGTTAGTAAAAGTTTTAGTAGTGCTAAAACCTAAAGAGCCTGTAACATTAACTTCATAATTATGCGACTCTATTGCTGAAATTATTATTTGTCCATTGCTTTTATTAGGGCAAGTTTCTCCTATAACCTCAATGTTGAAATTATTAGAAGGTAAACTGAAAACGCTGGGAACACCACAAATTTCAATGCTCCAATTATTAATGATTCCTAAATCTTCAGGCCCTGAATCTATCGCTTTTAATATCCAATTACCTAAAGAGTATTCGTTATTAAAAGTTGACAAATTCCCTTGAGGCATAAAACTACCTGTATAAGGAGCTGTTCCATTGCTAATTGAAATAGACGCATCATCATCAAAAACAGTGTTTGCATAATCAACGCCTTCGTCATATCTGCTGGCTACTAAAAGTACTGAAGTACCGGCTGGACTTATTAACATCAAATCCAAATCTCCTATCCAAGGATGGGTGATGTTCACGGTAACATTGACATCTCTAATGATTTTATTGTTCGTAATAAAAATTTTTGAAGAGGCACCTGTGGCATTGTAATCAGGAATATTCAGGGGGACATCGATGGCATTTTCGATGTCACAAACATCATTTTCTGTTGTAAAATTAAATGAGGAAGAAAAACTGCTCTCCCCACAACCGTTTATCGATTTAACCCTCCAAAAATAATTGGTGTTAGGCTGCAAAAGTTGAGGATTATACGAATTAATGTTCACATTTTCCCATTCCACAATTGTTACGAAAGAAAGGTCAGTTGCAATTTCTACATTGTAATTCAGGGCGTTTACATCACTTGCCCAACTTAAAGTAAAAGGTTTTAAAACTTCTGTTGAACCATTTGCCGGTAAATTTAATACAGGTGCATTTATGGTTGAAGAAAAAACACCCAAATTTACAACGGTTGTTTTTGTTATTGAAGAAGAAGTTCCGATAACCGAAATATTATAATTATTAACATCCGCATTTGCTATTCCGTTCACCTCCATTTGAACTGGAGTATTGTCAGCTGAAGCTGAAGCTGGTTTAAAAGTAACCGTTGTGCCGGCGGGATTTCCTTCATAAGAAAAAGTTGTTACTTCGTTAAATTCGTTAAAAGTATTATAAGTGAAGCTATAAACAGCATTTTCCGGAATACAAACATTTTTAGAAGAGGTGTCAAAATTCATTATAAATTCTGACCTTTGGATGGTAATATTTTTGGTGTTTACCGAATAAAAAATATTCTCAACACTTTCTACTTTAATCCGAACTGTTTTTGTTGTTGAAATATTTGGAACAACAATAGGTTGAGATCCGTCGTTGGGTGTATCAGAAGCTAATGTTATTGGGTAAGTTAAACCTCCATCAACAGATAAAAGTATGTTTACAAAAGAACAATTTACAGGGGCCAAATTAGAATTGGCAACATTCCAAGTAATTGTTTGGGCAGTTCCAGTATCCCAAGTTACTGCAGCAGATTGAGAAGTAACCTTAAACGGACCGGCACCTCCAATGAAAGTAACAACAGTTTCCCTACTAGCCGTTTGTCCGCCGAAAGGATTGTTATCTCTAACATTTACGCCAAACCGCATCGTTCGGGCAACAGAAGGCAATACTTCCCACGTATTTGATAAATTTCCTGCATTTACTGTTGTTTGATTTGGAAAATAACGCATTGAAGAACTGACTGGAAGTGTTGACCTGAAAGCCGGACCAACAGTAGCTGTTGAAACTGGAGGAGCAGTAGCTATTTCGATATCCAATTGTTCCCATGTATACTTTAAATTATCTCCATTAATATCCAACGCATTTGCATTTAATATAAAAGGGGTAGAAATTGGGATCGTATAATTGAGCAAGTCATTTACTGTTGGCGCACTATTCCCCGTTACCGAAATTGCTGCGCATGTACTCTGTCCTGTTGAAATATTTGCAAACATTTCCCTGATACTCACCAAATGAAAATAAGGATCTGCAAGGTTTTGCACATTTTGCGGTGCACAAAGTCCGGCATAGGACATAATGGTTGAACCGCTCCCGGGCTCAACTGCTGTTGCTGCATTTTTGTTAGCACCGGCACAATTGCTCGCTTCTCCGTTAAAGGTGTGATGTGCCCCGTATTGATGACCCATTTCATGGGAAACATAATCTATATCATATGCATCTCCTATTGGATTGGTTGACCCAGTTATTCCCCTAGCTTTTCCATCACCACAAGGAGAACTTAACTGCGCCAGACCTCCGCCTCCTGTACTAAAAGTATGTCCTATATCATAATTGGCTGTTCCAATCTTAGTATCAATAACTGTCTGGCTTTCTTCCAATAATAAATCGGAATCGTTATTTGTGAAACCATCAGTTAATGCATCTAAGAATATAATATTTGTGTTATTTGCTACGAGTATCATCCTTATGGCAACATCTCTTTCAAAAATGCCGTTTACCCTGGTCATAGTTGTGACTATTGCCGATAAAACTGCCTCTTTTTTTATGGCATCTGTTGCCGTGGAACTTATTCCTTGTCGGTCTAAATGAAACTGAGCATATTCTCCAGTTGTGGCAACTGCCAATCTAAAGGTTCTTAGTTTCCCGTCATTTGCATTTTCGGCTTTAGCAGAAATGGTTGTTGTGGTTGTTTTTTGGGAAGTATTTACCTCATCAAATTTACATTCAAAGGGTTCAATGGCAGGTAAATTTTTACTAGAATAAAAGATGTAAGAATCATTGTTTTCAGTATAAGGATCAATATAAACACTTCCTTCAGCATTACCCAAAAACATGGCATGCAAACCAAATGGAGACACACTGAATCTTATTGCGGAACCAGGATTGTCAATTCCTTTTCCAACATAAGACCTGATATCAGGATATTGTTTTTGAAGATTTTCTTCCATGACTGAAGCTTCAAAAATCCGATATTTTTCCAGCTTTCCATTTTCATTCGGAAAACTTATAACAGTATTCGATTTTTCTAAATTTCCTTTTCGTTTTGGGGCATTATTTAACCTGCTTTTAAGCTGATTTACATTTAATTGATATATTTCAAATTTTTTCGGAAGGGATTTTCTGATTAATTTTTTTGAAGCGGTTTTCTCAAAATCAGTCTTTTTAGTCCATAATTCATCCGAATTTTGTGCAGAAACGGCAAAAATTAATAGACACAAAGAAAATGTTAATAACAACTGTTTTTTACAATGTCGTTTCATAAATTAATTTGATGTTGAGACAAGCTTAATTTACAAAGATAATAGGATATTCCTTTGCTTACAATTTTAATACCAAATTAATCACACACATCAATCTCGTTTTAATTAATTAAAGTATTTTTGTAATCCATAAATAACCAATACTGTTTTCAACTTTGAAAATTTATACCGATTTATCTAACTATACTTCAACAAATAAAACTTTTGTTACCATTGGCACCTTTGATGGCGTGCATGTTGGCCACCAAAAAGTATTGTCAAATCTTGTCCAAAGCGCAAAAAAAAACAATGCTTCTTCTGTTTTATTGACATTTTTTCCGCATCCCAGAATAGTTTTGCAGAAAAATGCCAGTATAAAATTAATCAATACTATTGATGAACGTATTAAATTGTTGGATAAAACAGGGTTAGAAATATTGGTGATTCACGAATTTACGAAAGATTTTGCTGAAAAAACGGCATTCGATTTTGTGAAAAATGTATTGGTTGACAACCTGAAAATTTCTAATTTAATTATTGGTTATGATCATCGCTTCGGTAAAGACAGGGAAGGTAATTTTGAACAATTAACCGCCTTCGGGGAAAAATTTGGTTTTAAGGTGAACAAAATACCCCAGCAAGAAATTGACCACATTACCATCAGCTCCACAAAGATCAGAAAAGCCATTGAACTTGGCAATATTGAGGACGCAAACCGCTATTTAGGGTATTATTTTATGCTAACCGGGGAAGTTGTAAAAGGCAAAAATTTAGGAGAAAAAATTGGATTTCCAACTGCAAATTTATCGATAAAAGAAACCTACAAACTTTTACCTAAGACAGGGTCTTATGTTGTGAAGGCTGAACTGGAAGGTGAAACCGTTTACGGTATGATGAATATTGGATACAACCCCACAGTAAAGGGCAAAAACCAAACAATTGAAATTCATTTTTTTGATTTCAACAAAGATTTATACGGTAAAACCATTCAAATTGATGTGTTGAAATTTTTGCGGGAGGAGCAAAAATTTAATTCTGTCGAAGATCTGAAAAATCAATTATTGAGAGACAAACAAAATTCATTAAAAATAATACAAAACAATTATTTTGACCTTTAAATTTACTAAATTCATCAAATGAAAAAGCTACTCCCATTACTCATTTTAATAATTGTCTCTTGCAAATCGACTAAAAATACAATTTCAACTTTTGTGGTAAACGAAGCTTTTTTGATAAATACTGTAAATTGTCCCGAAAACGGCACTTGCACCATTGAATTGCTGCCAAACACATCCTTGGAATTTAAAAAAGATGAATTTGGCAATACCTATCCGGTGATTGAAGAAGGAAATAAAACGATTTTTAAATATATCTATACAAGAAATCCAGTTCCAAATACCCAGGACAGCAATTATTCGGAACTTGTTTTTGCCGAATTGGATTCAATTGTTTCAGAAAAAACATTCACCGATGAAGCACTTCAAAATATAAAACTGCACTTTGGCCGCTTGTGTTTTTGCAAAGGCGAAACGGGTTATTATCCAGTTAAAAACGGAAAATTTAAAATCTCTAAATCTTCTAAAAAATCATTTAAAATAGACTTTAATTTTAAGATTAAGGAGGTTCCTCAAATTATTTCGGCAATAAACGAAACCGTTTGTGTTAAATCAAATGAAACGAGCAAGACAAATTTAGACATACAAAGAAATGATTAATGGCGAACCTGCCTGCCGGAAGGCAGGTAGCATCTGTTACCACTAAAAAATAAAATTAAAACAGATGAAACTAATTAACCTCTTTTAACTGCAATTTGTTAAATTTGCCTTTCAATTAAAGGATAATAATCATGTTACAAGTTGCGTTTATTAGAGAAAACAGAGAAACTGTTTTAAAAGGTTTGGCGAAAAGAAATTTTAAAAACGCTATAGAAATGGTCGACAAAACCATTTTGGCAGATGAGGAAAGAAGGGCAATACAAACAGAACTGGATGCTGTTTTAGCCGAATCCAACAAACTTTCTAAAGATATCGGTGGACTTTTTAAATCAGGCGAGACCCAGAAAGCGGCTATTTTAAAACAAAAAACCATTCTGTTAAAAGATCAGTCAAAGGAATTATCTGAAAATCTTCAGCAAAAAGCAACCGAATTACAGGAGTTATTGTACCTGATTCCAAATATTCCAAATGAAATTGTGCCTGCAGGAACTTCCGCAGAAGACAATTTAAACATTTTTCAGGAAGGTGATATTCCAAAATTGCACAAAGGAGCCATGCCGCATTGGGAATTGGCAAAAAAATATGACATTATTGATTTTGAACTTGGTAATAAAATAGCCGGAGCTGGTTTTCCCGTTTACAAAGGAAAAGGAGCAAAATTACAACGCGCTTTAATCAATTATTTTTTAGATAAAAATACCGCTGCCGGTTATGATGAAGTTCAGGTACCGCATTTGGTGAATGAAGCATCGGGATTTGGAACCGGACAATTGCCCGATAAAGAAGGGCAAATGTACCATGACGCCACAGATAATTTATATTTAATTCCAACAGCGGAAGTTCCAGTTACCAATATTTATAGAGACGTTATTTTAAAAGAAGAAGAGTTTCCCATTCGTAAAACAGCTTATACGCCTTGTTTTAGGAGAGAAGCCGGTTCTTATGGCGCACATGTTCGCGGTTTAAACAGATTGCATCAATTTGACAAGGTTGAAATTGTAAGAATTGAACATCCATCAAATTCATATGCAGCTTTAGAACTTATGGTAAATCACATAAAAGGAATTTTGCAAGAGCTGAAATTGCCTTATAGAATATTGCGATTGTGTGGTGGCGACTTGGGGTTTACTTCGGCCTTAACTTACGATTTCGAGGTGTTTTCTACGGCACAGGATAGGTGGCTTGAAATTAGTTCAGTTTCAAATTTCGAAACATTTCAGGCAAATCGGTTGAAACTTCGATTCAAAAACAGCGAAGGAAAAAGTGAATTGGCACATACGCTCAACGGAAGTTCGTTGGCATTGCCACGCGTTTTGGCCGGCTTGTTGGAAAATTGTCAAACGCCCGAAGGAATTAAAATTCCGGACGCTTTAGTATCATACTGCGGATTTGAATACATCAATTAGCACAAACAGTGAACATTAATTTTTTGTAATTATTCATTTCAATTAACGCCTCAAAATAAGCGTTCAATTGTCCGTTTTTCATGAAATTTATTGCGCTACTCTTTTTTGTTTCGTAATTTTCTACAAGTGCTTGCATAACTTAAAATTTAATGGTTCTTTCTAGAAAGACTTTTTACGCGTAAATTTGTAACAGCACAATTTAGAAAACCCCTTTATTTATAAAAACTTTAACACTTGTTTGGTTATCTTTGAAAATGTAAAAATCACTTCATGCGCTGCACTTTATTTCTACTTGTCTGTTTTTTTTCCTTGCAAATTTATGCACAGGAAACGCAACTGGCATCCCAATATTTTAGAAATGGCGAATATGAAAAAGCAGCTTCTGTTTATAAAAGTTTGTATGAGAAAAATCCATTAAACAACAATTATTTAAACTATTTAATTGACTGCTATCAGCAGTTGGAAAAATTTGAAGAAGTTACAGACCTCCTTAATTTACAATTAAAAAAATTTCCGAATCAAGAATATTTATATGTTGAATTGGGCTACAATTACCAATTGCAAAATCTTCAAGACAAGGCAGTTCCCTATTATGAAAAAGCCTTAATTTTCATTGAAAAATCACCAAATGCAGGCTATTTTATCGGTAAAACTTTTCAGGATAATTACCTGCTCGATTATGCATTGCTTGCTTATAACAAAGCAATGGAAGTAAATCCGAATGCCAATTATAAATTTCAAATTGCATTAATTTATAGTGAAAAAGGGGAGATTGAAAATATGTTTAACACCTATTTAAACCTTATTGAAACGAATGAAAATTACGAATCGATTGCGAAAAATTATATCGGAAAGTTTATTACTGAAGATTCTGAGAGCGAACCTAACTTTTTGCTGAAAAAACTCTTATTAAAACGATCGCAAAACAATCCTAATAACACTTGGAACGAATTGTTGAGCTGGCTTTTTATTCAGCAAAAAGAATATGACAAGGCATTTATTCAGGAAAAAGCGCTGCATAAAAGAAATTTAGAAAACATAAATGGTGTTGTGGCTCTTGGAAAAATCACCTTTGAAAACAATGATTTTGAAATCACAAAAAACTGTTTCAACTATGTATTGGAAAATACGGTAGATTTAGAAACGGAATTAATTGCCAAGTTGTATTTGCTTGAAGTGGCTAATAAAACAAACGAACCAAATGAAACTATTGAAACCCTTTTTCAACAATTTTTCAACCAATACGGAAAAAATGTTGCCACTATTAATATCCAAGCGATTTATGCGGAATTTTTAGCCTTCAAAAAAAATGAACCTGAACAAGCCATTTCAGTATTAAAAGAAGCCTTAAAATTACCTGTCAATCAATTTCAAAAAGGGTATTTAAAAACAAAGTTAGCCGATATATTGGTGTTTGACAACAAATTTAGCAGTGCATTAATATATTATACCCAAGTTCAAAACGATTTAAAAAATCAAACCATCGGACAAACAGCGCGGTTTAAAATTGCACAAACTTCCTATTTTAAAGGTGATTTTGAATGGGCGCAATCACAGTTAAGCGTATTGAAAAAGTCCACTTCGCAACTCATTGCAAACGATGCGCTGGCCTTAAATCTGCTCATTACGGACAATGTGGTAAAAGACAGTTTAAAAATGGCATTGAAAAAATATGCTGTTGCCGATTTACTCTCTTATCAAAATAAAAACAAACAAGCCATTGATACTTTAATGGTTGTTTTGAGTCAATACAAAGGACATCCCATTGAAGATGAAACATTGTTTAAACAAGCGCAGTTATTTGAAAAAATAAATCAGTTTACCGATGCAGAAAACAACTATTTGCAAATTATCAACCTAAACAAAGAGGATATCTTAGCCGATGATGCGCATTATTATTTGGCTGAATTATATTTAAATAAATTAAACTCCGTTGAAAAAGCAAAAGAATACTATCAAAAAATTATATTTGAATACCCATCGAGCATTTATGTAGTTGATGCACGCAAAAAATTCAGAAAACTACGAGGCGATGAAATAAATTAACAAAATTTGAATTATTTAATCTTTTAATTTTTGAATCTTTGACCATTTGAACTTTAGCCTTTAACCTTTGAAACTTTTAACTTTTAACTTTTTTAAAAACATGTACATCTACAACGTTACCACAAATATAGAAGAATCCATTCATGACGAATGGCTAAAATGGATGAAAGAAAAGCACATTCCCGATATGCTCTCAACCGGAAAATTCAACTATGCCAAAATGTGTCAAGTGATTATTGAGGAAGAAATGGGAGGTACCACCTATTCTGTACAATATTCTACAGACAGTTTAGAAACTTTGCAGGATTATTATAAAGAAGACGCTGTGAGATTACGTGATGAGGCACTTAGGCTTTTTAGCGGTAAATTTGTAGCTTTCAGAACCGAATTAAAAGTGATCAGTGAACAATTTAGTATGAGCGTTAAAAACTAATTATAATGAGTGTCAGAGCAAAAAAACACCTTGGGCAACATTTTTTGAAAGACGAGCAAATAGCACAAAATATTGCCGATAGTTTAACAGAAAATGGTTATGAAAATGTATTGGAAATTGGTCCGGGAATGGGTGTTTTAACAAAGTACCTGCTTAAAAAAAAGTTAAAAGTGCACGTGATTGAAATTGACACAGAATCAGTGGAATATTTAAAAGCCAACTATTTAAATTTAGCCGACAGAATTATTTTAAAAGACTTTTTAAAAATTAATTTATCCGATTATTTTGGAGACGAACAAGTGGCGATTATAGGCAATTTTCCTTATAATATTTCCACTCAAATTGTTTTTAAAACACTTGAAAACAGACATCAAATACCTGAATTTTCAGGCATGTTTCAAAAAGAAGTCGCCAAACGCATCGCAGAAAAAGAAGGCAGTAAAGTATATGGAATATTATCTGTATTAACCCAAGCCTTTTATGATGTTGCGTATTTATTTACGGTTCCCCCCACCGTTTTTAATCCGCCGCCAAAAGTGGAATCCGGTGTAATACGGCTTATAAGAAAAGAGAATTTCACCCTACCTGTTAACGAAAAACTTTTTTATACTGTTGTTAAAACCGCATTCAACCAACGAAGAAAAACATTAAGAAACAGTTTAAAAACACTCAATTTATCTGATATTTTAAGAGAAGACCCTATATTTGCAAAACGTCCGGAACAATTATCTGTGCAAGAATTTATAAGTCTGACTTCTAAAATAGAAAACGATGTCATTTGAAATAACAACAGAATATATCGAAGAAATTAAGCAGTTAATTGCTGACGGTAAAAACGAGGAAATTTTAAAGCACCTGGAAGAGGTGCATTACGCCGACATTGCTGAAATTATTGAAGATTTAACCGTTGATGAAGGAATCTATTTAATAAAATTACTCGATAGTGATGTAACTTCTGATGTTATTACCGAATTAGATGAAGATACGCGTGAAAAAATATTAGGTGGACTTTCATCCAAAGAAATTGCAGAAGAAATTTCTGAATTGGATACTGATGATGCTGCCGATATTATTGCTGAACTTAACAACCGACAACAGGAAGAAGTAATTTCCCATATTGAAGACACAGCACATGCAAATGACATTAGAGACCTTTTGCGTTATGACGAAAATTCTGCTGGTGGTTTAATGGCAAAAGAGCTTGTAAAAGTTAACGAAAATTGGAATGTGCTTACTTGTGTTAAAGAAATGCGCGCCCAGGCAGAAGAAGTGTCGCGCGTACATTCCATCTACGTGGTTGATGACAATGATACCTTAAAAGGCCGTTTGTCTCTAAAGGATTTATTAACAACCTCAACCAGAACTGCTATTAAAGATGTATTTATAAAAAAAGTTGATTTTGTGCATGTTGATGATAAAGCGGAAGATGTGGCGCGAATCATGCAAAAATATGATTTAGAAGCCATTCCTGTTGTTGATAAAACTGGTCGCTTGGTGGGGAGAATCACCATAGACGACATTATTGACGTAATTACAGATGAGGCTGAAAAAGATTACCAAATGGCGGCAGGGATCTCACAAGATGTTGAGGCCGATGATACCATTTGGGAATTGACAAAAGCACGCTTACCTTGGCTAATTTTAGCCCTTTTGGGCGGATTTGTAAGTGTTTCCATTTTAGGCGGGTTTTCAACTGCGTTGGTAAAATATAAAGAACTTTTCTTTTTTACGCCGTTAATTGCTGCTATGGCGGGAAATGTTGGCGTACAGTCTTCTGCAATTATTCTTCAAGGCTTGGCAAATGATACTTTAAAAGATCCTTGGTTGAAAAGACTTCTGAAAGAAGTTTCTTTAAGCCTATTAAATGGCTTGGTGCTCGCCGCTATTTTAATGTCTGCAGGCATGTACTTTTTAGGCTTCGACGTTAAAGTTGGACTTACCGTTGCCATTTCCCTGGTTTCAGTAATTATTATCGCCTCTATAATTGGAACATTTGTACCCCTTCTTTTAGACAAAGTAGGAATAGATCCTGCATTGGCCACAGGTCCTTTTATAACAACAAGCAATGATATTTTTGGAATTTTAATTTATTTTTGGATAGCCAAAATGATTTTAGGATTTTAATTTTTGGGCATTACACTTCGTGTCAGGCTTTTCGCACTCGCTTTTTAATTATTTCCAACAATAAAAAGAGCTCAAACAATTGATTCAACCCTTAATGCAAATTGATTTACGATTTTTGATTTTGAAGCTATCATAATCAAATTTTAACAGTAAACATCATGAGTTTGGCAAATTACACCTGCATTCATGATGTAAAATACTTGATGTCTAACACCAAATAACAGCTGCTAAAATCTAAATTTCTTGAACAAATCCCAAAGAACAACACCTACGCTTACTGAAATGTTCAAAGAATGTTTGGTGCCAAATTGTGGAATCTCAATGCAATAGTCTGAAGCAGAAACCACTTTTTGCTGAACGCCTTTTACCTCATTTCCAAATACTACCGCATATTTTTGGTTTGGTTCTATGTTGAAATCTTGCAGCATCGTGCTATTTTCTGCCTGTTCAATGGCTAAAATTTTAATTTTTGAAACTTTTAATTTTTGAATAAGCGCAAGCGTATCTTTGGCATATTCCCAATCAACAGATTCTGTAGCGCCCAAAGCGGTTTTATGAATATCCTTATTTGGTGGTTGCGCCGTTATTCCGCATAAATAAATTTTTTCAATTAAAAAGGCGTCACTTGTCCTGAAAACCGACCCGATATTATTTAAACTTCTAATATTATCGAGAATTACAATGAGGGGAATTTTGGCTGTTTTTTTAAACGCTTCAACATCCAATCGTTCCAATTCGCTGTTTTTTAATTTACGCATTTATTATTGTTTAATCGTTTATTTGTTTAACTGTTTAATCGTGTAATTGTTTTAGGCTCTTTTACTCTATTCCTAAATTTTTTAATATTTCATTGGCTTATTGCCTAATTGGCTCATTGGCAAATTTTTTAATTCTTTAATTTTTCAATCTTTCAATTAAAATGTAACTTCGCAAAACTAATGTAAATTCTTAAAAAATTGGCGCCAAAAATCGAGAAAGTCTCTCCCTTAATGAAACAATACAATGCTATTAAGGTGAAATATCCTGATGCGATGTTGTTATTCAGGGTTGGTGATTTTTACGAAACTTTTGGTGATGATGCCAAAAAAGCATCCCAAGTTTTAGGAATTGTATTAACCAAACGTGGCGCAGGAAGCGAAACCGAAACCCCTTTGGCAGGATTTCCGCATCATTCGCTGAATACTTATCTTCCAAAATTAGTAAAATCAGGAATGCGGGTGGCAATTTGTGACCAGTTGGAAGATCCGAAAATGACAAAAACCATTGTAAAACGTGGCGTTACGGAATTAATTACGCCTGGCGTTTCCTTAAACGATGAAGTTTTACAATCAAAAAGCAATAACTTTTTAGCTGCGGTACATTTTGGAAAAAGATTGCTCGGGATTTCATTTTTAGATGTTTCCACAGGTGAATTTTTAACCGCCCAAGGAAATTCGGAATACATTGACAAGCTGCTCCAAAATTTTAGTCCGAGTGAAGTATTGGTCCAAAAACAACACAGAACCAAATTCAACGAGCTTTTTGGCGACCGTTTTTACACTTTTTATTTAGAAGACTGGATTTTTCAGCCCGAATATGCCAACGAAGCCTTAACCAATCACTTTAAAGTGAAAACCCTCAAAGGTTTTGGGATTGAAGAACTAGAAGAGGGCATCATTGCTTCAGCAGTGGTTTTATATTATCTGTCCGAAACGCAACACAACAAATTAGACCATATTGCTGTCATCAATCGCATTTCAGAAGAGAATTATGTTTGGATGGACCGATTTACCATTCGAAATTTAGAGTTGTATCATTCCAATTCGCCAAATGCCGTTACGCTTTTGGAGGTTATTGACAAAACCATTTCGCCAATGGGCGGAAGATTACTGAAACGTTGGTTGGCATTGCCTTTAAAAGACCTTAATCGTATTAAAAAGCGCCATGATATTGTAAAGTATTTTATGGACAACGACGATTTTTTTGAGTTGACCACTTATCAAATAAAGCAAATTAGCGATATTGAAAGATTGGTTTCAAAAGTTGCCACAGGAAAAGTGAATCCTCGCGAAGTTGTAGCGCTTAAAAACTCATTAAATGCCATCATTCCCATAAAGGAAGCCGCTGAAAAAAGCAACAATGAATCATTAAAAATAATTGGCGAACAGTTGCAAAGCTGCACCATCATTCGACAAAAAATTACCAAAACCTTAAATGAAGATGCTCCGGTAAATATTGCAAAAGGAAATGCCATTGCAGGAGGTGTTTCGGCCGAATTGGATGAGTTGCGTGCCATTTCAAAGTTGGGAAAAGGATATTTGGACAATATGCAGGCTCGCGAAATTGAACGAACCGGAATTTCTTCCTTAAAAATTTCCTTCAACAATGTTTTTGGGTATTATATTGAAGTGCGCAATACCCACAAAGACAAAGTTCCGGAAGAGTGGATTCGTAAACAGACTTTGGTAAGTGCCGAACGCTATATTACTGAAGAATTAAAAGAGTACGAAACCAAAATTTTAGGCGCCGAAGAAAAAATTGGAAAACTGGAACAAGAACTTTTTGCAGAACTGATTAGTTCCCTTATGGATTCTATTCAGCCCATACAACTGAACGCCCAGTTAATTGCCCAAATTGACTGTTTAAGTTCTTTTGCCGAAGTTGCCAAACAAAACAATTATGTGCGTCCGCTATTGGATGAAAGCACTGATTTGGAGATTAAAAACGGTAGGCATCCGGTTATCGAAAAGCAATTGCCCATTGGTGAGGAATACATTGCCAATGATGTTGTTTTAAACAGAAATCAGCAACAAATTATTATGATTACCGGCCCTAATATGAGCGGTAAATCGGCCATTTTAAGACAAACTGCCTTAATCGTTTTGTTGGCGCAAATGGGAAGTTACGTACCAGCACAAAACGCCCGGATTGGTGTGGTCGATAAAATATTTACGCGTGTTGGCGCCAGTGACAATATTTCTATGGGTGAATCCACTTTTATGGTGGAGATGAATGAAACAGCCAGCATTTTAAACAATATTTCTGAAAGAAGTTTGGTCTTATTGGATGAAATTGGCCGAGGAACAAGCACTTACGACGGAATTTCAATAGCCTGGGCCATTGCCGAATATTTGCATGAACATCCTTCAAAAGCAAAAACATTATTCGCCACACATTATCATGAGTTAAATGATATGACCAATACTTTTGAACGTGTTAAAAACTTTAATGTCTCCGTAAAAGAATTGAAAGACAAGGTTGTTTTCCTGCGGAAATTAGTTCCCGGAGGCAGCGAGCACAGTTTTGGTATTTACGTTGCAAAATTAGCCGGAATGCCTTCATCAGTTATTCACAGGGCTTCAAAAATGTTGAAGCAACTCGAAAAAAACCACACCAACTCCAGCGTAAAAGAAACCCTGAAAACGGCTTCTGAAAACGACATGCAATTGAGCTTTTTTAAGTTAGATGATCCTTTGCTCGAAAATATCAAAGAAGAAATTCTCTCCACTAATATTGACATACTTACCCCTATTGAAGCCTTAATGAAATTGAATGAAATAAAACGGATGCTTACAAAAAAATAATCTGTATTTGGGTTAATGATTTTGTAATGTAAATTATTTTTTGAGATTGTTAAGATTTATTCTTTGAACTGTTTTTTAACTATCTTTGTAACCTAAAAAATTTGAACATGTTTTTATTTATTAGCGGCGGCGAAATATTTGTAATTCTTTTGGTGGTTGTCATGGTATTTGGTGCGGATAAACTTCCAGAAATTGCCCGTGAATTGGGAAAAGGAATGCGTCAGATTAAAAATGCAACCAACGATATTAAACGGGAAATACACAATAGCGCCGAAAAAAATAATCTTGATATTGATGTTGCAGCAAAAGTTAGAAAAGAAGTAAATAAAATAAAAGATAATTTCGACGATTTCTCTAATCCGGTAAAAAAAATTAAAACCGATATAGAGAAATCCTTAAATCCATTAAAAGATGATGATGGAAATTTAAAGAGCTATTTTAATAAACCCAAAGACAGTAAAAATAATATCAAAGATATTTCAGCTGATATTACCGCCGATCCCTCAACTACGGCAAAAGAAGTTAAAGATCTTGACTCGGATTCCTCAACGCCAGCGCAAGAAGTTAAGAATGTTGCAGCCGTTTCTCCAACTCCCGAGAAGGAAATTGAAGATCCAGCAGAAGATCAAAACGGAACTGTCAAAAGGGGAAAATAATTTTCAATTTATCTCGTTAAAACCCAAACTTATTTTACCCTGCTAATGGACAATCCATCGCGAATTGGCAGTAAAATCGTTTCAATTCTATCATCAGCATTTAACATTTTATTGTATTCAACCAAGGCTTTGGTATCTTTATCGTTGGGGTCAATCTCTTCAACAACCTTTCCACTCCACAGCACATTGTCCGATAAAATAACTCCGCCCGAGTTCATTTTTCCAATAATCATGTTAAAATATATGCTGTAATTTGTTTTATCGGCGTCAATAAAAACCAAGTCAAACTTTTCGTTTAATGTTGGCAAAATATTTAGCGCATTTCCAACAAGTTGTTTTATTTGTGAAGTATAAGGTGATTGTTTAAAATATTTTTTGGCGAAATCTTCCAATTCTTCATTTTTATCAATGGTAAAAAGCATACCTTTTTTTTGAAGGCCTTCAGCTAAACATAAAGCCGAATATCCGGTATACGTTCCAATTTCCAAAATGGTTTTTGGCTGTATTAATTTAGAAATCATTGACAGAATTCTGCCTTGATAGCCACCGCTCAACATCCGTGGATTTAATACTTTTTGCCATGTTTCCCTATTTAACTGCTGTAAAAATTCCGGTTCCCTTTGTGAATGATTTACGGCATATTGGTCTATTTTTTCGGGCAAGAATTTCATTTTATTTTATTTATAAAAGTATAAAAAGACGTTGAAAGAGACATAAATTTTCAAATAAATAGAACCTCTTTGGCTGCCTTAATACCAATTAAACATTCAAATGTCTTATGATTCTATTTTTGTTTTAAGATTCTGTTCCATGCATTCCTTTTCCTCTTGTTCTAATTGGGGCGCTTTACTGTAGTCCTCCTCTTTTAATTTTTGATAACAAGTGCTCATAACCTTATTTTGTTTTGCGTAAAGTCCACATTTTTTGCATAAAAATAAATGAATATTCAATTTTATTTTTTCCCACAACTTTGATTCTCCATACTGGCTTTTATCGCAAATTGTGCTTGCCTCATCACAAGTTAATTTCATGTGTTGTTTTCTTTTAATTTTTAAACCAATTTTCTTCCATACATTTTCTGAGCTGGGTTCTGGCTCTGTGAATAATTACCCATAAATTTGACGAAGTAATATCGAGTTCTTTACAAATATCCTCTGTTTCAATTTGATGAATGGTTTTCATTCTAAAAACCATGGCGTATTTTTCGGGTAAATTTGCTATGCATTTTTCTAAAACTACCGCCAGTTCTTCGTTTTCAATCCTTTTTTCAATTTCCCCGCTCCAATCTGTTGGGGCACGTTCTTCCAGCCATTCTCCCTCACGTTCTCCATGGGCATAAAAATTCATGCGCACTTCAGCCTTGCCTTTTATTGAATTTATTTTTCGGTAATAATCAACAATTTTACGTTTCAGAATAGAAATAAGCCAGGTACGTTCACTTGCTTTACCTTGAAAATTGTCTTTTGCTTTTAAAGCCGAAAAAAAAGTATCCTGCACCAAATCCTTGGCCAAATCCCTGTCGTTAATCCGGCTAATGGTGTAATTAAAAAGGTAATCAGCGTGTAAACTGACCCATTTTTCAGGATTGAGAAGATGTTTATCGGTTTCAGACATTTAAACTTTATTAGCTCGGTGGCTAAGGTAAATAATTTAACAGAATTATGCTATTTTAATAAGGTTACCCTTTGTTTGGGTACTATTCGGTAATTTTTTTTTAAATATTTTTTAAATGAAAAAATGTTATAAAAAAGACATCATTAACAGTTCCTCACCCCAACTCTATCAAAATCGGGCTATATTTGCCAAACGCCACTAAACTTCCTAATTCAGAATTTTTGATTTCTATATTATTTTTTATTTTTAGTTTTCGATTTTTCTCAGTAAATTTTATTTATCATTGTTACGAATTCGGAAAGCATAAAAAATAATACAAATGGAACCAACTCTAAATAAAGAACTATTAACCGAACTCGTAACTTTTCGTAAAATGTTGCATGCAAATCCTGAAGTTTCAGGAAAGGAGTACAATACCGCGAAAAGCGTTACCGAATTTTTAAAAACCTGCAAGCCCACCAAGGTCATTGAAAATATTGGAGGAACCGGTATTGTGGCTGTTTTTGATAGTGGGAAACCTGGAAAATCGGTTATGTTTAGGGCTGAATTAGATGCTTTGCCCATTCAAGAAATAAACAGCTTTGAACATTCTTCAATAATTCTCGGTGTATCACACAAATGTGGGCATGATGGGCACACCACTGTTTTACTGGGATTGGCCAGGTTACTGACTGAACAAAAACCCAAAAGCGGAAAAATATTTTTGTTGTTTCAGCCTGCGGAAGAAGATGGTGAGGGGGCAAAAGCGATTTCTTCAGATCCGAAATTTAAAATGCTTAAACCCGATTATATTTTTGCTTTTCACAACCTGCCAGGATATCCATTAAACCAAATTGTTATAAAAAACAATTCATTCACTGCTGGCGTAAAAAGCATTATTATTCAAATCAATGGGAAAACGGCACATGCCGCAGAGCCTGAAAATGGCTTAAATCCAGCACTTGCCATTGCAGAAATTTTGCAGGAATCGGCAAAACTTTCCAATAACGATCCAAAAAGGGATGATTTCACTTTAATAACGCCAATTCATATTGAAATGGGTGAAATCGCTTACGGAATTTCTGCAGGCTACGGTGAAGTCAGATTAACTATCCGTACTTGGGATGAAGACAATATGGAAAAATTAACGACTGAATTAATCAGTTGCATTAAAAAAGCGGCTATAAATCACAATATGCCAATAACCTATTCGTGGACTCACGAATTTTATGCGAATCAAAATAATGACACCGCTGTTTCCTTAATTAAAGAAGCCGCGTCAAGTTTGTCTTTTGACATTTTCCAAAGAAAATTTCCTTTTAAATGGGGAGAAGATTTTGGCCTGTTCACACAAAATTTTAATGGCGCTATGTTTGGTATTGGCTCAGGTAAAAAAAGTCCGGCATTACACAATCCCGATTATGATTTTCCTGATGAAATTTTACCTAATGCAATTCAATTGTTTCAAGAAATAAGTTTACGTATTTTATTATGAAAATATACCACACGTCCTATCTGGAAATCAGCAAATCTGCGCTAGAGCATAACCTTCAATATTTAAAAAACTTGATTAGTGATGGCGTACAAATATCTTCTGTAGTTAAGGGAAATGCTTACGGTCATGGCTTGGAAGTATTTGTTCCTCTGGCTGAAAATTGCGGGATCAATCATTTT
Organism: Lutibacter sp.; assembly: GCF_041555395.1. Classification (GTDB taxonomy): domain Bacteria; phylum Bacteroidota; class Bacteroidia; order Flavobacteriales; family Flavobacteriaceae; genus Lutibacter. The sequence continues at coordinate 19,613 of NZ_JBFFKM010000021.1, read as the reverse complement.
TCAGTATTTAGTGCAGATGAGGCTTTGCGTGTTCATAACTCAATTAGTGAAAACAGTACGATTATGATAATGGGGTTAATAAACAATGAAAAACTGGAATGGGCTATTGAAAACAATATTGAGTTTTATGTATTTGAGCCAGACCGTTTAGAAAAAGCACTTGAAACGGCTAAAAGAATAGGGAAAATTGCGAAAATTCACATAGAAGTGGAAACAGGAATGAACAGAACAGGGTTTGCTATGGATCAACTTCCGGCGGTGTTTCAATTATTGAAAAATAATAGTTCTCATTTGTGTTTTAAAGGACTTTGTACGCATTTTGCAGGTGCAGAAAGTATTGCCAATTACTATCGAATTAAAAAGCAGCAACAAGTTTTTCGAAAAGTTATAAAAAAAGTGGATGCTGCAGGTTTAAATCCCGAGCAAAAACATACTGCTTGTTCAGCTGCCGCATTGCGTTACCCGAAATTTCAAATGGATATGGTTAGATTGGGTATTATTCAATATGGATTTTTTCCCAATAAAGAAATTTTAATTGAATATTTAACCAAAAAGAAAGAAAACAAAAATCCATTACAACGCCTTATTTCTTGGAAAAGTCGGGTTATGGATGTTAATAAAGTTAAAACAGGTGAATTTGTTGGTTATGGAACCTCTTATCTCGCTAATTCTGATTTAAAAATAGCCATAATTCCTGTAGGTTATGCGCATGGTTTCAACAGAAATTTAAGCAACCAGGGTATTGTATTGATTAACGGACAGCGTGCGAGTGTTGTAGGAACGGTAAATATGAATATGATTACTGTCGATGTTTCCAACCAAGTTAACTCGGTTGAAAAAGGCGATGAAGTGGTATTGATTGGAAAACAGGGTGATTTGGAAATAAGCGTTTCATCGTTTAGTGACTTCAGTGATCAGGTTAATTATGAATTATTGACAAGATTACCTGAAAATTTACCCAGGTTGGTAGTTGATTGATAATGATTGATTCCCAATTAGAGCAGCCAATAAAATGGTGTTTTATTTAATTTATTGATGAATAATTACTATCTTTAGTAGTGGTTCGGTCAATTTTATTGAATACTTAAACTGATGACGAAAAAATAAAAAAGACCGTGAAGATTCTAAATTATCAGTTATGAATAAATTAATGGATGTGTTTTCTGATTTTTATAATGATTTCACGAATAAACTACCCATTATTTTAATCGCTCTTGCTGTTTTTACCATTGGTTTTCTAATTGCTGGAGGTTTAAAAAAGCTGATTCAAAAAAAAATTAAGCCAAGATTAAAAAATACCTTATCAGCCGATTTTATTTCACAAGTCATCAGTTTCATTATAAAGCTAATTGTTATTATCGTTGTTCTAAATTTGTTGGGTTTTAAAAATTTTACTTCACAAATATTGGCCGGAGCCGGGATTCTTACCTTTGTGATAGGTTTTGCTTTTAAAGATATTGGAGAAAATTTTTTGGCAGGTATTTTACTTGCTTTTAAAAGTCCCTTTAGGCTGAAAGATCTTATCGAATCCGGAAGTGTATTAGGATACGTTCAGGAATTGAATTTAAGGGAAACACTGGTGAAAACACCTGATGGTAAAGATGTATTCATTCCCAATGGCCAAATCCTAAAAAATCCGCTAATAAATTATACTTTGGATGGTTTTTTACGCTATGAATTTATTATTGGCCTTGATTATAACAGCAACCTCGCAAACGGAATTAAAATTATTTCAGATTCCATATTGGAAATAAATGAAGTACTGAACACTAAAAACAAAAAAACAACAGTTCTTATAGATGAATTGACGGCCAGCACCGTAAACTTTAAAATCTTATTTTGGATAGATACTTTTCAAAGCACTTCAAAAACCTATCATAACAGTATTAGGTCATCCATCATAGATAAAGTCGTTCAAAATTTATTAAAAAATGGATTTTATCTACCTTCAACTATTGTTGAGATTAAAAAGTATAAAGCGTAATTCAGGTTTATTTGATTTTTTTGAAAATGAAATATAGCTACTAAAAATAAGCATAAAATCAATAATTTTTAGATTTTATGCTTATTCTTTTTCAAACACATTATTTTCCCTGTGAATATCTGCCATAAGTTGAGAACTGTCAATTTCAACAGCTTTCACATCTTTTGAAGTGGAAAAAGTATATGTTGGGTGTGCCCAGGACCAATTTTTTAAAAGAGTTGCTGTTGTCGGTTTTTCGCCAAGCATCATTTGTAAAGGAATGTAAAAAATTTCCGTGCTGCCATCATCATAGGTGACGGAAACATCAATAGGCATTGGCATCTGACCCACTCTTGCCAACGTAATTTTATTACCCTCAATTTTTGCGATAGCATAATCAATGGTATGGGTAGTTTCAATCCATTCGTTTAAATACCAATCCAATTGAATTCCTGAAACTTTTTCGGCAGTTCTTTTTATATCGTTAGGTGTTGGGTGCTTAAATTTAAAATCGTCAAAATATTTTTTAATTGTTTTTTCCACATTTTCTTCTCCAATAATATAATTCAACTGCGATAAAAACATGCTTCCTTTGGTGTAACTTCCAATACTGAAGGCGGCATTGGTATTAAACCTGTCGGAATGCGTTGTCAACGGTTCTTCAAAGTCGTTTTTAACCGCGTAAAAATAGCCTCTGTAATCTTTTGGTGATGGTTTTCCGTTGCCGCCTTTCAAAATTAAGTCAGAAGCCATGTTTGAAATATAAGAAGTAAAACCTTCATCCATCCAAGAATGTTTACTTTCATTGGTAGCTAAAAGATGTTGAAACCATGTGTGAGCCAATTCGTGAAAAACAGTGCCCACAATATCATTTAAGGTTTCACCTCCGGCAACCAACGTACACATGGCATATTCCATTCCACCGTCACCACCTTGAATCACTGAATATTGTTTCCAAGGATACTGTCCAATATTTTCATTAAAATAATCCAAAGCTTTCTCTGTTAAAGGCTGTACTTCTTTCCAAGCTTTTGCATATTTTTTGTCATTTTTATAGAAAAAATGAAGTTCCGTTCCGCTAGACGTTTTTAAAATATCATGAACATAATTTGGGTCGGCTGCCCAGGTGAAATCAATAACATTTGGCGCGATAAAATGCCAGGTCAATTTTTTCCCCTTCGGAAGCCTTAACAATTTTGAAGTATCTTCATATCCGTGACCAACTTCCTGCGGATTTTTCAAATAGCCTGTTCCGCCAATCGTGTATTTTTTATCAATATGAAGGGTAACGTCAAAATTAGCCCAAACACCATGAAATTCTCTTGCAATATAAGAATCTGCATGCCAGCCTTCAAAATCGTATTCTGCCATTTTCGGATACCATTGCGCCATGGAAAGCGCTACGCCATCCTCACTGTTTCTGCCTGCTCTTCTAATGTGGACAGGAACCTGTCCTTCAAAAATCATTTCGAATTTTACAGTTTCACCCGGTTGAATCGGTTCTTTCAAAGTTACTTTTAAAATTGTTCCTTCTGTAATCAGTTGTACATCTTTTCCATTTTGCTTTAGCGATAGAACTTTTAAATAACCTATTTCATTGGGTTTTAATTTTGAAATTCTGCTCTCGAAAATTGGATTTTCTTTAGTCTCAATATTATTTACCATTCTACTGTCCGGGTCAATAACAGCCTGTAATCTGGCATCCATTTCACTGTTTGGCTGAAAAGCATTGAAAAACAAATGATAGAAAACCTTATGTAAAACATCCGGGGAATTGTTGGTGTATGCTAATTCCTGTGTTCCTTTATATTTATAATTTTCTGCATCTACCTCCACATCCATTTTGTAATCTGCGTGCTGCTGCCAATAATAAGCCGTGCTGGTTTGCCCGAAAACGGTAAACGAAATAATTGAAATAAAAAATACAAGAAGTCTTTTCATGAGAGGTTCATTTATGGACTGCAATATATACATATCTTTAGAAAACAAAAAACACACAGTTAGACCGTGTGTTTTTTTAACAGAAAATTATAAGTTTTGTGTTTAATTTACCATTTTATCAGCCAACAATAACGCGTTGTAAGCGTTTGCAATGCTTGCTGCTTTTGACAAATTGGAAAATGCTGCTTTTTCCCCTTTTTGACCAGGAATAAGCACTTGTAAATTTACTTTAACACCAGAATTCATAATGATGTGTTTTACCTGACTAGCAGACAATTGCGGATAGTAAGAACGAACTAACGTTGCAATACCAGCAACTTCCGGTGAAGCCATTGAAGTACCGCTGTATTTTGCATATTCGTCTTTAGGTACGGTTGAATAAATTTGAACTCCAGGAGCAAATACATCAACATTTAGTTTGCCATAATTAGAAAATGAAGCTGGTAGGTTTTCATTAAAATTAGAACTCATTGCTCCAATAGTAAGTACATTGTCTGAAATTTCATTTATTTTATCTTCAGAATCATTTGGCCAATTGTCTTTTATGTCTATGTTTTTATTGTCGTTTCCGGCAGCATGCACCAACAAAACATCTTTTTCTGCTGCGTATTTAATTGCATCAAAAACCCATTCTTTGTTTGGGGAAAAACTTTTTCCAAAACTCATGTTGATTACTTTTGCGCCGTTGTCTACGGCGTATCTGATTGCCAAAGCAACATCTTTATCGCGCTCATCACCATCAGGTACAGCTCTAACTGCCATTAATTTCGCGTTATTGGCAACCCCGTTTAATCCTTTGTTATTGTTACGGGTTGCTAATATAATTCCAGAAACATGTGTTCCGTGAGATTCGCTTTCTTTATCACCGATTACAAATCCGTTCCCGTATTTTGTGTCGTTCATATCTTCTGGGTTGTCGCCTACAATGGCTCTTCCGTCAAAATTGAAATCGTAGTTTTTAATTTTCTTTTGGGTGGCGTAATAATCCAAATAAGCAGATTCATCAAGACCTCTTCCAAATAAACCCATCAAATCATTTACTTGTGTTTTTAGCGTTTGGTCTTCAGTATTGATTCCTTGTAAATCTTCCAACGTTAAGGTTTCTTTACCTAAGTGTTTTTTCACCGCCGCAAAATTTTCGCCTATTTGTTCCATGCGAGCCAAAGTTTGAAAATGTCTTGAAGAAGAAGCTTTATAAGCTTCAAGATATTCTTGATATTTTTTAAAATCTGCTTTATCGGCCTCACTTATATTTTCAATAGTTTTGCCTTCAAAACGTGGGTTTAATTTGGCAACAATACGTGTAATTTCCAATTGTTCAGGAGCCGCATCACCGTTTCCACCTAAAAAGTTCCATCCGTGAATATCATCAACATAACCGTTATTGTCATCGTCAATTCCATTTCCTGCAATTTCTTTGGTGTTTGTCCACAAAACATCTTTTAAATCTTCGTGTTCAATATCAATTCCAGAATCGATAACACTAACAACAACTGTTACTCCTTTTTTTCCTTCTAAAAACTTATAAGCTTTGTCTAAGCTCATTCCCGGTATGGTATCAGCAACCAAATCGGCATGGGCCCAATGATTAAATTGTTCTTCGCCAATGGCGCCTTTTTTTTGTGAAATGGATACGGTGGTATCCATTGTTGGTACTGCCTTGTCTGTAATAGATTTTACAGAACCGCAACTTACTAATGTGACTGTTGCCAATGCAGCAACATACATAGGGTTAAATATTCTCATCCTTTTTGTTTATTGTTTAATTAAATACTTCGTTAAATGTATAGGTTTGGTTTAATCGCACACCTTTTTCAGTGTGTTTTACGGTACAAAGTTCATTGGTTGCATCGTGCTCGAAAAACAAAAAATAATTGTTATCGGCAGCATTGTTTAAAAATTTCTCTTTTTCTTCCATTGTTAATAGCGGACGTGTGTCATATCCCATTACATACGGCAAAGGAATATGCCCAACGGTTGGCAACAAATCCGACACAAAAACAATGGTCTTTTCCTGGTATTGAATGTGAGGAATCATTAGTTTATCGGTATGGCCGTTTGCAAATAAAATATCAAAACCAAGCGGGGTGTTTTTCGTAAAATCACCAGTTGGTATATCCACAAAATTTAATTGCCCGCTCTCTTCAATCGGATTTATATTTTCTGTTAAAAAAGATGCTTTTTCTCTCGGATTGGGTTTTACGGCCCATTTCCAATGGTTTTTATTGCTCCAAAATTTTGCGTTTTTAAAGGCAGGTTCATAGCTTGTTCGCATATTGTTCCATTGAATGCTCCCGCCACAATGGTCGAAATGCAAATGGGTTAAAAAAATATCGGTAATATCATCTCTGTGAAAACCATATTTTGCCAAAGAGGCATCTAAGGAAAAATCACCGAAGAAATAATAATAGCTAAAAAATTTGTCTGTTTGTTTATTCCCGGTACCATTGTCGATTAAAATAAGACGGTCGCCATCTTCAATAAGCATGCAGCGCAAGGCCATGTCAATTAAATTATTTTCATCTGCGGGATTGGTTCGTTGCCAAATTACTTTAGGAACAACGCCAAACATAGCGCCGCCATCCAGTTTAAAGTTACCTGTTTCAATAGGGTAAATTTTCATAAATAAAACTTTAACACAAATATACAAGAATTTATATTTAACATCGTGTTAAAGAAAACAAAAAACCCAAGCAAAATTGCTTGAGTTTTTTTTGAGGCGTCTAGCGGATTCGAACCGCTGTACGAGGTTTTGCAGACCTCTGCCTAGCCACTCGGCCAAAACGCCATTATCGGATTGCAAATTTAGGTATTTTTAATTTGTTGGCAATTATTTTTTTATTGTTTATGTGTTAAATTGTTTATTTTTTGACTTCAGGCTTTGCAACTTTTCAATTTTCAAACTTTCTAACTTTTGACATTTCAACTGTTACCATCGCCACATTTCCGCCAATTGGCGGATTTATTTTTGAAACAGCAACATCTGCTTTTTCAACCAAAGGGATTTCCAGCAAAATTCTCTCCAAAATGCGCTTCACAACCGTTTCCAGCAATTTGGAGCGAATTGCCATTTCCTGTTTCACAATTTTGTTTAAATGAACATAATCTACCGTGTCAAAAAGGTTGTCGCTTTGTGCCGACGTACTTAAATCCGCTTTTACCGAAACATCTACACGATAATCGGAACCAATTTTCCCTTCTTCAAGTAAACAACCATGGTAGGCGTAAACTCTTATATTTTTTAACTTTATAATTCCCATTTTAACTTGTAAAAAAATCAAAAATATTGCTCAAAGCTTTGGTGGTGGATTTATAAAATTCAGTGTATTTACAATTCCCGCAAGTAACCGAAGTGTATTTTTCGGTCTGAATATCAAATATTTTCGAAAAGATTCCTCCTGTTGCTCTCATTTCACCAATTATATAAGTTTTGTTGGCGCATTTCGGACAAGTATAACTTAGTGGTTTTGTATTCATTTATTAGATATTTTATTTTTGTGATTGAATTTCTTAGCTGCTATTATTCTTCGGGATTATTTAAAACATCCTCATTTTTCAAGGAAACAAAAGCGAATATTGTAAACTATTCGATTTATAACCATAATATTATCCAAATATACTAATTAGCAAAGTGTTTTGTAGTTGCATTGCCAAAAAAAATCAATAATTTTGCACCTTATAATTTTCCTGTTATTATGAGTGAAGAAAAAAAATCGCTGAATTTTATTGAGCAAATTATTGAAGATGATTTAGCGAATGGTTTGGCAAAAGAAAAATTACGATTTAGATTTCCGCCTGAGCCAAACGGTTATTTGCATATTGGCCACGCGGCTTCTATTTGCTTAAATTTTGGTTTGGGATTGCGATATAATGCGCCGGTTAACCTGCGTTTTGATGATACGAATCCTGCAAAAGAAGAACAGGAATATGTAGATTCCATAAAACATGATGTGCAATGGCTGGGTTTTAAATGGGACAAAGAATTGTATTCTTCCGATTATTTTCAGCAATTATATGATTGGGCAATTCAGCTGATAAAAGAAGGAAATGCTTATGTTGACAACCAATCTTCAGAACAAATGGCTTTGCAAAAAGGAACCCCAACCGAAGCGGGAACTGACAGTCCGAACCGAAACAGGGCTATTGAAGAAAATTTAACGCTGTTTTTAAAAATGAAAAATGGCGATTTTGAAGAAGGTTCTCACGTTTTGCGGGCAAAAATTGACATGAAACACGTGAATATGCATATGCGAGATCCAATTATGTATCGCATTTTAAAAAGACACCACCACAGAACGGGAAATGATTGGTGTATTTACCCAATGTATGACTGGACACATGGTGAAAGCGATTATATTGAGCAAATTTCACATTCTATTTGTACGCTGGAGTTTAAAAGTCACCGGGATTTATACGACTGGTATATTGACCAAGTTTCTGATCCGTCAAAATTACGTCCGAAACAACGCGAATTTGCAAGAAGAAATTTAAGTTATACAGTCATGAGCAAACGCAAATTGCTGCAATTGGTTGAAGAAGGAATTGTTACAGGTTGGGATGATCCAAGAATGCCAACCATTTCGGGTTTGCGAAGAAGAGGTTACACACCGGAATCCATCAGAACTTTTAGTGAAACCGCAGGAATTTCAAAGCGTGACAACGTAACCGATGTGGCTTTGCTGGAACATTGCATTAAAGACGATTTAAACAAAACGGCGCCACGCGTTATGGCAGTTTTAAATCCGATTAAATTGGTGATTACCAATTATCCTGAAGGAAAAGAAGAATGGTTATCGGCTGAAAACAACCAGGAGGATGAAAGCGCTGGTTTTAGAAAAGTGCCTTTTAGCAATGAAATTTATATTGAAAAAGAAGATTTTAAGGAAGAAGCCAATAAAAAATTCTTTAGGCTTTCTATAGGCAAAGAAGTCCGTTTAAAAAACGCTTATATTATTAAAGGGGAATCCGTTGTTAAAGACGAAAACGGCGAAATTACCGAAATTCACTGTTCGTATGATACCGATAGTTTAAGCGGTAGCGGAACAGAAGCAAGCCAACGTAAAGTAAAAGGCACTTTGCACTGGGTTTCTATTAAACATGCCGTAAAAGCTGAAGTTAGGGTTTATGACCGATTGTTTACAGAAGAAGCGCCAGACAGCCACAAAGACAAAGATTTTAAAGACTTTTTAAATCCCGATTCTTTAACGGTTCTTGAAGCTTTTGTTGAGCCAAGTTTAAAAGAAGTCAACATTTTGGACCGATTCCAATTTCAACGTTTGGGCTATTTTTGTGTTGATAAAGATACCACTTCAAACCATTTGGTATTTAACAGAACTGTGCCACTAAGAGACAGTTGGGCAAAAATGAGTGATTAGGTTTAATTTTGTAAAAAAACGGTCTTCTGAAGAATTAATTTTGCAGAAGACCGTTTTTTGATTTAATTTATCTTGATAGTTTTCATGATCGCTTCCAATTCAAACATATAATCGCGTTTGTTCATGGAAGGTGCATAAGTTAAACCTTCAACCACCACCAATCTGTTATTTGCTTTGTCTATTACAGAATAGCTTAAAAAAGGACCGGCCATATAAAGACCTTTCACTTCCCATTTTCCTTTGGCTTCAAGTGCGTTTTTTCCATCTAGTTTTACGTCAAAAATATGCGGCGTATAGGCTTCTTCAGTAATCATATACGACCCTTCAATTTCTCCGGGAATGTACTTTTTACCAATAGTATCTCTGATGGCAACCAGGTTATTTCCGTTTTCATCATCAATGGATTTAATAGGAACCGTGTAGGAAAATAATTCCATGCTATTTCCACCATCCAAACGCATGCGATACCAAACAAAATTTCCTGTATCATCAACTTTGCTAAAGGTTTTTGGAATTTTTACAGAATAACCGTTTTTGCTAAAGGTCTCCATTTTTGTAGGATCCCAGTAATCTTTATAAATTGAGCGTTGCACTGTAAGCAAGTCTGCATTTTTGAATTCAGAAATCAGTGCTTTTCCATTATTTTGAATTTCCAGAATCAGTCCTGCTTTATCTTTGCCTGTAATGGTAATTATTTTTTGGGGTGATGCATATACATCTGAAACAGCCGTGAAAGAATTTTTATCTACAATTCCAATATTTAAAATGCTTCTGCTGGCTTTAAACATAGTCCCAAAACTTTCCGGCGGAACTTGCGTTACTTCAAATTGCGCTTCTGGCTGTGGCAAACCTAAAACAGGTTCAGCAATAATTTTTCGCAATTCATCGCCAATTTCGCCTTGCCATTCACTGTTTTTCATGACAATAAGCAAATTATTCATTCTGCCGTTTGCTTCTTTCAATGTCTTTTGATTGCCTCCTGTATCACAGGAAATAAACAATGAAATTATTGCTAAAAATAATCCGATCTTTTTCATTAATTAAATATTTTTAATTTGATTCCGGGTTTCAGGCTTTTTACACTCCAAATATTGTTCCATTCTTTAATATTTTGTACAGAAACATTCGAATATTTTTTTGAAATAGACCAAAGTGAATCTCCTAATTTTACAATATAATAAGTGTCTTCCCCTTTATCCTTTTTTGTTGGAGCCGTTTTTGAAGAAACAACCGGGGGTGCATTTTTTGGATAAATCACCAGTTTCTGCCCTATTTGCAATCTTGTACTTTTTAAATTATTCCAACGTTTTAAGCTGCTTTCCGAAACCCCATGTTTGGCTGCAATTTTCCCTAAATATTCACCGCTTTTCACTCTATGTGTAATCCTGTCCTTCATTACCACATATTCCGGAATTGGCTTTTCTCGTTTTGCATCTTCTACATCTGCATAGGCATAGATCAATTGCTCGTTGCTAACAAAATTCCCAATATCTTTTACGGGCAGTGTAAGCGTGTAATTTTTGTCTTTTATATATGGAATAATTTCCAGTTTATATTGTGGATTCAAAAATTTCAGGACTTCAACATCAACGTTTAAGGTTTCATTAATTTGCCCAAAAGTTAATTGTCTTTTAACCTGAACAGTGTCTGTTGCGTAATATGACATTGCATTTTCCTTTGATTTTAAATTGTGATCATTTGCAAATTCAAAAATATATAAAGTAGCAAAAAAGGCGGGCACATATGAGGCGGTTTCACGAGGTAAGTATTCCCGTATATTCCAATAATTGGTACTTCCTCCAGATCGTCTGATTGCTTTAGAAACATTTCCGGGTCCAGAGTTGTATGCCGCCAATGCCATGCTCCAATCTCCGTATATTTGATATAAATTTTCTAAATACATGCAAGCAGCTTCGGTAGCTCTGTACGGATCTGAACGTTCATCTATATAAGAACTTACCTCTAAGTTATATATCTTTCCTGTTTGATACATGAATTGCCACAACCCCGTTGCGCCCATACGAGAACGTGCATTTGGATTTAAAGCCGACTCTACAACCGCCAAATATTTTAATTCCAAAGGAATATTATATTTCGCCAAATGTTCCTCAAACATGGGGAAAAAATAACGTGCTCTTTCCATAATAGTAGAAAGCGAAGATTTTCTTTTTTGCAAATAGGTTCTTATTACTTGCTCTAACTGAGGGTTGTATTCAATTTTAAAGGGAGTTTTACTGTTTAAATATTTCAAACGCTCTTTTAATAAATTTGTTGGTAACTCTTCAAGATCCGTAACCAATATTTCATCGTCTTCCAAAACATACTGCTCGGTATCATATAAAGGCGATTTCACCAATTCATTCATCCACAAACTATCAATTAACATGGCATCTGAATGAATTTGAAGCACTAAAGAATCTGGATTTTTAAAAAATAATAGCGCACTGTCTGATAAAAATTCTTTTGGATTTTCGTTTTTATCAGGTTCTGAAGTCTCTGATTTCGTTTGTGAAAACCCGAAACCAAAAAACAATAAAAACGCAATATATATTAAATTTTTCATAGGAGATTAGTTGTTTAACAGTTTTGAAATTTCATCTAAATTAGGCGCCAGAATAATTTCAATTCTTCTGTTTTTTGCTTTTCCTTCAGCAGTTGTATTTGAACCAACCATCACATATTCACTTCTTCCTGCCGCTGTAATTTGCGTTGGATTTACGCCTTTGTTTTGTAAAATTCTAACAATAGCTGTTGCGCGTTTGACAGATAAATCCCAGTTGTCTATGATGGTTGCTCCTGTGTATGGAACATTATCTGTATGGCCTTCTATGAGTACATTGATATCAGGATTTTTTGACAAAACACTTGCCAACTGTTCAACGGCATTTTTTCCTTCACTTCCAACTGCCCAACTTCCTGAATCGAAAAGCAATTTATTTTCCATAGACACATAAATTTTTCCGTTTTTTTGAACTACGGTCAATCCTTTTCCTTCAAAATTAAGCAATGCACTGGAAATGGCATTTTTCAACTGTTGCATTTGGGCTTCTTTTGCATCAATTAAACCCTGAAGCTCATTAATTTGATTAGAACGTTCTGCCAATTCACTTTGAATTTTTTCCAAACGGAGACTTTCAATAGTCAATTTTCTTTCTTTCTCTTCCAATTGGAATAACAATTCCTGATTTTTTTGAGATTGCTCAGCCAGTTTTTTTGAACTTTGGCTTGAAAGCGCGTTATAAGATTCGTCTAAATTCTTATATCTATTTTGAAGAGAAATGAACTCGGTATCCAATATTTCCTTTTGGATTTTGAGAGCGTCATAATCACTGTTAAGCTTTTCTAAATCGGCTTCCAACGTTTTTTTTGCAGTCAATAAATTATCTTTTTCTTCAATCAATGATGAGTTTGAAGAACGCAAATTATTGAATTTTGTTTCTAATTCCTGATATATCTTTTTTGACACACACGAGTTTAATGTGATTGCTATAATGAATAGAATTGCTGCTTTTTTTAACATTGTACTGCTTTTATTTATTTTAATTATTCAATTTCGACTACGATGGGACAATGGTCTGAATGTTTTGCCTCCGGTAAAATATAGGCTCTTTTAATCCTGTCTTTCATCTCATCGCTTACCATATGGTAATCTATGCGCCAGCCTTTATTGTTGTTTCTGGCATTTGCTCTGTAACTCCACCAACTGTAATGATGTGGTTCTTTGTTTAAATGACGAAACGAATCAACAAAACCACTGTCTATAAAATTCCCCAGCCAGTCGCGCTCAACGGGTAAAAACCCGGAGGTGTTTTTGTTCTGAACCGGATTATGAATGTCAATTTCTGTATGGCAAATATTGTAATCGCCACAAATAATAATATTGGAAAGTTCTTTTTTGAGGTTGTTTACATAGTCAAGAAATTGAGCCATGTAGTTGAATTTGAACTCCAATCGATCATCATTGGTTCCGGAAGGTAAATACAAGCTCATTATTGAAACATTTCCAAAATCTATGCGTAAATTCCTTCCTTCATAGTCCATTGAGGCAATTCCAGTACCGTAAACTACTTTGTCGGGCCTTGTTTTTGATAAAATTGCCACCCCGCTATAGCCCTTTTTTTCTGCTGAAAACCAATAATGATAATTATAGCCGGCATTTTCAAACAAACTTAGATCTAACTGTTCTTTATGCGCTTTTATTTCCTGCAAACAAATGACATCCGGATTCGCAGCTTCTAGCCACTCAATAAATCCCTTGTTTACCGCAGCTCTGATTCCGTTGACATTGTATGATATTATTTTCATCTGTTTAAATTTTATTTTATAGCGGTAACAGATGCTGTTCGCCATAAATTATTCCTTTGTGTGTCAAAATTTGCAATGCTCGTTTCATTAAGCCTTTATTATTTATAAAAAGGAAAGCATCACCTTAGCCTTTTTTATTAAAACTTCATTTCAGGAATTTCTCCTTCAATAATTAAGGTTCCTTTTGTAGCTGCTACAATTTCTTCAACCGAAACTCCCGGAGCTCTTTCTATAAGATAAAATGCGTTGTTCTTAATTTCTAATACAGCCAAATTTGTGACTACTTTTTTAACACAATTTACACCTGTTAATGGTAAAGTACAGCTTTTTAATAATTTCGATTCACCGCTTCTATCAGTGTGCATCATTGCAACAATAATGTTTTCTGCAGACGCCACCAAGTCCATTGCTCCACCCATACCTTTTACCATTTTGCCTGGAATTTTCCAGTTTGCGATATCTCCATTTTGAGAAACTTCCATGGCCCCTAAAACAGTTAACTGAACATGTTGTCCACGAATCATAGCAAAACTCATTGCAGAATCGAACAAAGAACCGCCCTTTAAAATAGTGACCGTTTGTTTTCCTGCATTAATTAAATCGGCGTCTTCTTCACCTTCTATTGGGAATGGCCCCATACCCAGCATTCCGTTTTCAGACTGAAAAACAACATCTATATTTTTAGGAATATAGTTAGCTACTAATGTTGGAATTCCGATTCCTAAATTTACATACCATTTATCTTGTAATTCTTGGGCAATTCTTTGCGCTATTTCTTGTTTTGATAAAGCCATTTTTTAAGATTTTGGAGTTACTGTACGTTGTTCTATTCGTTTCTCATACCCTGTTCCTTGAAAAATTCGTTGCACAAAAATACCAGGTATATGAATTTGATTTGGATCTAATTCTCCAGCTTCAACCAATTCTTCAACTTCAGCAACTGTTATTTTACCCGCCATAGCCATCATCGGATTAAAATTGCGTGCGGTTCCTTTAAAAATAAGATTTCCCGCAGTATCTCCTTTCCAAGCTTTAACAAATGCAAATTGGGAATTAAAAGCCTGTTCCAGTACATACATTTTACCATTAAATTCTCTGGTTTCCTTTCCTTCTGCAACTTCTGTACCGTAACCTGCAGGTGTATAAAATGCAGGAATTCCTGCTCCCGTAGCTCTACATCTCTCGGCCAAAGTTCCTTGTGGTATTAATTCTACCTCTAACTCTCCTGAAAGCATTTGACGTTCAAATTCTTCATTTTCACCAACATAAGAAGAAACCATTTTTTTAATTTGACGTTTTTTTAATAAAAGCCCCAAACCAAATTCATCAACTCCGGCATTGTTGGAAATACATGTTAAATTATTAATATCCAACCTCACTAATTCTGAAATACAGTTTTCCGGAATTCCGCATAAACCGAATCCACCGAGCATAAAGGTCATGCCGTTTTCCACGCCTTGTAAAGCATCTTGTGCATTTTTTACTACTTTGTTTATCATAATTTATCTTTTAAAATTCAGGATCCTCGTTTGTTTTTATGTCGGATGTGTCGTTATCGCTTTTTTGTTTTCTGCAATCTATTTCGATACTCAATTCTTCGGGTCTTTCAAAAGCTTCTTTGCTAACATTCAAAGTTGGGTCTGCATACAATTTTTTATAATACAGCCCCCAAATTGGCAACGCCATGGTTGCGCCCTGTCCTTTACTAATCCCAGCAAAATGTACGGCTCTATCTTCACCGCCAACCCAAACTCCGGTTGCCAGATTAGGCACAATGCCCATAAACCAACCATCAGACTGGTTTTGGGTTGTTCCTGTTTTTCCTGCAATTGGATTTACAAATTGGTACGGGTAGCCAGTTACCACATCATCAGGATAACTTGCTCCACTGGTACGTAAACGAATACCCGAACCTGATTCTGTAACACCTTCCAATAAATTAGTGATCACATAAGCTGACTCTTCGCTTATAGCTTCTTTCGAGTTTGGCATAAATTGCTCTAAGACCATTCCGTTTTTATCTTCAATTTTTAATAGCATCATAGGTTCCACTCTTAAACCTTTATTTGCAAAAGTTGAATATGCTCCAACCATTTCATATAAGGATAAATCCACAGACCCCAGTGCTATTGAAGGCACTTCAGGAATTTCACTTTCTATTCCAACACTATTGGCCAAATTAACCACCGTTTTAGGATGCACCATATCAATTAGCTTTGCGGTAATAACGTTTACCGAACCCGCCAATGCTTGTTTTAAAGTTAATTCCCCGCCATATTTATTATCCGAATTATTTGGTGTCCAATCTTCTTGCATGCCATATTTTTCTTTTGGAACCGTATAGGGTGTATTTGGTAATTTATAACAAGGCGATAATTTCAATTGGTTAATTGCCGCAGCATATACAAAAGGTTTAAAGGTAGAACCTACCTGACGTTTTTGTTGTTTAACCGCATCATATTGAAAATGTTTATAATTTACGCCACCAACCCAGGCTTTTACATGGCCTGTTTGTGGCTCAACGGATAGTAATCCCGATCGCAAAATGCGTTTGTAATAGCGAATAGAATCATAAGGAGACATAATGGTGTCTATGTCGCCTTTGTAGGAAAAAACGCTCATGTTTGTTTTTTCATCAAAAGAAGCCTTGATTTCTTGCTCTGAAGCTCCATTTGATTTCATACGAATCCAACGCCCCGAACGTTTCATAGCCTGCCCCATAGTAAATGCAATCTGGTCTTTGTCTAAGTCGTAAAACGGCGCTGTTTTGTTGCGTTTTTGTTCTTTATTAAATACGCGTTGCAAGTTGGCCATATGTTCTTTCATAGCTTCTTCAGCATATTTTTGCATACGCGAATCTATGGTAACGTAAATTTTGAGCCCGTCCCGGTGCAAGTTGTATTCGGTACCATCAGTTTTTGGATTGTTCTTTATCCAGCTTTTCATAAAGTCACGCAGGTATTCCCTAAAATAAGTTGCGGAACCATCGCTATGGCCTTCTTTATTTACATTTAAGTTTAAAGGTGTTTTTTGTAATGAATCCCTCTGCTTTTCCGAAATAAAATCATTTTTATACATTTGATTTAAAACCACGTTTCTACGATTTTTCACCAATTCTTCTCTTCTTAGGGGATTAAAATAAGAAGCATTTTTAAGCATTCCAACCAACATTGCAGATTCCTTTATTTTTAAGTCAATCGGTTCCTTTCCAAAATAAATTCGAGACGCTGAACGAATACCCACCGCCAAATTCAAATAATCGTACTTGTTTAAGTACATGGTTAAAATTTCTTGTTTGGTATATTGGCGTTCTAACTGAATTGCAATCACGTATTCCTTTACTTTTTGAAGAACCCTTTCCACGATGTTTCTGGATCCTTCTCCGTGAAACAAAAGTTTGGCCAATTGCTGTGTTATGGTACTTCCGCCTCCTTCACTTCCCAACATCACAACAGCGCGTATGGAGGCTCTAAAATCGATTCCCGAATGATCATAAAAACGTTCGTCTTCGGTAGCAACCAAAGCGTTTATCAAATTTTCGGGTAAATCTTTATATTTTACGGGAGTTCTATTTTCATAGGCATATTTCCCCAATGTTTTTCCATCTATTGAAATCACTTCTGAAGCCGTGTTTTTTTCGGGACTTTCCAATTCTTCAAAAGTGGGAAGTTTGCCAAAAGCACCAAAAGAGGCCAACAAAAATAACAGGATGATAAAGGTAATTCCTCCAAGAATGGCCATCCAGAACCATCTAATATATTTCAAAAATTGATTGTTATTTGTTTCTGTTTTTGTCATTTTTTTTCTTTTTCAATTCTTAGTCCAACATCAGTGATGCCTTTTAAAGGGTTTTTTCCTTCAATATCATTAATGCCGCGTGTTGCGTGCTGAATGTAAAATTTGTAGGTGCCTATTTCAGAAAATACAACATTTTCCTTATAAAACAGTTTGTTTTCTTTAAGATCCGTAAATCCCGAACCCAGCCACTTACCGGAAGCGTCCGTCATTTCGTATTCCAGAGTGTCTATCACTTTAAAGCCGTTAGGCATTTCAAGTTTGGCAATTAGGAACAAGGAACTAAACTCATAATCCTTATTATTTCTGAGGGTAATGAATACATTATTTAATGAAATGGTATCCATATTGTTTAGGGTAAAATCAACGCTCTTTTCTGAATGCCACTCTTGTTTTTCAATTGGTATGTATTGATCAAAAACGGCATTTGAGTTGCATGACAACATCAAAAAAGTAAAGGTCAGTAAACTGAGTTGTCTATATGTTTTTATTTGGGTTTGCACTTCTTTTTGGAGGTCTTTGTTTTTTGTTTTTTGAACTGCCGCTCACTTGTTGCGATTGAACCGGGGTTTGCAAATTTTTAGGTTTATTTTTGTGTTTCTTTTTATTTTTTCTTTTTGGAACGTCAAATCGCGTTAAGCTGTCTTGCCCAACAACATCCTCAAATTCAACAACATTTTCAACCAATAATTCAAATTCATAATCTTCCAAAGAAGTTGCGGGAACATTGTTTTTATTTAAGTCTATTATTTCTTTTACGTTATCCACGGTAAGTTTAAACCACTTATTTCTGTCTTCTTTATAAGTGTACCACAGTACTCTTTTAAAAATATCCATTTTAATAAAAACGGCTTCTCCTTTTTTAGTTTTTAAAACAATGTCTTGTCGGGGGAAATCTTTTAAAGCGTCTAAATAGGTATCTAATTCATAATTTAAACAGCATTTTAATTTTCCGCACTGGCCGGCTAATTTTTGTGGATTTAACGACAATTGCTGATAGCGCGCCGCAGTGGTATTTACTTTTCTTAAATCTGTTAACCAGGTTGAACAGCACAACTCTCTTCCGCAGGACCCCACACCTCCAAGTCGGGCTGCTTCCTGACGCAATCCAACTTGTTTCATTTCAACTCTAATACTGAAAGTACTTGCCAAATCCCTAATTAATTGTCGGAAATCAACACGATCATCGGCTGTGTAATAAAAGGTGGCTTTGTTGCCGTCACCTTGGTACTCAACATCAGACAGTTTCATTTTGATACCCAGTCTGCCAAGAATTTCCCTGCCCTTATATTGCGTTTCGTATTCCTTTTCCCGGGCAGCTTTCCAGATATCAATATCTTTTTGGGTTGCTTTTCTGTAAATTTTCTTTACTTCTTCACTATCAAAGGCAACGCCTTTTTTCTTCATCTGAATCCTAATCAATTCACCGGTAAGTGAAACCGTTCCAATGTCATGGCCCGGATTTCCTTCCACTGCAATGATATCTCCTATAGAAATTTGCAAATTATCAACATTTCGATAAAAATGTTTTCGTCCGTTTTTAAATCTAACCTCAACAATGTTAAGCGGTTCCTGCCCTGTTGGCAGTGACATGTTGGATAGCCAGTCGAAAACCGAAAGTTTCTCACAACCATCAGTGGCGCAATTTCCATTACTTTTACAGCCTTTCGGCACAGTATTTATATCTGTAGAGCAACTATTACAGCTCATATATTTTTATGTTTTATATTGTTCAGTAAAACTGAAAATCAATTTTACCCACTTCACTAATTTGTAAAGATATCATTAATATTATTAACCGTATAACGATAAAATACGCGTATTATGTTTGTTTTACGTCAATAATTTTTACGGGGCAGGCTTCTTTGGCCTTTGTAACAGATTCCAAAATGCCTACATCCGCTGATTTTAGGGTGAAAAAACCCCTTTTTTCTATTGAACGAAGCAGCACAGCTTTACCGTCTTTTTTCGACATTTGAAACTGGGCAGCTGCCTGTTCAACACAGTAATTACAACCAATGCACTTGGCCCTTTGCAATGTGATAATTACCATAGTTGATTTAATATTTTTAGATTTTAATTTTGACCTTTAAGCTTCAACTACATTTTCAACAATTTTATACAATTTATCCGACGGACGAATTCTAAAATCTATTTTAAAAGTACAAGAATCTCCTTTTTGGGCTTTTTCTCCCTTAATGTCATTTATAAACATTTGGGTCACTTCCATTTCT
>NZ_JBFFKM010000020.1:0-43522 GCF_041555395.1 Lutibacter sp. | reverse complement strand
TACGAAATATTAGTTACGTGATTTTTCTTGGTAAGTTTGAAAGTAACATTTGCAATAATGTATTTTCCCTTCAACTGATTTTTGAAAACAGAATTCCGATACCCAAAATTACATTCCTCATTTGTAAAGATTTTGGTTTTTCCTGTTTCAATGTCGATGGCTTCGAGTTGCTGAAAAACATCTTTAATTTCAACACCGTAAGCACCAATATTTTGAATAGGAGCAGTACCTACATTTCCGGGAATTAAAGCTAAATTTTCCAATCCACCATAGTTTTGAGAGACACACCATTGCACAAATTCATGCCAATTTTCACCGGCTTCGGCAGTTGCCAAAACTTCATTGTTCCCAGAATCATTTACGATTATTCCTTTTGTGTTTAAATGGATTACCAATTTTTCCACATCACCTGTCAATAAAATATTGCTTCCGCCACCCAACAAAAAAATATTTTTTTCCGCAGCGATTATTTCTTTTAAATCTTTAATGAAGTTCACGGAAACAAAACGTTTGGCATTTGCTTGAATGCCAAACGTGTTGTAAGGTTTTAACGATATGTTTTGTTGAATTTCCAATTATTTTTCGTTGTATTTTTTGATAGCTGCTTTCAAAATTTCTACAGAACGAATGAGGTCCTCTTTTTTGAGCACATAAGCAATTCGCACTTGTTTGGTTCCAATTCCTTTTGTTGAATAAAATCCGGCAGCCGGAGCAACCATAATAGTTTGGTTGTTTAGGTTAAAATCTTCTAACAGCCATTGCGCAAATTTATCTGCATCATCTACAGGAAGTTCGGCAACGCAATAAAAGGCTCCTTTTGGTTTGGCTACTTTTACGCCTTCAATTTTCATTAGCTCAGCAATTAAAATATCTCTTCTGGCTTTATATTCAACAATAACTTCATCAAAATAGGATTGCGGCGTTTCTAAAGCCGCTTCACTTGCAATTTGCGCAAAAGTAGGCGGACTTAATCGCGCTTGTGCAAATTTTAATACGGTACTTATGATTTCCTTGTTTTTGGAAACCAAACAGCCAATTCGTGCACCACACATACTGTAACGTTTTGATACAGAATCAATAACAATGGCATGATTGTCTAAGCCAAATCCGCTTAAAACGGAATGGTGTACTTCATTGTCATAAATAAATTCTCTATAAACTTCATCAGAAATTAAAAACAAATCGTGTTTTTTTACAATATCGGCCAGTTTTTGAATTTCTTCCTTTGAATATAAATATCCGGTTGGATTATTGGGATTACAAATTAAAATGGCTTTGGTTTTTGAAGAAATCAATTTTTCAAATTCCTCCATTGGTGGCAATGCAAAATTGTCTTCAATTTTTGAAATTACCGGCACAATATTTACGCCAGATGCTGTTGAAAAACCTAAGTAATTTGCATAAAATGGTTCAGGAATAATAATTTCATCGTCTGGATCTGCTATGCTCCCCATGGCAAACAATAAGGCTTCAGAACCTCCTGTAGTGACAATAATTTCATTGGCTAATACAGGAACATTCCTTTTATTATAATACTTTGCTATCTTTTGTCTATATTCTTCAGAACCTTCTGAACGGCTGTAAGCAAGCACGTCAACTGTGTTATTTTTTACGGCTTCAAGAGCAACTTCCGGGGTTTTTATATCTGGCTGGCCAATATTTAAATGAAAAACTTCAATTCCTTTTTTTTTAGCATCCTCTGCATAAGGAACCAACTTTCTAATAGGTGATTCAGGCATATTTACACCTTTTGTAGATATTTTTGGCATCGTTTATTTTTATAAAAATTCGAGTTACAAAATTGCGAAATTAATTTTAAAATGCTTGGCTTTTGAAGTAATTTGTTGAAGGTTAAAATTTTCATAAAAGTTATGTTATAATTGGGGGTTTTTGTAGCTTAACAAAAAAAATTAAAGTTAAAACACTTTGAATCCTTATTTTAAAATTTTTATTTTTTCAGTAATTCTCTTATTTATAAGAACAGAAGCGGTTTCTCAGAGTAATTTTAAACTGGAAAGCACCTCAAAAAGGCAATCTGTTTCGTTTAAATTGTTAAATAATTTAATTGTGTTTCCAATTGAAGTTAACGGAAGTCCCTTGAATTTTATTTTGGATTCCGGTGTTGGAACCACGCTGTTATTTAATTTAAACAGTAAGGATTCTGTTATGCTCCATAATATGGAAAAGGTCAAATTACAAGGTTTGGGAAGTGAAGAGCCGATTGAAGCCATATTTTCAAAAGGGAACGTATTTACATTCGGAAATATTCGTGGCAATGACCAAAGTTTATATCTGATTTTGGATGACGGTTTTGATTTATCCTCAAAGCTTGGCATTACCGTTCATGGCATTATTGGATATGAAATTTTAAAGGATTTTGTGGTTGATATTAATTATGGCACAAAACGAATCAACTTTTACAATCCCGACAAATATAAATATCGCGTTTGTAAAAAATGTGAAACAATTGATCTGGAGTTATATAAATTAAAACCATATATTGATGTGGGGGTAAAATTAGATCCTAATTCAACTGAAATTATACCCGTTAAACTTTTAATTGATTCCGGCGGAAGTGATGCTTTATGGCTATTTGAAAATAGTCATCCGGCTATTTTACCTCCAAAAAAGTTTTTTGATGATTTTTTGGGAGAAGGATTAAGCGGGGCAGTTCATGGAAAAAGATCATTTATTAATGCTTTAGTTATTGGGAAATTTGAATTAAAAAAGCCAACGGTTTCTTATCCAGATCCTGAATCCATTTCTTTTGCCCGTCAGTTTGTTGAGCGGAATGGAAGTATAGGTGCCGCTGTTTTAAAACGATTTAAAGTGGTTTTTGATTATAAAAACAAGAAAATATCTTTTAAAAAGGGAAGTACTTTTAAGGAACCATTTAGGTATAATATGAGCGGTATTGAGCTTATTTATAACGGAAAGCAATTGGTAAGAGAACAAAATTATGCTTCAATTGGTTTAACTGACGGTAAAGCTAATGAGAAAAATACCGTTATATTGGATTATAATTATAAATATACTTTTAAGCCTTCTTATAAAATTCATAACCTTCGTGTTGGCTCTCCTGCCTATAAAGCAGGTTTGTTGGTAGGTGATATTGTGATTAAAATTAACGACAAGTTTACTTACGATTTAGAACTGGATGAAATTGTTGGAAATTTTTTCCAGAAAGAAAACACCAAAATCTCATTGGTTGTTGAAAGAAACGGACAAGATTATGAATATAATTTCTATTTAAAAGATATGCTGAAATAAAAAAAGACCTTCATTTTTGAAGGTCTTTTTTGTACTTATTTGAAGTTTACTCTTTTAAAACGATGCCTTTGATCTGTAAAGTTTTAACATCTTCATCTGCATTGGAATAAACCGTTACCGTTTTTGAAAAACCTCCTGGTCTATTAGTGGCATATTTTACTTCAATTTCACCACTTTCTCCTGGCATAATAGGTTCAGATGGTTTTTTTGGAACTGTACAGCCACAACTCGATTTAACATCGCTTATCACTAAAGGAGATTTTCCTACGTTTTTAAATTTAAATGTGCGAAGGCCATCGGCATTCAACACAATTTTTCCGTAATCTATAACCTCAGTAACAAACTCAAACGCTGGAGCATTTGGATCTTTAGGTTTTTCAGTAACTTGTTTTTCTTGGGCACTCATGGTGAATGTTAAAAACCCTAAAACAAACATTGTGATAATTTTTCTCATAATTTTTCTATTTAAAATGTAAAGTTAATACTTTATTTATGTTTTCAAAATTTTTTCTGATATGTCATATAATTGTACATTTGCGAATCGTATTACAAATAATATACCAAAATGAGTTTAGCAACAAAATATAGCCCTAAAGAAATAGAAAATAAGTGGTATGACTACTGGATGAAGAATAACTATTTTCATTCAACACCCAATGAAAAAGAGCCATATACCATTGTAATTCCACCGCCAAACGTAACAGGCGTATTACATATGGGACATATGCTTAACAACACCATTCAGGATGTGTTGATTAGAAGAGCCAGATTAAAAGGGTTCAATGCTTGTTGGGTTCCGGGAACTGATCATGCTTCTATTGCAACTGAGGCTAAAGTTGTGGCTAAATTGAAAGGGCAAGGAATTCAAAAATCGGACTTAACAAGGGAAGAATTTTTAAAACACGCTTGGAAATGGACGGATGAGCACGGTGGAATTATTTTGGAACAGCTTAAAAAATTGGGTGCTTCCTGCGATTGGGAGAGAACAAAGTTCACAATGGATCCAGATTTAAGTGAGTCTGTGACCAATGTTTTTATTGATTTGTATAAAAAAGGATTGATATATCGTGGTTATAGAATGGTAAATTGGGATCCTTCCGCTAAAACAACGTTGTCTGATGAAGAAGTAATTTATGAAGAAAAAGCGGGAAATCTATATTATTTAAAATACAAAATTGAAGGCGGTAATGATTTTTTAACCATTGCAACTACGCGTCCGGAAACAATTTTTGGAGATACCGCTATTTGCATCAATCCAAACGATCCCCGTTTTTCGCATTTAAAAGGCAAAAATGCGGTTGTCCCTATTGCCAACAGGATAATTCCCATTATTGAAGATGAATATGTGGATATTGAATTTGGTACAGGTTGTTTAAAAGTAACGCCTGCGCACGATCCAAATGATAAAATATTGGGTGAAAAACACCAGTTGGAAGTCGTTGATATTTTTAATGATGATGCCACTTTGAATTCATTTGGTTTACATTATGAAGGGAAAGACCGATTTATTGTAAGGAAAGAAATTACCAAAGAATTGGAAAATTCAGGGAGTTTGTCCAAAATTGAATCTTATATTCATAAGGTAGGAACTTCAGAAAGAACAAAGGAAGTTATTGAACCAAAAATTTCTGCACAATGGTTTTTGAAAATGGAAACTATTGTTAAACCGGCTTTAAAAGCGGTTTTGGAAGATGAAGAAATCCATTTTTATCCTAAACATTATAACAGCACTTATCGCCATTGGTTAGAAAACATTAGAGATTGGAATATCTCTCGCCAGCTTTGGTGGGGGCACAGAATTCCTGCTTATTTTTATGGTGATGGGGTGAACGATTTTGTAATAGCTTCCACCATGGAAGAAGCAGTGAAATTGGCCTCTGAAATAGTCGAAAAAAATTTAACTGCAAATGATATTACCCAAGATCCGGATGCATTAGACACCTGGTTTTCATCTTGGCTATGGCCAATTTCTGTTTTTGACGGAATAAGATATCCTGATAATGAGGAAATTAACTACTATTATCCGACAAACGATTTGGTGACGGGACCGGATATTATTTTCTTTTGGGTAGCCCGTATGATTTTTGCCGGTTATGAATTCAGAAATGAAAAACCATTTACCAATGTTTATTTTACTGGAATTGTTAGAGATAAACAAGGCAGAAAAATGTCAAAATCTTTAGGGAATTCTCCTGATCCAATCGAATTGATTGAGAAATTCGGAGCAGATGGAGTTCGTGTTGGAATGTTATTGTGTTCGGCAGCTGGAAACGATTTATTGTTTGATGAGGATTTGGTTGCACAAGGACGAAACTTTTCAAATAAAATTTGGAATTCCTTCCGTTTAATTAAAGGGTGGGAAGTTTCTGACGCCATAGAACAGCCAAAAGCTGCCAAAGTGGCCATAGAATGGTACACTGCGAAATTTCAGCAAGCATTAGGCGAACTTGAAAAATCATTTGAACAATATCGAATCAGTGAAGCTTTAATGATTACCTACAAACTAATTTGGGATGATTTTTCTTCTTGGTTTTTAGAAATGGTGAAACCTGAATATCAGCAGCCAATTGATGCAAAAACATACAATTCCGTAGTTAATTTCTTGGAAGATAATTTAAAGGTACTGCATCCGTTTATGCCATTTTTATCTGAGGAAATCTGGCAACATATTACAGACAGAACTCCTGAAGAAGCTTTGATCATTGCAGAATATCCGAAATCAAAAGAAGTAAACGAAATTTTAATATATGATTTTAAATTTGCATCAGAAGTAATTTCAGGAATTAGAACCATCAGAAAAGACAGAAATATTTCATTTAAAAATACAATTGAACTTTTGGTAATCAACAATGAAAGCGCAACTAATTATTTTGATGCTGTTATTGAAAAACTGGGCAATATAACTTCCCTGACTTATGTTTCAGAAAAAGTGGAAGGTGCTTTAAGTTATAGGGTAAAATCTAATGAGTATTTTATTCCAATGGAATCTGATATTAATGTAGAGGAAGAAAAAGTTAAATTATTGGAAGAGTTGAAGTATATAGAAGGTTTTTTGCAATCGGTTCAAAAGAAATTGAGCAATGAACGTTTTGTAAACAGTGCTCCGGAACAGGTGATTGCAAATGAACGTAACAAAGAAACCGATGCTTTGGCCAAAATTGAAACAATAAAAGCGAGCTTGGCAAGTCTTTAAATTAGAAAGAATATTAAGAATAAAAAACGTGCTGTAAACTTACAGCACGTTTTTTATTTTAGCAGTCAAAAACTAAATTTACATTTTAGAATTTATATATTTTATGACTTCTTTCTCAACGGCAATTGCTTTTTGGTATATTTTTTCACCTTTAGCTAAAATATCCTCTGCAAAAACGCGATCTTTTATGTCTTTCGCATTGATGCGAACATTAAAGTAAGCGCCAACTACGGCCGTTCTTGCACACAATACGCCAACACCGGCATCGGAAAGTGAGCTTTGCATGCCTTCTTTTAACATGGCCTGCATCACTTCCATAGAATTACAGGCAGTTTCCATCACCTCAAACGGAATTTCAGTTGCATAGATTGTCGCTTTTTCTATCGCTAGTTTGCGGGCTTCTTTTTCCTCATCAGTAGATTTAGGCATTCTGAATCCTTCAATAATTTTATTAAAAGCGTTGGTATCTTCATCTACCAACTGCAATAATTTATTTTTATAGGCCTGACCTTTTACAGCCCAATCGGAATAGAATTCCCATTTTTCATCCCAACCGGCTTTGTGCGCTGATAAATTGGCAACCATAGTTCCCAATGAAACACCTAAAGCACCCACATAGGCAGAAATAGAACCGCCTCCGGGAGCAATGGATTCCGCTGCAGTTTCTTCGGCAAAACCACTTACCGCTAAATCAATCAGTTTTTTTGTGCCGCCTTTAAGTAAATATTCAATAATTTTTTCATTTGGATTGAAAGGTTTTAAATCATCTAACCCAAGCGATTTTACGGCGATTTTTATTTTTTCTTCTTCTGAAATTCCTAAAGAACGTTGTTGTTTGCGCAAAAAATAATCTCCAGCATCTAACATGGCTTTTAACGGAATTAATCCGATTAATTCTGAACCCGTTACACGCAACCCTCTTTCAATGGAACATTTTTCGGTTTCATCAAAAGCGATGTGCATTGGTGTGATGTTGATGTTGGTTAAATTGTAGGATATTTGGGCAATGCCATACTCTTCAATAAACCAGCCAATTCCTTTAACTGCTTTTAATTTTCCCGGAATTCGAACAGGTTCACCATTTTTATCCAATATTACTTTTCCTGAGACTCCATTTTCATATTTTACCCTTCCTGCTTCACGAATGTCAAAAGCAATGGCATTGGCTCTTCTGGTTGAAGTTGTATTTAAATTGATGTTGTAGGCGATTAAGAAATCACGTGCGGAAATGGCAATAGCTCCTGATTTCGCAACAGATTCGTTAAATTCGGCAGGGCCAAAATCGGGTTTCCAAGTTGGATTTACCAATTTTTCTTTCAATCCTTCATATTCTCCGGAACGACAGCTGGCTAAGTTTTTGCGGGTTTCACTGGTTGCGGCATTTTCATAATAATAACCAGGAATTCCCAATTCTTTGCCTACGCGTTCACCTAATTTATGGGCAAAAACAGCAGCTTCCTCTAAAGTAATTCCTGAGATTGGGACTAGCGGACAAACATCTGTTGCGCCAAAGCGCGGATGTTCTCCGAAATGTTTGCTCATATCAATTAATTCTGCAGCTTTTTTAATCACTCTGAAGGCAGCTTCAATCACATTTTCCGGTTCGCCAACAAAAGTAATTACCGTTCTGTTGGTTGCTTTTCCAGGGTCTACATCTAATAATTTAACGCCTTCAACAGTTTCAACAACGGCAGTAATGGCATTTATTTTGGCAATGTCGCGTCCTTCACTAATATTTGGTACGCATTCTATTAATTGTTTATTCATTTTTTTTCATTTAACAGGTCAAATTTAGGCAGTATATTTCAATTTTTTAGCATTCTTTTTGAAATATATAGGACACATTTAAGAGGTTTGACTAATTAGTTTTATTTTTGTTTGAATTATAATATTGATATTTATTAAATGAAAAAAGTATTAATTACCGGAATGGCAGGTTTTATAGGGCATCATTTGGCGAAACTGTTAGTGAAATCGAATTATGAAGTTGTTGGATTAGACAATATTAACGATTATTACGACCCTCAACTAAAATATGCACGTTTAAGAGACTTGGGTTTTGATACCGATACAATTGAATACAATAAGTTGCAAAAGTCAGATACCATTTCCTTTATAAAATTAGATTTAACGGATTTAATCCAGTTAAAAAATCTTTTTAAAGAACAACAATTTGATTATGTGGTAAATTTAGCTGCTCAGGCTGGTGTAAGGTATTCATTGGAAAATCCTCATGCTTATGTGGACAGCAATGTTACCGGATTCTTAAATATATTGGAAAGTTGCAGGGCTTTTCCTGTGGAACATTTGTTATTCGCTTCTTCAAGTTCAGTTTATGGCTTAAGTGAAGAAATTCCTTTTCAGGAAGACAATTGCACTGATCATCCTTTGGCAATGTACGCCGTTAGTAAAAAAGCCAATGAAATGATGGCGCATTCTTATGCCAATTTATATAATATTCCTTCAACGGGATTGCGATTTTTTACGGTTTACGGCCCTTGGGGAAGACCAGATATGGCCTTGCATATTTTTACGAAAGCCATTGTGGAGGACAAAGAATTTGAAGTGTTCAACAATGGAGATATGAGTCGTGATTTCACTTATGTAGGCGATATTGTTGAAAGCATAAAGCGATTATTGCCTTTAGCTCCAAAAGAAAATAATCCGGAATTTAATCCTAAAAAACCAGTACCTTCTAAAAGTTCAAAACCGTATCAGTTGTTTAACATTGGAAATAATAGTCCGGTTGCTTTAATGGATTTTATAACAGCCATTGAAAAGGCGCTGAATAAAAAAGGAAAAATGGTATTTAAACCAATGCAGCCAGGCGATGTACAAAGCACTTATGCCAATGTTGAAAGTTTATTCAACTATATTAATTTTAAACCGGAAACCAATTTGGAAGAAGGAATTAACGCTTTTGTAAAGAAGTATTTAGAGCTTCATCCTTAGTTTTTTAAAATATTTTAGATAAAAAAAGAAGGTGTATTTTTAAAAATACACCTTCTTTTAAATTCATCTATAAATTAATTCTTATAATTTAAAAGCAATTCTTCCAAAGAAATAAGCACCATCAGAACCCATTTGAACTGAATCCATTAAACTTCCTTGATCAGTCCATCCATCATATTGCGGAGTGGCGTAGGCATTAAACAGGTTAGTACTTCCTACAGTAAAAGTTAATCCTTTCGAAAATTCATAGGAAATGTTTAAGTCCATCACCATTTTTGTTTTGTAAGTATCAGTTGCAACAGCATATAAAGCATCAGCTTCACTTTGTGTTGTTGGAGGTGAATCTACCCATTGAAAATCTTGTAATTTAACTTCACTAAATTTAGTTAAATTTGCACTTACACTAAATTTGTTATTTGTATATCCTAAATTCAAACCTAATTTATAGTCAGGTGCTGCAGCTTTTAAATAGGCTCTTGAAAAAGGGCTGAAAAATGTAAATTCATTTAAATTTCCATTGTGGATTTCATCAATTTTCAAGTCATTAATATTCCCGGTTAAACCAATATTTATAGAACTATGATCATCAATAGCCGTTTTGTACGCAAGCACTAAATCAACTCCCCGGGTTCTTGTATCAACTCCATTCGCAAAAAATTGAGCTGCATCCACTTTTAATGGACCTAAAATTGCCTGATCAGTAAAATTATCTGTAAGAATAATTCTGTCATCTACACTAATTGAATAAGCATCTAAAGTAGCGGTAAACCCCCCTTTGTTATAGGTAAATCCAATACTGCCATTTAATGCCGTTTCTTCTTTTAGCTGCTCTATTCCAAATGCTTTTGTAACTGTACTGTTGTTAGCTGAAAGCAATGAAGGAACAGATTCTCCCGCAACAATATTTGTAAATTTTAAGTTGTAGTAAAGTTGCGTTAATGAAGGCGCTCTAAATCCTGATGATACAGAACCACGAAATGATAAGTTTTCGCTGATTTTTAATCGACTTGCCAATTTGTAGTTAAAGGTGCTTCCAAAATCACTGTAATTCTCATAACGTAAAGCTCCTGCAACTAAGAAATTATCACTTATATTAATTTCAGAATCAACATAAAAACTAACATTGGTTCTGCTTCTGTCAACTTCATTAGCAGGACTATACCCTGGAAATCCTTGAGAGCCACCTGAAAGTTCGTCTCCGTTAGAATCAGTTGCAACCGTTTGGATTGCAGGATTTGTAATGGCTATACCGTTTTCATCATATAAGGCATAAGAAGCTTCTTCTCCTGAAAAAATCAAAAAGTTTTCGGTTCTAAACTCCATTCCAAAAGCAAGGCTGATTCCACTTGCAGCCTCTTCAAAATATTTATTAAAATCTAAACCTGTAGTGTTTTGTGACAAGCTGTGACCACCGGCATTAAAATCAGTAGGTGAAGCATCTTTTAAGGAAGCATTATTTGAGTTTTTGATATAATAGTGGAACATATTTTTACCGAAAGTATTGCTAAAATCAAGATCCCATCCGTTGGCCATACTGTGTTTCAGACCGGCAGAAACAGAAACATCAGTTATGTTTGAAGTAATTTGTGGTGTAAAACCGTTAGGATATATACTAGGAACAGAGCGGTTATCGCCATCTGCAAAACTGCTTCTTGAAAATGCATTGGCATTTATATCTCTAAAGCTTCTGCCTCCAAAGACGTAAATTTCAGTATTATCATTAACAGGAACCAAAGAGTTCACCATAAAACTGAAAGCGTCTACACTGGCACTTCCATATCCTTTTCTCCAATCAAAACCTGGGCGTAATGTTTTTTCTTGTGACAATAATTCAGTGGTAAAGTTAATAAATCCATTTTCACCAATCTTTACACCATAATTCAAGTCTATTTTAGTGGTTTCCCCATCAAAATTTTTATCTTCTCCATCCAGCCTGTTTTTTCCTTCTACATTAAAAAGCTCTGGCTCCCAACCATCTTGAGTTTCAAATATCTTTTGAGCATAATCTCCACCAGTCTTTGTACTATACGCTCCATAGGTAACTCCACCAACTAAACCATCAGTGGCATCATTTAGTACAATGTTAATTACACCTGCAATAGCGTCTGAACCATATTGTGCCGAAGCACCATCTCTTAAAACTTCAATTCTTTTTATGGCAGATACAGGAATTGCGTTTAAATCTGTTCCTGAATTCCCTCTACCACGAGTTCCAAAAATATTAACAAGGGAAGACTGGTGTCTTCTTTTTCCGTTTATTAATACCAATGTTTGATCAGGACCAAGACCTCTTAGAGATGCAGGTACAACATGGTCAGCGCCATCAGACCCTGATTGTTTTGTAGCATTAAAGGAAGGTGCTGCATATTGCAGAATTTGAGTTAAATCAACATTTCCGTTTTTAGCGG
This sequence comes from Lutibacter sp., assembly GCF_041555395.1. Classification (GTDB taxonomy): domain Bacteria; phylum Bacteroidota; class Bacteroidia; order Flavobacteriales; family Flavobacteriaceae; genus Lutibacter. The sequence continues at coordinate 31,699 of NZ_JBFFKM010000020.1, read as the reverse complement.
CTAATTCCTTTACATCTATAACATCAACTGGGACAGGGGTATCCACTGATGTTCGTTTTGCGTTTCGGGAACCTACAATTTGAACTTCCTGTAATTGCTCGCCACTTTCCAAACTTACATTTAAAATGTTATTTGTTACTTGAATTTCTTTTGATTGATAGCCTATATAGCTAAAAATAAGTATAGAGCCTTTTGCTACGGAAATTTTATAATTTCCATTAAAATCTGCAACGGTTCCATTTGATGTTCCTTTTTCGATAACACTTGCTCCAGCTAAAGGTTCGCCGGATGTGTCTCTGATAATTCCAGAAATAAGCTCTTGCGCAAATGTAATATTTGTAAAGAAACAGAGTAATACTAATAAAATGTTTATTTTTTTCATTTTTAGGTTGGTTAATGTTTAAAGCGAATATACAATTATTAATTTTATATGAAAATTTTAAACTTCAATTTTAGGGAATTATTTAAACCAAAAAAGCTTAATTTATTTCATTGAAAATACTATCTTTGCGGGCTTGTAAAAAATTACTTTTTTAGAAAAAAAATAATAAAATTAACAGTATGAAAGCCGGGATTGTAGGATTGCCAAATGTAGGAAAATCGACTTTATTTAATTGTTTGTCCAATGCGAAAGCACAAAGTGCCAACTTTCCGTTTTGTACCATTGAACCAAACATTGGTGTGGTAAATGTGCCGGATAGCCGATTGACAAAATTGGAAGAATTGGTAAAACCTCAGCGTGTGCAAACCGCAACTGTTGATATTGTTGATATCGCAGGATTGGTTAGAGGTGCAAGCAAAGGAGAAGGATTGGGAAATCAATTTTTAGCAAATATTAGAGAAACGGATGCCATTATCCATGTAATTCGATGTTTTGACAATGATAATATTATCCATGTCGATACTACTATTGATCCTTTAAGGGATAAAGAAACCATTGATATAGAATTACAGTTAAAGGATTTAGAAACTTTAGATAAAAAACTTGATAAAGTTAAAAAAGCTGCCAGAACAGGAAATAAGGAAGCCCAAAAAGAATTGGATGCTTTAGAAAAAGTAAAAAAAGGTTTAGAGTCGGCAATTTCAGTAAGAGCTATTGATTTAACCGCTAAAGAGCGTGAAGAATATATAAAGCCAACACAATTTATAACGGACAAACCGGTATTGTATGTATGCAATGTTGATGAAAATTCTGCTGTTAACGGAAATGAGTATGTAAATATCATAAAAGAAGCTGTAAAGAATGAAAATGCAGAGGTTATTATTTTAGCTGTAGGAACTGAGGCAGATATTACGGAATTGGAATCCTTCGAAGAACGTCAACTTTTTCTGGAAGATTTAGGATTAAAAGAACCTGGCGCTTCTGTTTTAATTAGAACTGCCTATAAATTATTAAATCAACAAACCTATTTTACCGCAGGCGTTAAAGAAGTGCGTGCTTGGACAATAAATATTGGGGACACCGCACCACAAGCAGCTGGGGTGATTCACACTGATTTTGAAAAAGGATTTATTAGGGCAGAGGTTATAAGTTATGATGACTTTGTGAAATACGGAAGTGAAGCCAAAGTTAAGGAAGCTGGTAAAATGCGTGTTGAAGGTAAAGAATATGTTGTGCAAGATGGTGATATCATGCATTTTAGATTTAATGTGTAATTGCGTATTGAGAAGTTAGAAGGTAGTGTTTTTTAACTTTAAACTTTTCAACTTTTTACCTTTTTTAGTGTTAATAATTATTTTGACAGACTTTTTTTTATTTCTTAAAGCAAAATAGTACTTTAGCCACGCTTCAAGAATCACACTATAAAAATGACAGATCAAACAGCATACACCGAGGATAATATTCGATCGCTTGATTGGAAAGAACATATTAGACTTCGTCCCGGAATGTATATCGGTAAATTAGGCGATGGCTCATCTCCCGATGATGGGATTTATATTTTGATAAAGGAAGTTATTGACAATTCAATTGATGAATATGTTATGGGCGCCGGCAAAACAATTGAAGTTTTGGTGAAAGAAGAGACGGTTACCATTCGCGATTACGGACGTGGTATTCCATTAGGGAAAGTGGTGGATGTAGTTTCTAAAATGAATACCGGCGGAAAATATGATTCTCTTGCTTTTAAAAAATCGGTAGGTCTAAACGGTGTTGGAACCAAAGCGGTAAACGCATTGTCATCTTATTTTAAAGTGCAATCTTTTAGAGAAGGAAAAACTGTTTTTGCCGAATTTGAAAAAGGAAATATCACGCACGTTGAAAAACCAGAAGAAACCACGCATCGCAAAGGAACCAAAGTAACCTTTGTTCCGGACAGAGCCATTTTTACAAAATTCAAATACAGAAACGAGTATATTGAAAAAATGATTAAAAATTATGTGTATTTAAACACAGGTTTAACCATCATTTTTAATGGAGAAAAGTATTTTTCCGAAAACGGATTAAAAGACTTATTGGAAGAAAATATCGATGAAGAATCTATGTTGTTTCCAATAATTCATTTGAAAGGAAATGATATTGAAGTTGCAATTACTTATAGCAAAGCACAATATAGTGAGGAATACCATTCATTTGTAAACGGACAGCACACTACGCAAGGAGGGACGCATCAAAATGCTTTTAGAGAAGCCATTGTGAAAACGATACGTGAGTTTTTTGGCAAAAACTATGAAGCTTCAGATGTTCGAAAATCCATTGTTTCGGCGATAAGCATAAAAGTAATGGAGCCTATTTTTGAAAGCCAGACCAAAACAAAATTGGGTTCTACGGAAATGGGCGACGGATTGCCTTCTGTAAGAGGTTTTATTACCGATTTTGTGAAGACGAATTTAGACAACTACCTTCATAAAAATCCGGTTACGGCCGAAAGAATTCAAAAGAAAATATTACAGGCTGAAAAAGAGCGAAACGATTTGTCCGGTATTCGGAAATTAGCCAGAGAACGTGCTAAAACAGCCAGCTTACACAATAAAAAATTACGAGACTGCAGGGTTCATTTAAGTGATTTAAAGAAAGAAAATAGGTTAGAAAGCACCTTGTTTATAACTGAAGGAGATTCTGCAAGCGGTTCTATCACCAAATCAAGAAACGTAAATACACAAGCTGTTTTCAGTTTAAGGGGAAAGCCTTTGAATTCTTATGGAATGAATAAAAAAATTGTGTATGAAAATGAAGAATTTAATTTATTGCAGGCGGCTTTAAATATTGAAGAATCTATTGAACATTTAAGATATAACAACATTGTGATTGCAACTGATGCTGATGTGGACGGAATGCATATTCGTTTGCTGTTAATCACTTTCTTTTTACAATTTTTTCCTGAACTGATCAAAGAAGGCCATTTATATATTTTAGATACGCCATTGTTTAGGGTTAGGGATAAAAAACAAACTTTTTACTGCTATTCTCAAGAAGAAAAACAAAATGCAATCAATTCCTTAAAAGGAAAACCGGAGATTACGCGATTTAAAGGATTGGGGGAGATTTCACCTGATGAATTTGCTAATTTTATTGGAGATAGCATTCGTTTGGATCCCGTTATGCTTGATAAAGAAATGTCTATTGATAAAATGCTGGAATTTTATATGGGAAAAAACACGCCCACTCGTCAAAAGTTTATCATAGAAAATTTAAAATTTGAATTGGATAAAATTGAAGAGTAATTTTTATTGATGAGTTAATCTTTTTTAGCTTAAAACTTACTGCTTACAACGTTTAAAAACAGCATGCTACCTTCTTTATGAAGGATTTTGGAATTGAATACTATGGAAGAAGAAGAAATCAACGAAAACGAACATTTAAACGAGGAATTTGGCAATCAGGAAACCATTACCAAGGTCACAGGAATGTACAAAGACTGGTTTTTGGACTACGCCTCTTATGTTATTTTAGAGCGTGCAGTTCCTGGTCTAAGAGATGGTTTTAAACCAGTTCAACGAAGAATCATGCATTCTATGAAGGACTTGGATGACGGACGCTATAATAAAGTGGCAAACGTTGTTGGTCACACCATGCAATACCATCCGCACGGCGACGCTTCTATTTCTGATGCTTTGGTTCAACTGGGCCAGAAAGAATTGCTCATTGATATGCAAGGAAACTGGGGGAATATTTTAACCGGTGACCGGGCTGCCGCAGCGCGTTATATTGAGGCCCGCTTGTCTAAATTTGCGTTGGATGTTGTTTTCAATCCAAAAACTACAGAATGGCAATCATCCTATGATGGCAGAAAAAAGGAACCAATAGATTTACCCGTTAAGTTTCCGTTGTTGCTGGCTCAAGGCGCAGAAGGTATTGCGGTTGGACTTTCAACTAAAATATTACCCCATAATTTTAATGAACTGATAGACGCTTCCATAAAACATTTAAAGGGAAAACCCTTTACGTTGATTCCAGATTTTTTAACCGGAGGAATTGCAGATGTTTCTTCATATCAAGATGGAAAAAGAGGAGGGAAAATTAGAGTAAGGGCAAAAATAGGACAACTCGATAAAAAAACATTGGTAATTACCGAAATTCCTTTCGGAACAACAACATCTTCTTTAATTGATTCCATTTTAAAAGCAAATGATAAAGGGACAATTAAAATAAGACAAATAGAAGATAATACCGCTGCCAATGTTGAAATTTTAGTGCATTTGCCAAGTGGTATTTCACCTGATAAAACCATTGATGCTTTATATGCTTTCACCAGTTGTGAAAATCCGATTTCGCCTTTATGTTGCGTTATTGATGACAATAAACCAGTATTTATTGGTGTTTCGGAAATATTAGTTCGCTCAACGAACCATACCGTAGAATTATTAAAACTTGAACTTGAAATTCAATTAAATGAATTGGACGAGCAATGGCATTTTGCTTCTTTGGAACGTATTTTTATTGAAAATAGAATTTATAGGGACATTGAGGATCAGGATACTTGGAAAGGTGTGATAAAAGCGATTGATGAAGGTCTGAAGCCACACATAAAGCATTTAAAACGTCCCATTACTGAAGAAGATATTGTTCGTTTGACAGAAATTCGAATTAAAAAAATATCAAAATTTGATATCGATAAAGCCAAACAATTTATAGAGAGTTTAGAAGAAAAAATTGCTGAAGTTAAAAAGCATTTGGCCAATATTATTGATTTTTCCATTGACTATTTTAAAAACTTAAAACTAAAATACGGGAAAGGAAAAGAGCGTTTAACAGAAATTCGTTTATTTGACGATATTATTGCAACCAAAGTGGTGATGCGAAACACTAAACTCTATGTAAATAAAGAAGAGGGATTTGTAGGTACTTCCTTAAAACGAGATGAATATGTTGACGATTGTGCAGATATTGATGATGTGATTGTTTTTAGAAGAGACGGGGTAATGGTGGTTACGAAAGTTGATTCTAAAACTTTTGTAGGAAAAGACATTATTCATGTGGCTGTGTTTAAAAAGAGCGATAAGCGTACCGTTTATAATATGATTTATCACGATGGAAAAAACGGACCAAGTTATATGAAACGTTTTAATGTGACTGGGGTTACGCGTGATAAAGAATACGATTTAACCGCTGGAAACAAAGGGTCACAGGTTCTCTATTTTACCGCAAACCTGAATGGGGAAGCAGAAACGGTAACCATAAATTTACGTGCTGTTGCCAGTATTAAAAAATTGAAATGGGATTTGGATTTTTCAGATTTAGCCATAAAAGGAAGAAGTTCTAAAGGTAATATAGTTACAAAACATACCATTAAAAAAATTGAATTAAAATCGGAAGGGGTATCAACGCTTAATGCGAGAAAAATTTGGTTTGATGAAACCGTTCAAAGATTAAATACCGATGCAAGAGGTGAATTATTGGGAGAATTTAAGCCGGAAGACCGATTGCTAATTATCAACCAGAAAGGAATTATTAAAACCATTAAACCGGAACTTTCTACCCATTTTGAAAGCGATATGATTGTGCTCGAAAAATGGACTCCGGAAAAACCGGTTTCTGCAATTTATTATGATGGTGATAAAGAAAAATACTTTGTAAAACGATTTATGATCGACAATCCAAACAAAGAAGAACTTTTCATTTCAGAGCACCCAAAATCACAATTGGAAATGGTTGTTACAGATTATAGACCAATGGCAGATATCCTGTTTTCAAAACGAAATTTGGAGCCTATCTTATTAAATTTTGAAGAATTTATAGCAATTAAAGGAATAAAAGCACAGGGCAACCAGTTAACTTCCGATAAAATTAAACAAGTGAATATGTTGGAGCCATTACCTTATGAACCCCCAATAATTGAAGATGTAGAAGTTAATGATGAAGAGGTTATTGATAATAATACGGATTCTTCTGATGATAATTCCAATTCAGAAAATGACAAATCTGATGATGGCGAGGGGCAAATTAAATTGTTTTAAAGCCCCCTAAAACTCCAGAAAGTAAAAGCTCAAGGAAAAAAGAAAACGGAGAGGAGAAAAAAGGTAGTTTAAAATGCGGGACCTTCAGATTCACTCCACTATTTTGGTAATGATAACTCATCCCAATTCGCAAAATCCAACAGCGAATGATTTATCAAACCAATCTTGAAAATCTTGCATTCGAATTGGGAAAATCAACACCCATTGCAATAAAGGTAATTAAACCTCCCAAAAATGCCGAAACTGCTATTTCCCAATCAATTCCTGGTTGTAATTCCACAATTTCAATAGCCAAAGTTGTCATTCCAATGCCTATTAAAACGGATATAATTGCTGTCCATTGATACAACCGTAACCCTTTCCAAATAATTGTTTGAACTTCTCCGCGATAGGCCTCCTCAACAAATCTGCCAATTCCCGTTAGAATTAGATAAATTCCAAAAATAAATGGATAGGAAAAATGATTTCTCCAAAGGGCAAGAAGAATAAACCCAATGAGAAATAACCAAAGTATTGAATAAAGTGGCGTGGGATGAATCAATGCTCCTTCCAAACCGGAGATACCACATACCCTTGAGCGATAATGAAAATATCGAATCCCGATTTTTTGACTTTTTGTCGGACTTCCATGGCAACAACCATTCACCAAACAACGAAAGCGACCAATGGCCTGAACCCAAGGCATAACTACTGAAACAACCCCAATAATCACCCATACATTAACGCCCATAAACCAAACAACAAAACTTGCAAACAGAATTCCGACCAATGCGCCATAATAACCAAAAGGTCTTTTTAATTTTTCAGATCCTTCAATTATTTGAGCCCATAATGCCGAAAAAATAATTACTGAAATTGCAAATGCCAACAGTGCCCAAGCGTAAACTTTTCCAGCCAAATAACCTGCAATTAGAATGCCTAAAAAAGAGCCAAAGCCAACATAAAATCCATGATTAATGACTCTGACAGGACCGAAAACCCATTCTTTCCAAGAGTTTGCAATTTTCTCAACAAAGTTTTTCGAGAACATCCAAATTCTTTCATAAAATGAAGCCAGAATAAATATAAACAGAGAAATGATGAAATGCAGTATGGGAGAGTTGCTGTTAGTCAATTGGACAATTCCAATAAAAATTGCGAACAGGTAAAAAATAAAGGCAAACTTCTTAAATTGTTTTAAATAGGCTTTTAGTGATAGCAAGATTAAAAAAAACGGTAAATTAATGAGTACTATTGATATCGTTTCAAACGTGCTTGAGGTTTGGAGATTTGGAGATAAATATTGCGCTCCAACAGATGGCCATAATAAAGAAATATATACAGATGAAATAATAGCGATAAGTATTGAAATAGTCCATTCTCGCAGGATGTATTTCTTTTTTACCACAAAAGGAACAGCAATAATAAAAAGAAAACTTAAATAATATTCTTGAAGTCCTTTAAAAACAAGGCTGATACTCCAAGAATCGCCATATTCTGGAAGCACATCACGCACTAGGAAGATAGTGATGTAATTTCCCATAAGAATTGCAATAAACGCCATTAAAAAGGAGGAAATGAGATCTACTAAACTCGCGTTTTCTTCCCCTTTAGCTGGAATGTCAAAATGCACTTTCATTTTCTCATCCGGGAAGCGTTCCTTTAAAGAAATATTTTCAAATCCAAGCACTAAAGCTAAAACACATAGGATGGTTAAAGGAGTGACAAGCCACAAACCACTTGAAGAGCCTATAGCAATGAAAAAGCCAATTAACAAAAGTGCAAAGCCCCAATATATCGGGTGTCTTAAATAGAGATAAGGCCCTTCTTTAACAAATTTAGGAGGTGGATATGCATTCATGGGCAGTCCTTTTCCATATTTTGCAAGAGAATACATTCCCCAAAAAATGAGTATTATTCCAAGTATACCGATACTTATTCCCCAAATTGTTGATTTTATGGCGGGATATTGCACTATATTTTCGGTATATTCTGCCCAGAAGAATAAAAGCAAGGGCACAAAAAATAAGAACAGAAACGCATAAAGAACTTTGCCTAAAAGAGATTTTGAATTTTTCATTTTTTGATTTTCATTTTGTTAAAAAATATAATCATAGCCACAATAAGAAAACACAATCCATAAAGCAAACTGTTTAAGCCCGCATTTATGACGGAATAGTCCGTAAATGCTGCGATAATTGCAGTTTGAGAAGGGAAATATGCGGGAAGAAATCTAATAAGCTCTTGATTTTGGGCTTCTGCATAAAATAACGGATTTTGTAGCCAGCCAGCATCAATATTAACCAATAAAACAATAAATAAAATCCCTTCCAACTCTCCCTTAATAATGCTTCCTACCGCCAAACCATAACAACCATAAACAAATCCGGTAAGTAATAATCCAAAGATTAATAAGAACAAATGGTTAAATGAAAAAAATGCACTAGATAGCAGGCCAATATAAACAGCAATCAGAATGATAATAAAAAGCAAGGAAATAAGATTTGATAAAAGAAGTTCAAGCGGATGATATCCGCAAATGATCAATCGTCTGTTCGCTTCGTTATTCTTCTGAATAAGGTTTAATGCTAAAAATGAGACTAAAAATCCTGTTATGGCTACCGCAAAAAATAAAAGCGAAATTTCTTTTTCACTAACTTCAATAAAAACTTCAGATTCTAAAGAAGCAAGACGAAAAGGAAGGATTCTATTTGAAGTTGTTAAAGCAACAATAGAAAAGAAAACCGCCGGAATTATGACAAACAAGATTAGCACAATCCTTCGACGGATTAACATTCGTAAAATCATTGAAACACTAATATAGATACGGATTAATTTCATGTTAAATATCCATCTTTCAAATTAAATATAAAATTGAATCGTTTTTTTTCAGTTTGCAGGTGTGTGACAATTAAAATAGTGCAACCTTTTTTCAATAACTCGTCGGATAAATCCCAAAATCGCATATAAGTATTCCAGTCAAAACCATTATAAGGTTCATCTAGAATAAGGAGATCCGGTTTGTGCAATAAAGCAAGGGAAAGGTTGAGTTTTTGCTTTGTTCCTTCGCTTAAAATTTCAACTTTATCATTTCTATGCTTCTCAAAATTAAAATATTGAAGAAAATAATCAGCGTTAAGCTGGCTGTTGTTTTTTTCCAATCCATAAGCCGCACTAAAATATTTGAAATGCTCTTTAATGGTCAATTGAGAAAAGATAAGTGGTTTTTGAGGGCAATAACCAAAACTTCCATTCATCATTACTTTGCCTTCATTCGCCTTCAATTCTCCGATAATAATCTTAAGCAACGTAGATTTCCCGGAACCATTTTCTCCGACAATACCGTATAATGCACCTTCATTCATTTCAAAAGTTATCCCTTTTAATATCTTTTTCTTTCCAAAAGATTTAACAATATTTTCGGCTCTTAGAATCATTTTTTAGAAGGGTTAAAATCGATAAATTCATGAATTGCCCATCCGCTATTGATTATTTTTCCAGATTTTTTTAAAACGCCATAGCTAAGCCATTTAAATTCGTCGGCAGTCAAAAAATTAGTTGTCATTGCTTTGTTAAAATCTGGAAGGTAGGTGAGTAGGTCTTTAACTACTTTCAGTATTTTTTTTTCTGCCCCTAACACAATTCTTCTATCCAATTCCAGAGAAATATCTTTAGACGGAATCATTATTTTATCATCTTTAATGAGGACGTTTTCAATTTTTTTACCATTTAACCAAATCCACTGTTGTTTTTTTTCGCCTATCAATTCAATCCAAACAAGTTGATTTTCTTGAGATAAATACCTTCCCCACCTAAGTTCATTCATAGGAATTTTCCAAGGGGCAATGGTTAAGCGTAATTCTTCTGCATATCCAATTCCTGTTATTTCTTTATCATTTACTTCTAAATGCACCTTTGACATAGGTTGGTAGCAATTCCAATCTAAATTGCCTTCTTCTGAATTATATAGTCTGTCGTGAACGGAAGAAGCTAATGCTTTCCAAGTGCCAGATACTTTAAAGGTTTTGCCATTCCAAGAAATAACGCCATCTTTAATTTCCGGTAATTTCACTGATCGATAACTTGATTTTTGAGTTAAACCAGTTTTAGCATTGTAACTTAACCAATTGGAATACAGGGCTTCCCGTCTTTTCCATTTTAATTTAGCTGCATAGAAAATCATGGCGTCTCCATCATCCGTAATGCAATCAAGAAACCATTTTTGTAAGAAGAAATCATTTGGCGAATCTGATTTTGTTTGAATATTTTCCATACAATAGCATTTATTAATTAACCTGGAATAATTACTTTTCCCGCAGTGCTTTTTTAAAAAATTTTCTTGCGGGAAATTCATAAACAATCGGGAAAGTTGCTCTGGTTAACAGAGAAAACCTGCCTTCCGGCAATCTTTGATGATGTTCTTCCAGCAAGGCTAAACCTTGTTCAGCCCGGTATTGGAACCATTTTTTTATACCTGCTGATTGTCTATTGTGTAAATCTGCCGTTTCAATTCCAAACAGCAGGCATTCTTCCTTTGTTATATTCACATATCCGGCCTTTATATCCGCTTCAAAATCTTCAAGATCAAATTGATATCGGGTGGCAATTCCAAGAGGTTTCAAAAGTTTATATTTTTCGGGATCTTCCTTAAAAATTTTAAGCGTGGCTTTTATGGTACCTCTAACATCCATCAAATGGAAATGGCGCATTAATTCCTTTTCCGGGAAAATGATTCCTTTTCCTTTTCGGTTTGCATCAAAAAGAAGCGAATAAAGAATATCTTTTGTTTCCATTTGAAAATCTTCATGAAATCTTTTTGCCAAATTAAAACAATGCAGCATCAAAAAATCGATTTCATCTTTTGGATTGTCTGGATTTTCAGAAAATTGAATTTTTTCCTTAAGGAAGTTAACGGTGTCTAAATATCCTAAAGGTAAAGGAGCATCACCATCAACAATATCATCAAGATATCGCATTAAGGTATAGTACGATTCAAGGAAATCACCTCGTGTTGGACTAAAAGAAACGTATTTAAAAAATCTAAGATAACGAAGAAATGCACGATATTTCCAACCTCTGGTTTTTAGCATATGCTTAAAAACACGTGAGCGCATATTCTTTGCGTTTTCACCTAAATTTTCAGCCATCATTAAATTTTTAATCGTTAAGGCTAATTATTACAATTTTTTTAGTCTAAAGTGTTAACTATTCAAGTTACTGTTAAATGTAGTGATAATTAATGAATTAGATAAATTTAGGATAGAAAAGTTAGTTTGGTAAATAGGAATTTGAGTAAGGCAAGAAGTTTTTGAAGTACTTCTTTTGAAATATGATTTAGAATTAAAATGGAAGAGTACTATTTATGTATCAAGAATATAAAATGTAATTATTTTTACTTCAACCTTTCATAAAAGGTTAATTCATAGTTTTTTAAAAGTTCCGGATGCGCAATTTTAATCAGATCTTTTAAAACCAAATCCGGTCGGGCAGGAGCCAGTTCAAAATAAATAATACCGCCATTTTCTCCTTGTTTATTCACATAAGTGAATATGTTTTTGTTTTGAACTGCCCTTAATTTTGGGTACATATCATTTGCATTATTAAGTTGCTCCAAGGTTTTATAATAGCTAGGGGAAATCCAAAATTCTGCATCTTTTCCTTTCTCAAACACATTTTCAATATTTAAGGAAAGGCTTCCTTTTCCTTTGGAATCTTTCCATAGATAATTTGTATTTGCATCCTTCAAAAAAGCTGCTTCAAAACTGTCGCCGGCAGGTAAATTCCAAACATCTTTAAAAAGTCCGCCCGAAATTACGGTTGGTTTTTCTGTTGCTTTTGAAGCAATATCTTTTGCTTCCAGATAATTTTTTTCCAGAACATTAAAAATACTGTCAGCCATTTTTTCTTTGTCGAACAAAACCCCAAAAAACTTAATCCATTCTGCACGACCAAGTGGTGTTTCTTCAAGCCAATCCCCATTCAACAGCACTGGGATTCCCAATTTTTCAATGGTTGAAAACGTTTTATTATTGCTGTTTAATGAGAAACCAACCACCAAATCGGGTTTTAAATCGAGCAGCAATTCGGTATTGATACTTTCTTCGTGGCCAAGATCTTTAATAAATCCTTTTTCGATTAAACTTCTCGTTTTTGCCGATGAAACGTAATCGGTATTTGGAAATCCAGCCAATTTATCTTCAACATTCAATAATTCTAAAAACGGAATATGCGTGGTGCTGGTTACCACAATGGAATTGATTGGAATTTGGATGGTTTTTAAATCACTTTTTGATTTATTGGTCACAAGTATATACTCAAAAGTTTCTATTGAATTTTGATAAGGTGCTTTTACTGTAAGTTTTGTGTAATTGTTATAATGCTGAATATCAAATCCTTTGGCATATTTTAGGGTGCTTTTGATATTTGTTTCCGCATTTAAAGCATCGTTTTTTTTATCAGCTTTACAAGAAATTAGCATTATAAAGAGCGTAAATATGATAATTTTAGTGATTGACGATTTCATTAAAAAATAATTTTCACAAAAGTAATATTTTAGAAATTTAATACGGCTAAATACACTTTATTAATTTAACTTTACGCCAGATTATGGTTCTTATTTATACTTCTGTATAACCAAGTGAAAAGGGAATTCGGTTAAAATCCGAAGCTGTTCCCGCAACTGTAAGCTTAGCCAAGAAATTGGTGGTTGTTATTAACTTTAAACCACTGTTCAAGTAGAATGGGAAGGTGAATAACAATACGCAAGCCAGGAGACCTGCCAAAAATCTGTGATAGTTCAAGCTTTCGGGAGAAAGGTTTGAGTATGGTTGATCTATACTTAAAAATTTCCTGATTTATTTTATTAATTAAATCAAAAAAAATGAAAAAAAATTCATTTCATGCAAGTGCGTTATGCCTGTTTTTTGCATTAACCACTGTAACTGCTCAACAAAAAAAAGACAGCATTGAGCAATTAAACGAAGTTGTAGTTACTGCAACAAAATTTGCCATCAAAAAAGAACACGTAGGCAAAATTATTTACCAAATTACTCCAGAAGAAATTGAACATCAAAAGGGAAAATCCGTTGCTGATATTTTAGACAATATTGCAGGAATTACCATTAATGGCAGTAACAGTTCAGCCGGAAAAAACAAAAGCATTTACATAAGAGGTGGCAGAGACCGCCATGTGATTGTGCTTATTGACGGTGTTTCGGTAAGTGATCCATCTGGTATAAATACAACTTTCGATTTACGCTTGCTTTCACTTAGTCAGGTAGAATCTATTGAAGTAATGAACGGTGCCGCCAGTACTTTGTACGGTTCAGGAGCTGCTACAGGAGTTATTAATATTAAATTAAAACAACCTGTAGAAAAACCAATTTCACTTAACTATGAAGTTTCTCTGGGAACCAACAATTCGCAAAACGATTCAAAATTAAACTTTAAGGATTTTAATCAAAATATTACGGTTAATGGTATTTTGAACAAATTTAGTTATTTGGCGGCCGGTAATTTTTCTAAGATTAACGGACTGTCGGATGCAAGTGATGAGAATAGCGAAGTGAAATTTGAAAGCGATAAATTTGAGGCATCAAATTCTTTTGTGCGTTTGGGCTATAAATTTAATCAGAAGTTTAATGTTCAGCTATTTAGCAATTATGACAAAAATGTTTATGATTTTGATGCCGGAGCATTTTCGGATTCCGACATTAACATTGGAGAAAATGAGCAGCTTAGATTTGGTTTTTCATCAAACTTTAATTATGAAAAAGGAATTTTATCAGCAAGCGCATCTTACAATAAAAATGACAGAATGTTGGACATTTTTAACAGCTGGTCAAATGCTACAGATCATTTTGAATATACAGGAAAAACGTATGTTGCAGATGTCATAAACAATTATAAATTTTCGGATAAATTTCAATTAATTACCGGGTTAAATTATCAGAAACAGAGCAATGAAACAAATAGTCCGTATGGCGATATAAATGAAGGGCTGGCAAATTACAACACTATAGATCCTTATTTTACTGTAGTTTACAACGCATTATCCGGGTTTAATATAAATGCAGGAGCTCGCTTAAACAATCACAGTGAATATGGAAATCACTGGGTTTATAACGTGAATCCTTCTTATAATTTTTCAAAGGATTTTAGGTTAATAACCTCTTTAAGCACTGCATTCATTGCGCCAAGTACCTATCAGTTATTTTCTCAATATGGAAATGTGGATTTAAAACCAGAAGAAGATAAAAGTATGGAATTCGGATTTATTTATTCAATAAAAAAGAAGGTTGAAATTAATTCCGTATTCTTTTACAGAGAAGAAGAAAATGCCATTATATTACCCGATTATGTGACTTATTCCAATTCCAATGAAAAACTAAATGCAAAAGGTGTTGAAACTGAAATTAAATTTGATATTCTTAAAGAAACTACAGTTAGATTGGGTCATACCTATATTTACAAAAATGCTGATATTGATTATATCCCAAAATATAAAATAACGGCATTAATTGAAACCAACAGCATAAAAAATACCTATTTGTCTGTTCGTTTTAAAAATATTTCAAAAAGAACCTATTTTGACCAATGGGGAACAGGAGATAATATTAATTTAAAAGCTTATAGTTTGGTCGATTTATTTGCAAGCCATCATTTGATAAAAGACCGACTTTCTTTGATTGTTCAAGCCAACAATATTTTCAATGAAAGTTATGTGGAAACAATTGGATACACTACCAAAGGAAGAAACTTTAAAATGGGATTGAATTTTAAATTTTAAGAAGGTTATAAACTTTAAAATTGATTAATATTTAGAACTTGTTTTGGTATTTTTAATAGTTGACTTGGCTATTTTAATATGTCAAAACAAGTTTTTTTGTTAAGCAAAAAACAATAACTTTGGCTATCTTAAAATTTTAAATGAATTACGAAATTCTGCTGTCGTTTATCGGCGCATCCATGTTACTCACCATTATGCCGGGACCCGACATTATTTATGTTTTGGCGCAAAGTATGACCAATGGTAAAAAATATGGAATTGTTACTTCATTGGGATTGGTTTCCGGGATTTTAATCCATACTTCTTTAGTGGCTTTTGGTGTCTCGGCGCTCCTGAAACAATCTGAAAATATATTTTTCGCTATTAAATTATTCGGGGCAATTTATTTATTGTACTTGGCTTATTTAACATTTAAATCGGATGAAGAAGTTTTGATAAATACAAAAGTGGATAAAAAAAGGTTGATTAAACTTTTTAAACAAGGATTTTTGATGAATGTTTTAAATCCGAAGGTTTCAATATTTTTTTTGGCTTTTTTTCCTGGATTTTTATATAGTTCATCTCAAAATACCATGGTACAATTTTATGTATTGGGAGGATTATTTATGCTTCAGGCATTGTTGATTTTTTCCTTGGTTTCGTTGCTTTCAGGGAATTTTGCAGATTACCTGAAAAGACATCCAACCTTCAATTCAAAAATAAAATTGTTCAAAATTTTAGTTTTTGTTGGCATTGCCATTTTTATTCTTTTTTCTTAATTGGTTTTGTATATTTGAGAACCCATGAAAAAAGTAAAACTTATAGAATGTCCTAGGGATGCCATGCAAGGAATAAAATCGCATTTTATTCCAACTGAAGCTAAAGTACAATACATAAATGCTTTGCTGAGGGTTGGTTTTGATACCATAGATTTTGGGAGTTTCGTTTCTCCAAAAGCCATACCTCAGATGCGGGATACGGCACAAGTACTTTCAAAACTCGATTTGAGTAAAACAGAAAGTAAATTATTGGCGATTGTGGCCAATATTCGTGGGGCTGAGGATGCTTCACAATTTGATGAAATTAGTTATTTAGGTTATCCATTTTCAATTTCTGAAAATTTTCAAATGAGAAACACCGGTAAAACAATTGTAGAATCCGTTGAAATTTTGAATGAAATTTTAAATATTGCCGCCAAAACCAATAAAGAAGTCGTTGCGTATTTATCCATGGGTTTTGGAAATCCGTACGGTGATCCCTGGAATGTTGAAATTGTCTCAAACTGGACAGAGAAACTTTCAAAAATGGGCGTTAAAATTTTATCATTATCCGATACTGTCGGAAGCTCAACACCAAAAATTATTGATTATCTTTTTTCGAATTTAATTCCATCTTATTCAACAATAGAATTTGGCGCACATCTTCATACAACGCCAACAAGCTGGTTTGAAAAAGTGGATGCTGCATATAAAGCCGGCTGTAATCGCTTTGATGGGGCTATCATGGGCTATGGAGGTTGCCCGATGGCGAAGGACGATCTCACAGGAAATATGCCTACAGAAAAATTAATTTCTTATTTCAATCAGCAAAAAGCTTCAACAAATATCAATGCCATGAGTTTTGAGAGTGCTTATAACGAAGCTTTGAAGATTTTTCACTAATACTTAATTAGTTCAAATTCAATCATATACATTTTGCGTTTTTTTGAAAAGATGACATAAGTCATCTTATTTATAATTATTCTAAATAAGTCTTTTTTATTTCTACTAACTTATATATTTTTGTGCTGTTATTAATAACGAGTCTAAATAAAAATAAACAAATCAATTAAATTTAAAAATGAAAAATATAAAATTAATTTTAGCAATGTTTATCGGTTTCATCGGATTTGCTCAAGAAAATTCAGAGAATACTTATCAAAATTCAGGAAACAAATTATTAAATGATAACTTAAGTAAAGGTATTACAATAGGAGGTTATGCACAAATAGATTACAATGAACCGGATGGGTCAAAAGCGGGCAAATTAGATGTACACCGATTGGTATTGCTTTTTGGGTATAAATTTAATGAAAAGGTAAGTTTTTTAACAGAAGTTGAATATGAGCATGTTCAAGAGGTATATGTTGAGCAAGCCTATATACAATATAAATTAAATAAAAATGTAAATGTGTTGGCAGGTTTAATGTTGGTGCCCATGGGAATTATAAATGAATATCATGAGCCAACAACATTTTATGGCGTTGAACGTCCTAATGTAGACAATTCTATTGTTCCAACTACTTGGAGAGAACTAGGAGCGGGGATTTCCGGAAGAATAGACAATGCTTCTTTAAAATATCAAGCTTATGTATTCAACGGTTTTAAATCTTATGCAGGTGAAGCCGGTGTATTGCGTGGTTCGGACGGATTAAGAAAAGGGCGCCAAAAAGGGGCAGAATCAGTAGTTAGTTCACCCAACTTCTCCACTAAATTAGATTATTACGGAATTATGGGACTTAGAATAGGACTGTCGGGTTATTTTGGGAAAACCCAAACAGATGACACTTCCGTTGAAGGTTCAACTATTGGAATTTCAATGATTGGCTTGGATGCTCGTTATAAATACAATAACTTAGAATTAAGAGGGCAATATATTAACGCTGATTTATCGGATACAAACGAATATAATACCTTAACCGGTAAAGATTTGGGGTCTAAAATGAACGGATTGTATGCTGAAATTGCGTATGGATTTGATTTAAAAGGGGAAGAAAAACTGACTCCGTTTTTAAGATATGAAAAGTACAATACACACGCTGAAACTGAAGGGAGTTTAGTGGCAAATAAGGCTTTTGACAAAAATGAATTGGTTTTTGGCTTAAACTATAAAGTTGCCGATGGTGCTGCATTTAAAGTTGATTATCAGTTGGTTAATAATGCGGTTTCAGGAAGTAATGCCGCAAAACAATTCAATGCCGGTGTTGCCATTTGGTTCTAAAATAATGATTTAAATTTCCGCTATTCTGAACCTGCTTGCCAGTAGGCTGGTTCAGAATGACGGATTTAATTGTTTTTTATTAGAAACCATTCAATTTAAAAATTTATAAAATGAAAAAAATAGCCATTTTAACAATTATAGTGCTTTTAGTTTCAAGTTTCACAACAAATAAAAAGATTGAAGCCTTAATTGAAAAAGAAATTAAAACAGCATTTAATTTGGAAAAATATTCCAAGCAGCCAATAGCTGTTTCTTCGGAAGTAAAGGAAACACTTCCAATAAAAATTGATGAAACCAATTTCTTTAAAATTAACGGCAAGGATAAATTATTAGGCTATTATTATTTAGGTCAAGCATTTGGCAAAGCAGATTATTTCGATTTTATTGTTATTTTTGACAAAGACTTGATTGTTTCAAAAGTAAAAATTTTGGTATATAGAGAAGCCCACGGAGGTGAAGTTGGAAGTAAACGATGGTTGAATCAGTTTAATGGAAAAACAAAAGAGGAAAATTTAGAATATCAAAAAGATATTGCAGCAATTTCAGGAGCAACAATTTCAGCAAAATCTATGACCAATGAGGTAAATAAATTACTGAAAACAGTAACGATTTTATATAATAAAAAACAGCTATAATGCAAATTCACGGACTTATACATCAATTTCCTAAAGAAATAAAATCTCTTATTCTTATTTTTATTTGTGTGCTTAGTGTTGGTTTTTACGGCGGATTGAGTTTTGTTAACAACACAACTTCTATGAACTCTTCAGAATTAGAAAGTCATTATTTGGGAAATGAGAATGATGAAGCCGCTGAAATCATGAAATTCAAAAAAAGTGAAAGCGAAATTTTAACAATTGTTCATAACCATATTCTTTCCTTGTCCGTAATTTTCTTTTTGCTTTCATTAATTCTATCTACAACTTCCATCAATAAGAAATTCAAGTATTTTTTAATGATTGAACCTTTTTTGTCCGTCATTTTAACTTTTGGCGGTATCTATTTGCTTTGGAGCGGGGTTACCTGGTTTAAATATGTGGTGATATTTTCTGGAATATTAATGACTTTTAGTTTTGTATCGGCAACATTAGCAATAGGATATCAAATTTTATTTTCAAAAAAGCAGTAAATAGCGCTATTTAAATTAAATAGTCTAAATTTGCACGCAATTAATTTATAAGTTGATTGCATTATGATTTTAGATTCTTCAAAAATAGTAGGTGAAGGTTTAACCTACGATGACGTACTATTAATTCCGGCATTTTCAGAAGTTTTACCGCGTGAGGTAAAAATTCAGACAAAATTCACAAAAAACATTACATTAAATGTTCCTATCGTTTCCGCAGCGATGGATACCGTTACCGAATCGAATATGGCAATTGCCATGGCTCGTGAAGGCGGAATTGGGGTGTTGCATAAAAATATGTCCATAGAAAAACAGGCTATAGAAGTTAAAAAAGTGAAGCGTTCAGAATCGGGGATGATTTTAGAACCAATTACCATCACTAAAAATGAAACGGTATTTGTCGCTAAAAGCTTGATGAAAGAGTATGGTATAGGTGGGATTCCTGTGATTGATGAAGAAGGAAAATTAATTGGAATCATAACCAATAGGGATTTGCGTTTTGAGGGAGATAATAAGCGTAAAATTTCTGAAGTAATGACTTCTAAAAACCTGATTACCGTTGCTGCCGGAACTTCATTAAAACAGGCAGAACTTATTCTTCAGGAAAATAAAATTGAAAAATTACCGGTTGTTGATGCCAATTATAAATTGGTAGGACTCATAACCTATAGAGATATTATTAAGGTTTTGGAAAATCCGAATGCGAATAAAGACCAATATGGGCGTTTGTGCGTAGCGGCAGCAATAGGTGTTACCCCTGATGCGCTTGAAAGAGCCTCAGCCTTAATAACAGCCGGAGTTGATGCGCTAATTATTGATACTGCGCACGGACATACAAAAGGCGTAGTTACTGTTTTAAAACAAATTAAAGGCGTTCACCCTAATATTGATATTGTTGTGGGGAACATTGCTACAGGTGAAGCTGCAAAATATTTAGTTGAAGCTGGCGCCGATGCAGTAAAAGTAGGTATTGGACCGGGTTCTATTTGTACAACCCGTGTAATTGCTGGTGTTGGTTTTCCCCAACTTTCTGCTATTATTGAAGTGGCAAATGCAATCAAGGGCTCAGGAGTTCCCGTAATTGCTGATGGAGGCATTCGTTATACAGGAGATATTCCAAAAGCCATTGCTGCAGGAGCTGATTGTGTGATGCTGGGTTCATTATTGGCAGGCACAAAAGAATCGCCGGGTGAAACCATTATTTATGAAGGCCGAAAATTTAAATCGTACAGAGGAATGGGTTCCATTGAAGCCATGGAACATGGTTCTAAAGATCGTTATTTTCAGGATGTTGAAGACGATATTAAAAAATTAGTCCCTGAAGGAATTGTGGGAAGAGTGCCTTATAAAGGGGAATTAAATGAAACGATGGTTCAGTTTATTGGCGGTTTACGTGCCGGAATGGGCTATTGTGGTGCAAAAGATATTGAAGCCCAAAAACAAGCCAAGTTTGTTAAAATTACCGCTGCAGGAATGCGTGAAAGTCATCCACACAATGTAACCATCACAAAAGAATCTCCAAATTACTCGAGATAATTTTTAGGAATATAAAACAAAGTAAAATTTTTGCGATAATTAATGGCTGAATAAAGCTTTTAATAACTGCAAAAATTTTCTTTTTTAGAAGAAATCAAAAAAAGTTGAGCTCAAACGGTGTATTGACGTAATCTAACGGAACAATACTTGTGCTATTTCTCCCCACATAAGCATTTAAAATTCGCCTGACATCGTTATTTTCTTTTTGTGCGCATAGCAAATCAAAATAATCGGCAACGGATGTTATCTTTTTTTTCTTGCTTGCGTAGCCAAATCCCTTGTAAATTCCGTTAATAACCAAAACATAAGCGTATTCATTGGTGGTTCTGCCGGTTTCTTTAATGATAAAATTTTCAGTTTTAAACTTTAAGGAATCAATGGATTTTTGCACCCTTAAATTATACGATTCAACAGGTTCTTCGTCTTTACAAATGCCTTTGCATTTTTTAATTTGATAATGAAAACAAGTGGAAACATTGGTTTGTAAATGACAATATTTTGGACACAATTCAAATTCTTCGCATAAATTTTCCATAAAAATACGGCATTCCGTAATATTGGAAAACTTCATTAAGGGAGATGTAATTAATTTTAACCGATTATAAGCCAGGTGAAGTATGCCGTCTCTGTCTTCATAAGTAAACAATCCGATACTTTCCTGAGCCCTTCTTTGTGCCCGATTGTATTTGGGAAATATTTTTTTTATTTCCGAAGATTCCAATAGCAAGGCAAGCAATTCACTACCGGTTTCAACGTAAGAAACATTGCTGGTCTCCAGGCACATCGTAATTTCTTTTTTGGTCTTGTCGTAAAAATGGCTCAGCACGCGTTGCTTTATATTTTTGGCTTTGCCAACGTAAATGGTTTCATTTTTTTCGTTTTTGAAATAATAAACGCCCGAATTTTCTGAAAGTTCATCAACCGTTTTTTTCGGTAATAAAGGCGGTAATGTCGATTGTTTTGACCGTGGATTTAAAAAGGAATTGAATACATTTTGGGTATCCAGCTGCAACAATTTTTCGAATAAAACAACAGTGGCTTCCGCGTCTCCTTGTGCCCGGTGCCTGTCTTTAATTACAATATTTTGCGTAATGCAAAGCGCGCCCAAACTGTACGATCTTAAATTTGGAATTAATTTTCTGGATAATCGAATAGTGCACAGTTTTTTTCGTTTAAATTCAAATCCTAAATCTTTAAATTCTTTTTGTATGATGTTGTAATCAAAATTTACATTGTGCGCCACAAAGATGGTGTCTTGGGTGATTTCGGCTACTTTTTTGGCAATTTCATAAAATTTTGGGGCATTGCCCACCATAGAATTCGTAATTCCCGTTAAATTGGTGATAAAAGGAGGAATGTTGCATTCCGGATTCACAAGTGTCGTAAACTCGTCAATTACTTTTTCTCCATCATACACAAAAATGGAAATTTCTGTTATTTTGGAACTATGCCCGGTGGTTTCTATATCAACTATTGCGTACATTTATTTTATCGATTTTTCCAGTGCTTTTAACTCAATTCCCAACTGATTTAACATAGCGGCAATGCTGCTTATTTTTAATTCGTGTTCTTCATATTCCTGCGTGTTGATGCTGCACGTAAATTCCCATAATTCCAATACTTCATTAACAGGCACATAATATGGATCGTATTTTTTGTTGTCGGAAACCAGCAAAAGCATGTTGTTTTCTTCCAATTTATTAAAAACCCGCTTATAAACAATGCCGTCATTTAAAGTGAGCACAATATACGTTTTACCGTCTTTTAGGTTGCTAATTTCTTCAACAAATCGTGCAACAATATAAGAACCGCTTTTCACTGGCAGCATAGAATCTCCTTTTATGGGAAATGCGCGATGTGTTCCTGTAGGTAAAAACGGCAATTTTATTTTTTCCAAATGCTCAATGTATTCTGGGTCGGCATAGCCTCTTAAATAACCTGCGGAAGCTTCAACAGGAATAATTTCTATCAAATCTTCGTTGGCGCCATCTATGGTAATTGGAAATAAAACCCTTCTGTTTCCAATTTCAATAAACGAAACATCTTTTGCGCCCGACAAATCATTTTTAATTAAAATATCAATGGGGATTTTAAAATAATCGGACAAGTCAATTAAAAATTCAATAGGAGGAATGGCCCTGTTTTCTTCATAAGAACTTATGCGTGAGCGGGAGACTTTTAAATCCTCCGCAAATTGTTCCTGCGTCAAACCTTTTAAGGTCCTGATGTGTTTGATATTTTGTGACAAATAATTCATAATGCTAAATTTATGAGCAACAATTGCTAATATTTTGAGCTAATTTAGCAAAAAAAAGTTTACCGCCTAATTTTTTCTGAAAAAATGTATTTGAACACGCACTCATATTATAGCTTAAGATACGGAACAATAGCGCCGGAAGCCTTATTGCAAAAGGCATTTGAGCATAGTATTACGGCAATGGCACTGACTGATATAAACAGTACTTCTGCCAATTTGGATTTTGTGCGTTTGGCGGATAAATATGGCATAAAACCGATACTTGGGGTCGATTTTAGGAATGGTGCACAACAACAATTTGTGATGTTGGCAAAAAATAATGAGGCCTTACAGCAACTGAATAAATACCTGTCGGAATTTTTGCATTTGGATAAAATGACGATTCCAAAACACGCAAAATACATTCCGGATACTTATGTGATTTATCCGTATCAAAACACAATAACAGATCTTCATGAAAATGAATTTATAGGCGTAAAACCTTCTGATTTAAACCAGCTAAAGTTTTCAAAATGGCAATTACATCAGGAGAAATTGGTGGTATTGAAAACGGTTTCATTTCAACATAAAAAAGGATTTAATACACACCGATTGTTACGGGCTATTGATAATAATGCCTTGCTTAGTAAATTGCCAAAATCGGAGCAGGGAGAGGTAACGGACGTTATGATTTCTGAAAAATCGTTGAAAGATATTTTTGAAGAATATCCGCAAATTATTGAAAACACACAACGTATTTTAGACAATTGCCATATCAGTTTTGATTTTTCTAAAAATGCACCTAAAAATCAGAAAACCTACAGTAACAATGAAGAGCTGGATTTTAAACTACTGAAAAAACTGGCTTATGACGGCTTAAATTATCGATACAAAAAATTGGGAAAACGTGTGTTTGTCCGGTTGGAAAAAGAACTTGAAATGATTCAGCAAAAGCAGTTTGTTTCCTACTTTTTAATCAATTGGAAAATATTGAAATATGCCAGAAGCAAAAAATATTATTATGTTGGCAGGGGAAGCGGCGCCAATAGCATTGTGGCGTATTTGTTGCGAATTACCGATGTTGATCCCATAGAACTGGATTTATATTTTGAACGTTTCATTAATTTGCACAGAATAAATCCGCCCGATTTTGATCTGGATTTTTCCTGGCGAGACAGGGATGACGTCATGAATTTTATTTTTGATCGATTTAAAAATACGTCATTAATTGCAGTTTACAACACTTTTAAATACAGAGCTTCAGTTCGGGAATTGGGGAAAGTTTTCGGACTTCCAAAAGAAGAAATAGACAAGCTTTCCATAGGGAATTTCAACCCAAATGAATTGGATGATTTGTCTAAACTGGTGTTGATTTACAGCAAACACATTCAGGGATTTCCAAATTATTTGGGCATTCATCCCGGCGGAATTCTAATTTCAGAAAAGCCAATTGATTATTATACAGCCACTTATTTGCCTCCAAAAGGGTTTTCGACCACCATGTTTGATATGGTTGTGGCAGAAGATATTGGCTTGTATAAATTTGATATTTTGAGTCAGCGCGGTTTGGGAAAAATAAGGGAAGCCGTTGACATTGTAAAATACAACCATCCAAGTCATTCCGAGATTGACATTCACGACATAAAACGCTTCAAGGAGGATTCAAAAATTAAAAACCTGTTGAAAAATGCAAAGGCAATTGGTTGTTTTTATGTGGAATCTCCCGCAATGCGGATGTTGCTGAAAAAATTGCAGGTTGATAATTATTTGGGATTGGTGGCGGCAAGTTCGGTCATACGACCGGGTGTCGCAAAATCGGGAATGATGCGGGAATATATTTTGCGCTACAGAAATCCCGAACGCAGAAAAGAGGCAAATCCGATGTTGCTTGAAATAATGCCGGAAACTTATGGCATTATGATTTATCAGGAAGATGTGATAAAAGTGGCGCACCATTTTGGTGGATTAAGTTTGGGGGAAGCGGATATGTTGAGGCGCGGAATGAGTGGGAAATTTAGATCAAGAGAAGAATTTTCAAAAGTGAAAAACCAATTTTTTGAAAACTGTAAAAACCAAGGGCACAACGATGAACTGACTTCAGAAATTTGGAGACAAATTGAGAGTTTTGCAGGTTACGCTTTTGCCAAAGGCCATTCGGCTTCCTATGCCGTTGAAAGCTACCAAAGCCTGTTTTTAAAAGCCTATTATCCGCTGGAATATTTAGTGGCGACACTCAATAATTTCGGTGGATTTTACCAGCCGGAATATTATGTGCACGAAGCGCGGATGAACGGAGCAATTATTTATCCGCCAACCACTAACAAGTCTCATTATCAGAATTATATCGAAGGAAATAATATTTATTTGGGTTTTATGATGCTGGAAAGTTTTGAATTAAAGAATGCAACAAAAATTGTAAATGAAAGAGAAAAAAACGGCTTGTTTTTAGATTTGGATGATTTTATAGAGAGGATCGTCATTTCGTTGGAACAGCTTTCAATTTTAATTAAAATAAATGCCTTTCAGTTTACAGGGAGAAATAAACGCGAATTGTTATGGGAAGCTTATATGAAAGTGAATAAAGTGTGTTTGAAAGAACATGTTTCTACACTTTTCAAATCAGAAAAAATAGTATATAACACGCCACAACTCAATTGCAGTAATTTTGAAGACGCATTTGATGAAATTCAATATCTCGGTTTTCCGTTATGCAGTCCGTTTGATTTATTGACACAACCAATACACCAACAATTGGTTGCAAGTGATTTGGCACATTACATTGGGAAAATTGTAACGGTTTACGGCTATTATGTTACGACAAAAAGAGTAAGTACTTCTAAAGGAGATCTCATGTATTTTGGAAATTTTGTGGATGTAAAAGGAGATCATATTGACACGGTGCATTTTCCGCCAGCCGCCAAAAAATATCCATTTAAGGGAAGAGGCGTGTATGAATTAACGGGAAAAGTTACGGAGGAATTTGACTGTATCACTGTTGAAATAGAAAGAATGGAAAAACTGGCAATTATTCAAGATCCCAGATATGCAGATACCACTAAAAAAACAGTAGTATGAATACGTTAGAACGCGCGATTGCGCACATGGATTTGGACACTTTTTTTGTATCCTGCGAACGTTTAACAAACAGTCGATTAGAAGGGAAACCTGTATTAATCGGAGGTGCTTCAGATAGAGGCGTCGTTGCTTCGTGCAGTTATGAAGCCCGAAAATACGGCGTCCATTCGGCGATGCCCATGCGTATGGCAAAACAATTATGTCCGGAGGCTATTGTACTGCGAGGTAATTCGGGGATTTACACCAAATTTTCAAAACTGGTTACGGAGGTTATCAATGAGTCCGTTCCTTTGTACGAAAAATCATCTATTGATGAGTTTTATATTGATTTAACGGGAATGGATAAATTTTTTGGATGTCATCAATTGGCTTCAGAATTAAGAAGTAAAATTATAAAAGAAACCGGCTTGCCCATTTCTTTCGGCTTGTCCGTAAATAAAACCGTTTCAAAAATAGCAACAGGAGAAGCAAAACCCAACAATGAGCTGAAAATAAACAGCGGTACCGAAAAGTTTTTCCTGGCGCCGCTATCTGTCCGTAAAATTCCTATGGTGGGAGAAAAAACCTATAATATATTGTGCGATTTAGGGATTAAACGCATAAAAACCGTTCAGGAAATGCCGATTGATATGATGACTAAAGTTTTTGGGAAACAGGGTGGCGGTATTTGGAAAAAAGCGAATGGAATAGACAATTCACCGGTTATAAAATACCATGAACGAAAATCAATTTCAACCGAACGCACATTTGATAAAGACACCACAGATATAGAGAAATTGAAAACTATTATTGTTGCGATGACGGAGAATTTGATTTTTCAATTGCGAAGAGGCGATAAATTAACAGCTTGTATTACTTTTAAAATTAGATATTCTGATTTTCAAACCTACACAAAACAAAAAAAAATACCGTACAGCTCGTCAGACCATTCAATTTTACCCTTTGTTTTAGAACTTTACAATAGTTTATACCAAAGGCGATTGCTGGTTAGAATGATAGGAGTGAAGTTCAGTGATTTGGTAAGTGGCGGACATCAAATTAATTTATTTGAAGACAATGATAAAATTCTGAATCTTTACCAGGCTATGGATAAAATGCGGGAACGCTATGGTGATAGGGCTGTGATTAGAGCTTCAGGTATGGGCGCAAAAAGCATAAGCCGTTGGAATCCTTTTAATGGAGAGCCGCCACCATTATTACCAAATAGAAGGCGATAGCGAGTAACAGTTAAGAAGCTTCCTTTGATTTTTTTATAATGGCTTTAAGACGTTCTTTGGTAGTTATTTTAGAATTTTTTAACTTCTCTTTTTTTCTATTAAGAAGTTTGGTATGTAATGCTTTGTTCTCCGTATTTTTTGCGCGTCCCTTTTTAGCCATAATTTAAATTTAATAAAATAATATTCTTGACTGCAAAACTACATTTTTAAATTTGAATATCTCGTTCTATTAATTTAGCATAGAGTAAGATAGTTAGTTTTTTATAAAATAAATTGAATTTAATTTTTTATATTTGCCGATTAAATGGAAATTTTAGTATTGTAAGTGTTTTTATTCAATTACTTACTGCAATCTCTTAAACTTAAATCATAAAACATTTTATCTAAAAACATGAACATTTTCATAGCAAAATTGAGTTCTTCTACAACTAGTGAAGACTTACAGGGATTATTTGAAGAGTATGGCGAGGTAGTTTCTGCGAAAGTTATTACAGACAAAGAAACGGGCGAATCTAAAAGATTTGGTTTCGTAGAAATGGCGAAGGACGACGAAGCTTTAAAAGCAATTGAAGAGCTTGATGAGTGCCAATACGACAACAGCACAATTGTTGTTAGTAAAGCAAAACCAAAAACTGATTCACCAAGGCGTGACAACAAATTTGGTGGAAAAAAAAGATTTTAATCTTTATATAATCCAAAAAAAAAAAGCTATCAGAAATGATAGCCTTTTTTTTTATAGTTTAGGAACTTAATATTTGTTACTAACGTTGTTTTTTTGCCACCGGTTTACGGTGCTTCCAACCATTATTTCTTCCGCCGCCATTACTTGATTTTTGGGAACGTGAATTTTTTGATTTTTCCTCATTTACAGGCACATCATCAATGCCATCAATCAGAAAAGGGTGTTCTGTCACCACAGGAATTTTTTGGTCAATTAATTTTTGGATATCGCGTAAAAATGCTCTTTCTTCTGCATCGCAGAACGAAAGTGCGATTCCGCTGGCGCTTGCACGTCCGGTTCTTCCAATACGGTGAACATAGGTTTCAGGAATATTTGGCAAGTCGTAGTTTATTACATGCGATAATTCGTCAATGTCTATACCACGAGCAGCAATGTCAGTCGCAACCAAAACACTTGTTTCACCACTTTTAAAATTGCCCAATGCCCTTTGTCTCGCTCCTTGTGATTTATTGCCGTGAATTGCAGCGGCACTAATGTCGGCTTTCGCTAAAAACCGAACAATTTTATCCGCACCATGTTTGGTTCTTGAAAAAACAAGTGTGGAAAATACTTCTTCCGATTCCAGCAAATGAACAAGTAATTTAGGTTTGCTTTTTTTACTCACAAAATAGACGGCCTGTTCCACTTTTTCGGCAGTTGCCTGCTCAGGTTTCACGGTCACTCTTTGTGGGTTCCCCAATATTTTTCGGGATAAATCTACAATATCTGCAGGCATTGTAGCAGAAAAGAACAATGATTGTCGTTTTGTCGGTAATTTGGCGATAATCTTTTTAATGTCGTGAATAAATCCCATATCTAACATATGATCAGCTTCATCCAATACAAAATACTCAACATCTTTTAATGAAATGTAGCCTTGATTCATCAAGTCTAGTAATCTTCCAGGTGTTGCAACAAGAACGTCCACACCTCTGCGAAGGGTATCTGTTTGTCCGCCTTGTTTCACGCCGCCAAAAATAACAGTGTTTTTAATTCCCGTAAATTTTCCGTAAGCCGTAAAACTGTCCGAAATTTGGATAGCCAATTCTCGTGTAGGTGTAATAATGAGCGCTCTAATTTTACGCTGATTTTTGCTAGTACTTTTATGATCAAGGTAAAGGTGCTGTAATATTGGAACGGCAAATGCTGCCGTTTTTCCTGTTCCGGTTTGCGCACAACCCAAAAGGTCGTTTCGATTAAGCAAAATTGGAATTGATTGTTCTTGAATTGGAGTGGGATGTGTATAGCCTTCAGCACTTAAGGCTTTCAGTATAGGTTCAATAATTTCTAGATCTTTAAATGTCATGTAGTTTTATTAAAAGTGGCAAAGGTAGGTGAATTGTTTGGATATATGTAATTTTATGTATAAAGCATTGAAAATGAGGGTAAATACTGCAATTAGTTTTGGCTATTCTTTCAATGGTCATCATTCAAAAAAAAAGCCTGTCAAAAATGACAGGCTCTACATTGTAAAAAGGTAAGTATATATTAAATAACTTTTACATTTACTGCGTTTAATCCTTTTTTACCTTCCTGTAAATCGAATTCAACTTCGTCACCTTCGCGTACTTCGTCGATTAATCCAGAAATGTGTACAAAATGTTCTTTGTTTGAACCTTCCTCACTAATAAAACCAAATCCTTTTGCTTCATTGAAGAATTTTACTGTTCCTTTACTCATTGTTAAAAATTTTAAATATAATATTAGCCGCAAAGATACTGTTTTATAATTGGGTTTTACTAATTTAGCGATAAAATAATTTATTTTTTTTCTGAAACCCGCTTTCTTTTGATTTATTGTTATGAATAGTTTTACGAAATTCGCGATATAAAGTAGTTAACTTATTCATTTTAAGGGTTAAATAAAATGAATTAAATAAATATAGATAATAATTTTATACATTTAAATAGTATGATAAAAGACTTAAAATTAGCAGTTTTAATTGATGGTGATAACATACCCTCAAAATATATTAAGGAAATGATGGAAGAAATTGCCAAATATGGCACTCCAACTATAAAAAGAATATATGGAGACTGGACCAAGCCGCAATTGGGTAAATGGAAAGCCATTTTGCTGGAAAATGCCATAACACCAATCCAACAGTATGGTTATACAATAGGAAAAAACGCAACAGATTCCGCGATGATAATAGACGCTATGGATATTTTATATTCAAATTACGTTGATGGTTTTTGTCTGGTTTCATCAGACAGCGATTTTACGCGATTGGCAACAAGACTGAGAGAATCAGGAATGCAGGTTTATGGAATTGGGGAAAAGAAAACACCTGATCCGTTTATTGTGGCTTGTGATAAATTTATATATCTGGAAATTTTAGAACCTTATAGTGAAACTAAAGATGAAACAGGAGGGGAGTCGAAGAAGCGAAATTTAGACAAAATCACACCAAAAGTGATTAAATTCCTTAAACAATCAGTTTCAGATGTAGCAGATGAAGACGGATGGGCTTTTTTAGGCGATGTTGGTTCTTTGATTCTGAAAATACAACCTAATTTCGATGCCAGAAATTTCGGGTTTGATAAATTGACACCTTTGTTTAAGTCGCTTAACCAGTTTGAAATTGATGAGAGGGTTCAAAGCGGGGTGCGATTTAAATTGATTTATGTTCGAAATAAGTAAATTGCAACCAATAAATATCTAGGTTAATTTGTTTTATCATTAAGGTGATAGCATAAACAAGATTTGGCAATAGACCCCATCTTTATTATTTACGTGGGTGAAAAGTATTAATTACTTGCTTTAAAAAACTTTTATCCAAATGCATATAAATTTCTGTGGTGGTAATGCTTTCGTGCCCTAACATTTGTTGAATTGCTCTTAAATCGGCGCCCCGTTCCAATAAATGTGTGGCAAAGGAATGACGGAATGTATGCGGACTTATCTTCTTTTTAATGCCGGCTTTAATTGCTAAATTTTTGATAATGGTAAAAATCATCACGCGGGTTAATTTTTTTCCTCTTCTGTTTAAAAAAACCGTGTCTTCAAATCCTTTTTGAACTTCAATATGGGTTCTAATCGCATTTAGGTAAAATAAAATATACTTTTGAGTTTGTGAATTGATGGGCACAAAACGTTGTTTATTGCCTTTTCCTATGACCCGAATAAAATCTTCCTCAAAAAATAAATCGGAAATCTTCAAATTTGTAAGTTCAGAAACACGCAAACCGCAACTGTATAATGTTTCCAGGATTGTCCTGTTTCGCTCGCCTTGCGGCTCACTTAAATCGATGGCGCAAATGAGCAAATCAATTTCTTTTAAAGCCAAAGTATCTGGTAATTTTCTGCCAATTTTAGGCGTTTCAATCAATTCGGTTGGATTGTCTTTCCGATAATCTTCAAAAATTAAGTAGCTGAAAAAATTTCGAATGCCCGAAATTAAACGTGCCTGCGATCGTGCATTGATATGTTTGGAAGTTTCGTAAATAAATTGCTTAAAATCCTCCTGATTTATTGAAATGGGAGAAATGATCATTTCATTTACCTCCAAATATAAAATCAACTTTTTTACGTCACGCGAATAACTGTCAATGGTATTTTGCGACAAGCCTTTTTCTATTTTTAAATAAAATTGGTAATCGTGTAAAGCGTTATTCCATTTCATATTGTGTAAATGTAATAATAAATGAATATGGTTGCCGTATTT
>NZ_JBFFKM010000019.1:0-44255 GCF_041555395.1 Lutibacter sp. | reverse complement strand
TCCAATTCTGTATGGGTAGAAAAAGTTTCGGCCTTTAAAATATTGATATGTTTTTTTAAGTCTAAATAATAATTCTGTTCAATTACAAATTCAATCTTGTGAATTTTTAATGCCTGCAATAATTCTTCAATGTATACTTTATCTTCTGGTTTGTAATATTGTCCGTATATAGCAATTTTCATCTGTTTAAATTTTATTTTTTAGCTGTAACAGATGCTGTTCGCCATTAATCATTCCTTTGTGTGTCAAAATTTGTAATGCTCGTTTCATCCTTAAATGTTTAGGTATTTTTGCAGGTAATTAGATCGTTCTTTTAAATCTTCCAGGTAAAAATCTTCTTTATGTTTAGACAGCACTTTGTAGTTGTACCGTCTAAAAGATTGAATAATTTCATTTACATCTTGGGCAAAAAACTTAATGGTTATTTTTACGGATGTTGCGTCTGCTTCTGAAATAAAAATACCCAGCAAGCTGCCATTATTAGATTCTACAATTTGACAAATTTCTCTAAATGAATATTCGGTTATGTTTTTTTCAATGCCTAAAACTGTCCCCTCATTTTTTAAAAATGGGGTATTGTTGTAAACATGTAAAATATCAATTAAATCGCAATAGCCTAAATAGTCCTTTTTATCGTTAATTACGGGAATTAAATTTGATTCATTTGCGGCAAAAATCTTCAGGATTTCCAATAAATTATTGTCTTCTTCCGTAAAGAATAACTGAAATAAATATTGAAAATTACTTAGTTCCTTCTCATCTTCAAAAACACCGAGAATGTCAAGTTCTGAAATTAAACCCAATAAATGACCGTTTTCAACAATGGGAAAATGAGAATAAGTGGTTTCTCTAAAAAGCAATTTTACATCGGCAATTTTTGTGTGCGTTGTAAATGCTTTAAATTCATTTAAAATATAAGGGGTCGTTTCCATGTTGTTTGCCGTTATGCCACAAAATTAATCAAAAATAAAACCAAAAACAGCTTCTTACTTCGTAAATTTGTGCACTCATTTAAATTTTAAAGATTTTTTAAGAATGACAAAATTAAGTGTAAATGTAAATAAAATTGCCACACTGCGAAATTCGCGTGGAGGAGATTATCCAAATGTAGTGAAAGTGGCTTCTGATATTCAAGATTTTGGTGCTGAAGGAATTACTATTCATCCAAGACCCGATCAGCGGCATATTCGTTACCAGGATGCATTCGATTTAAAAAAAATAGTGACTACTGAGTTTAATATTGAAGGAAATCCAATACAGCAATTTATTGATATGGTATTGGAAATTCGCCCAACACAAGTCACTTTGGTGCCCGATGCCATTGATGCCATTACCTCAAATGCCGGCTGGGATACCATTAAACATCAAGAATTTTTGAAAGAAATGGTTGCTGAATTTCATCTAAAAGGCATCAGAACTTCGATTTTTATTGATGCTGATCTAAAATTAATTGAAGCCGCTGCCAAAACGGGAACAGACAGAATTGAATTGTATACCGAAGAATTTGCAAAACAGTATGGTTTAGGAAATAAAAACGCCATAAATCCTTATGTTGAAAGTGCTGTTCTGGCAAATGAAATTGGTTTGGGAATTAACGCCGGACACGATTTAAGCCTTGATAATATTCAGTTTTTTGCCAAAAACATCCCTGGTTTATTGGAAGTTTCCATAGGCCATGCATTAATCACAGAGTCTCTGTATTTGGGATTGGAAAATGTGGTGAATATGTATAAATATAAGTTGAAAACAGGCAATAGCCATTAGGCAATAGTGGGTTGAATCGTTTAATTGTTTAACTTTTTCAATGAAACCAAAAACCAAAATGAAAATACTGCATTCAACAATTTTAGGAAGCGGACAGCCATTTATCATATTACATGGGTATTTTGGAATGAGTGACAATTGGAAATCTTTGGGCACCGAGTTTTCTAAGAATTTTGAAGTACATTTAATTGACCAGCGCAATCACGGACGAAGTTTTCATGCGGAAGATTTTGACTATGAATTATTGGTGGAAGATTTATACAACTATATCCAGCATTATCATTTAGAATTTACAATATTGCTCGGACATTCCATGGGCGGAAAAGTGGCCATGCAATTTGCCGTTACGTATCCCGAATTGGTTGATAAATTAATTGTCGCAGATATTGGTCCGAGATTTTACACGCCACACCATGAGGATATTTTAGCGGCATTGAACGTGGTCAATTTCTCGCTTCACAACACGCGAAAAAAAGTGGAGGACGTTTTAAGAATATACATTAAAGAAGAAGGTGTTTTGCAATTTTTACTCAAAAACGTCTATTGGAAATCAAAAGATGAATTGGCCTTTCGATTCAATTTATATAGTTTAATGGAACATAACAGCGAAGTGGGAGAGGCACTGCCTTCTTTTACCCAGTTTCATAGCGAAACCTTATTTTTAAAAGGAGAAAACTCAAATTATATTACGGAAGGTGACAAGCCATTAATTGAAGCACATTTTCCAAATTCAAAAATTGTGACTATTAAAAATGCAGGTCATTGGCTTCATGCCGAAAACCCAACTCAGTTTTATGAGGAGGTGATCAACTTTTTAATCTAATTAGTATGTTGGCATAATTTTAGTTAATTTTATAAATTCACTTAAAATATAAATCCATGAACTTAATTTTAAAAATTTTATTAACAGCAGCCGCAGTATTGATAATTGCCCGTTTTTTACCGGGTGTTTCAATTGAAAATTACACCAGCGCAATAATTGTAGCTATTGTTTTGGGCTTATTGAGAATTACCGTAAAACCAATTCTCGTTATATTGACACTGCCGGTTACCATCCTGACTTTGGGTTTGTTCTTGTTGGTTATCAACGCTTTAATTATTATGTTGGCCGATAATCTTATTGACGGTTTTTATGTATCTGGCTT
The DNA here is from genome assembly GCF_041555395.1 of Lutibacter sp. GTDB lineage: Bacteria > Bacteroidota > Bacteroidia > Flavobacteriales > Flavobacteriaceae > Lutibacter. The sequence goes on along the minus strand of NZ_JBFFKM010000019.1, from coordinate 41,346 downwards.
TTGGATAGCCTTAATATTTAGTCTCATACTCTCCATATTTCAATCCTTTTTATATTCATTTTTAGAGGAATAGAAAGATAATAGTTGAATTTGAACGGGTTAATTATTTGTTTGATGCGTAAAAAATAGTACTTTTGCACCCAATTTTGAATGATTTAAGATAAAAACAGCATAAAATGAATATTACAAAAGAAAATATTGATGCGTTAAATGCAGTGGTAAAGGTTGAAATATCAGCCGCAGATTACCAAGAAAAAGTAGCGAAAATTTTACAGGATTACCGTAAAAAAGCTGACATTCCAGGATTTAGAAAAGGACAAGTTCCAATGGGAATGGTTAAAAAGCAGTATGGTAAATCTATTATGATTGATGAGGTTAATAAACTGTTACAAGAAGCGTTAAATAATTTTTTAGTTGAAGAGAAATTAGACATTCTTGGAAATCCATTGCCAAAAATGGAAGAAGAATTTTCTTGGGAAACTGAAGATTATACTTTTGAATTTGAATTGGGTCTTGCTCCTGAATTTGAAGTAAACCTTGAAGCAAAAAATAAAATCACGCAATACAATATTGTTGCAGACAAGGAATTGTTAAAAAAAGAAGTTGAAAATATCAGAAAGCGTTTTGGGAAATTGGTTCCTAAAGAAACTGTTGAAGAAGATGTGAATATTGCAGGAACTTTTGTGAATGAGGAAAGAGAACTTAACAAAAAATCTACCATCGCTTTAGACTCCATTAAAGGAAAAGCAAATCAACAAAAATTTCTTGGAAAAAAAGTTGGTGATGTTGTTGAATTAAACACAAAAGGTCTGTTTGATGACGATCATAAATTAATGGGCGCTTTGGGATTGAGTCACGATGAAATTCACGGAATGGAAATTCCGGTAACTTTTTCCATTGAAGAAATTAATGCGACTGAACTTGCTGAAATTAACCAGGAGTTGTTTGATAAAATATTTGGTGCTGATGTTGTTAAATCTGAAGAAGAATTAAGAGCCAAAATTAAAGAAGACGCTGAAAAACAATTTCAAACACAAGCTGATCAGCAGTTATTAAATGCGGTAACCGAATATTTGGTGGAAAACACAAAGTTTGATTTGCCTGCTGAATTTCTAAAAAAATGGATGGTTGTTGCAGGTGAAAAACCAATGACTCCAGAAGATGCTGCTGAAGAATACGAAAAATCGGAAAAAGGTTTGCGTTATCAATTGATTGAAGGTAAAATTTTAACGGAAAATAAACTGCAGGTTAGTTTTGACGAATTAAAAGACTTTACCAAAGGTTTTGTAAAAACTCAAATGGCACAATACGGGCAATTAAATCCTGAAGAAAAAGAGTTGGACGATATTGTTCAACGTGTTTTAACCAATCAAGATGAAGCCAAACGTTTGCAAGATCAATTGGTAAGTCAAAAATTACTGAATTTCTATAAAGAAAAAATCACTTTTAAAACAAAAGATGTGAACTACGATGAGTTTGTAAAAGAAGTTTATAAATAAAAGTTTCCATTTTCATATAATTAAAAAACGCCTTAAATAATTTATTTAAGGCGTTTTTTTTATGTGGCTTTTATACTTAGGAATTGATAAATATTACTTCCTTTTTTGTCCGCGAGTTAGCGGTTTTTTGTATTTTTTTACAAGTTCCCTTCGGTAAGAACCGCCTAGATTTATTTTTTTATTTTTTTCGCTTTTCTCATGAAAAGCGGCCCCTGTAACTTCAGCCTTTCTTTTCTTCTCATTGGAAAGCTCAAGTTCTGATCTTGGAATTTCCTCATCAATCAACTGGGTTGAGATTTCAACAGATTCAGGAAGATCAAAAACGTCTATTTCCCTATTCATTAACAATTCAATTTCACCCAAATAATCAGCTTCGGCTTCCGTAAATAAAGAAATCGAAGTTCCCAATTGCTCAGCGCGACCGGTTCTTCCAATTCGATGAATATAATTTTCAGGTTCTTTAGGGATGTCAAAATTTATGACGTGACTTACATTTGTTAAATCCAAACCACGAGCAATGATATCGGTTGCAATTAAAACAGAAATGCTGCCTTTTTCAAATTTTTCTACCGACCGCAAGCGATAATTTTGCGTTTTGTTGGAATGAATCACCGCCACTTGTTTTGGAAGCGCAATGTCCATTTCATCAAAAAGAATGGTGGCTTGTTTTTTGTTTTTTACAAACACCAATACTTTATTAAAAGTCTTTTTATCTTGTAGGATATTTTTTAAAAAGTTGACTTTTGTGTAAAAATTAGGAACCGGATAGGCTTGCTGTTGAATGGTATCTAACGGACTTCCACTGCTTGCGACTTCAATTTTTACGGGAGATTTAAAAAAGGTATCCAGCAAATTATCAACTTCTTTGGTTAAAGTCGCCGAAAACAAAATGCTCTGGCGTTTTTTAGGTAACAAATCCATCAGGGTAATCAATTGCGGTCTAAAACCCAGGTTCATCATCTCGTCAACTTCATCAATCACAAATTTTTGAATAAATTTCAGTTTTAAAACACCGTCCAAAGCCAAGTCGAGCAAACGACCGGGAGTTGCAACTAAAATATCCACACCTGCGTGCACCATCTGTTTATCGGTATTTATATTGGTGCCGCCGTAAATTCCTGCAAATCGAACATTAATATAAGGAGTAAGACTTTTAATGTCTTTAACCACTTGAACCACCAATTCGCGGGTTGGAACAACAATTAAAACACGAGGATGTTTTTGATCAGAGTAGGTATGCTGTCTTAATATTGGCAGCAAATAAGCAAATGTTTTACCTGTTCCTGTTTGCGCAATACCAACCATATCTTTACTGCTCATAATTACCGAAAACGCCCTTTCTTGAATGGGAGTCGGAATGGTAATGCCTAAGTCGTCCAAAGCATTAATCAAAAATCGGTTTAAATTTAAATCGGAAAAGGTCATTATTCTATTTTTTGCAAATGTAATACTTAATAAGTTAATAAGTTGCAAAGATAGAAAGTCGAAAGTTGAGTCCGCTCTGATAAGTCCAATATTCAATTTTCAGCAACTTTTCACCCCTGCCCTAAAGCCTGCCTGTCCGGCCGGCAGGGGGTAAGTTGCTGAAAATCAGTCACCATTTAGGGGCGGGGAAAACTGATTTTTTAGTATTAGCCGCTTTTCGGAGTGGACTCAAAGTTTAAAGTCCGAAGCCGGAAATTAGGAAAGTCACAAAGTCTGAAAGTCAGAAAGTTGAAAAGTTAAATGTTAAAAAGTTTTTAGTAATTATAATTACAACTTTATAACTTATTAATTCCCCCTTCGGGGGCTAGGGGGCTATTTCAAACAGCAACCAGGTATTCGGATCTAATTTAATTTCTTTCACTTCTCCTTTGGTCGCAATTTCATAGGGAATTTCGATAGGAGAAATTTCGATGGTTTTTATTTCAGAAGTGCCGTCGGTGTAAATTAATTCAACATCAAGCGGAAATTGAAAAGCAGTTTTCTGAGTTTGGTTAATAATCAATCGAAGTTTGTTTTCGTAGTAAAGCCATGATGTTTTTAAAATGGGGTGTCCTGATTTTTGAAGCCATTGCGTAAAAAAGACATCTAAATTTTGGCCGGAAACTTCGGAAATCACGTTTTTGAAATCGTTAGTTGAAGCGTTTTGAAATTTGAATTTTTCATAATAGGTTCTAATTCCTTTCCAAAAAGTTTCATTTCCTAATTTTTTTCGGAGCATATGTAAAACCCAGGCACCCTTTTGATAGGAGTTTGCGTTTAAAAAGCTCATTAAATCGCCATTTTCTGAGTCAATTACTGGTGTTTGTTTTCTTTTGTAAAATTGAAAAACCTTTTCCCGCTCCTCTTTGATCCTTTGTTGAAAAGCATCTTCGCCTTTAGTTTCTTGAACATACAAATCAGTAAAATAGGTTGCGAAACCTTCACTTAACCATAGATGTGGCCAGTCAATTTCTGAGGCTGAATTCCCAAACCACTGGTGTACTATTTCATGGGCAATTAAATCCTCATGGTCTCTTTTTCCGGTAACTGATTTCTCGAAATAAAAAATAGCTCCAGCATTTTCCATGCCCCCAAATTGTGTTTTAGATTGCACGTTTGCCAATTTTTGGTAAGGGTATTTGCCAAAATTTTCGATAAAAAAATCGAGGATATTTTTTGCATTGCCAAAATCGTAAAATCCCTGTTCTTTTGTTTGAGGATACACCCAGGTTGAAACCGGGATATTGTGTGTTTCACCAATATGCTGCACGGCAAAACGGGCAATGCCAATTGTCATTACTTTTGTGGATAGTGGCTCGGAAGTTTTGTATTTATATAATTTTAAATTATTGGTTAAATTGGTTTCTTCTGCCAAGTATCCGTTTGCAATTACCTGATAGTGATTGGGCGCTGTGATGGAGAATTCAATGGTGGCTTTATCAGAAGGGTGGTCTACACAAGGAAACCAATTTTGAGCCCTGTTTGGCCAGTTATCAGCAAAAAAAGTCCTGTCTCCGTAAATGTTCTCGCCAATGATGAAGCCATCTTTAGGAACGCCATAGTATTTTATTTTAAAGTTGAAAATGCTGTCAGTGTTTACAAATTTTGGCTGAATGGTTATTTTATTTTCTGAGTGTATAAATTGTATCGTATCATTATTCTGAAAAACAGATTCAATATTCATGCCTTTTCCTGTGGAATTTTTTTGAACCAAATCCAATTCAAAGTCGTTTGCCAATTGTTTAAATTTCATATAAACAATCATGGTAGCCTCAATACTGTTGGTGGAATCGTTGACTTCTATGGCTAAATTATAATGTTTTATATCCACGGCATCAAAACGTTGTTTGTAGTTTTGAGCAGTAATTGTAAAGGGGACAATAATTAATATAATTAAAAAGGTATAAAAATTTTTCATTTTTAAATAATGATAATGAATTTCAAAGATAACTAAAAGGGAAAGAAAACAAATAAAAAAGTCCGCTAATGAATCATCAGCGGACCTTTTTCACATGACCATAATGTTAGGCGTTATTGTAAAGTTTTACAATTTCTTTTAGGTCCTGTAATTCTTTGGATTTAATTTTTTTTGCAACTTCAGGGGCATCACTTAAATAATCCCCTAAAATCCTGCTGAATTTTGAATCGGATGCAGGAACTTTTATAATTTCATCAAAAACTTTTTCCACATAATAGGTTGTTATGCTATTATAATCTCGTCCATATAAATTTAATTTTTTTCCTGCGGTGATTTGTTTTACCAAAATCATTTCCCCATTATGGTAAATGCGGGTAAAATTTTCATCGCCTCTGGTATAACTTTTTATAGATTCAATGTCTGGTTTTTGTTTGTTGCCATCAGCATCAATATAGGTTAAATGCAACAAACTTTTAGCTTCGCTAATGGTTTCAATTTTTACATTTGCGATGGTGTCATGACGTTGGGTAATAATAGTTCCGTTTACAAATTCTTGTCCGTAACTGCTTATTGAAAAAATAAAGAGAGAGAATGTTAATAAAGTGTATTTCATTGCTTTGATTTTTATTTAAAGTTTAATATCAAAAATTCCTATCAAAGATAAGAAATAATATTATGCACGCATAATAAAATGAGATAATTAATTACAATAACTTTAGATAAATACACACAAATTTTAAATACGGTTTAAAATAAATAAATACTTCATATCTTTGTCCTCTTAATACTTTAAAACACCGAAAAATGGATTACGGAAAAGAATTTAAAAAATACGCGACTAAGCACCAAGGTATCAACAGCATGTATTATGACAAGTTGGTTAGCAGTCTAACACCTTATATTATTGAAGAACGTCAGTTAAACGTTGCCCAAATGGATGTGTTTTCACGTTTAATGATGGATAGAATTATTTTTTTAGGAACGGGAATTGACGATTATGTTGCCAATATTATTCAGGCGCAATTGTTGTTTTTGGAAAGTGTAGACAGTTCAAAAGATATTTCCATTTATATCAATTCACCGGGCGGAGGCGTTTATGCCGGTTTGGGAATTTATGACACTATGCAATTTATAAAACCTGATGTCGCTACAATTTGTACAGGAATAGCAGCATCAATGGGGGCTGTTTTAATGTGCGCCGGAACAAAAGGAAAACGTTCGGCGTTGCCACATTCTCGTGTAATGATTCACCAGCCTTTGGGAGGTGCCCAAGGTCAGGCAAGTGATATAGAAATCACCACACGTGAAATTTTGAAATTAAAAGATGAATTGTATCAAATAATTTCAAAACACTCTGGTCAAACTATGAAAAAAGTGCATCACGATTCAGATCGTGATTACTGGATGAAAGCCGATGAAGCAAAAGCTTATGGGATGATTGATGAAGTTTTGATTAGAAAATAATATATAAAAATATCGGTAGATTAAAACTGCTGAAAAACTAATAACTAAAAACAAATAACTGAAGAAATGGCGAAAGATGAAGTATTGGAATGTTCGTTTTGCGGAAGAAAAAAGCCAGAAACAGATTTACTTATCGCAGGTTTAGATGCGCATATTTGCGACAAGTGTATTGAGCAGGCTCATGGAATTGTGATGGAAGAAATTGCCGGAAGTAATTCTTCCGGACTTACTAATGACTTGATTGTTAAAAAACCAAAGGAAATAAAAACGTTTATTGATCAGTATATGATTGGACAGGATCAGGCAAAACGCGTAATGGCGGTTGCAGTTTACAATCACTACAAGCGTTTGTTGCAGCCTGAATCTAAAGATGAAGAGGAGGTTGAAATAGAAAAAAGTAATATCATCATCGTTGGAGAAACAGGAACTGGTAAAACCTTAATTGCCCGTACCATCGCAAGAATGTTAAATGTGCCGTTTTGCATTGTTGATGCCACGGTTTTAACAGAAGCTGGTTATGTAGGTGAAGACGTGGAGACCATTTTAACACGTTTGCTGCAGGCGGCAGATTATGATGTGAGTAAGGCTGAGCGAGGAATTGTTTTTATTGATGAAATTGATAAAATTGCCCGTAAAGGCGACAATCCGTCAATTACCCGTGACGTTTCGGGAGAAGGTGTTCAACAGGCATTGTTGAAATTATTGGAAGGCTCGGTAGTTAATGTTCCGCCAAAAGGAGGAAGAAAACATCCTGACCAAAAATTTATTGAAGTCAACACCAAAAATATTTTATTTATGGCAGGTGGGGCATTTTCAGGAATTGATAAAGTAATTGGAAAAAGACTAAACCGTCAAGCAGTTGGCTTTGATGCGTCAATAAAAGGAGATGTAATTGATAAGTCAAATATGTTAAAATACATTATTCCGAAAGATTTAAGAGATTTTGGTTTAATTCCGGAAATTATTGGGCGTTTGCCGGTATTGACGCATATGGATCCTTTAGATGAAAAAACATTGAGGATGATTTTAACCGAACCTAAAAATTCAATCATAAAACAATACCAAAAATTGTTTATAATGGATGGAATTGATTTCACCATTAACGAAAATGCATTGATGTATATCGTTGATAAGGCTGTGGAATATAAATTAGGTGCTCGCGGACTTCGATCTTTGTGTGAAGCTATTTTAACGGATGCGATGTTTGATTTGCCGGGAACAGGTGAAAAAACACTAAAAATCACGAAAGGTTATGCTGAAGATAAAATCAACAGGTCAACCATAAAAAAATTAAAAGCTGTTTCGTAAAATAAAATTATAAAGACTTAGATTTTTAAAAAGCTGTCTAAAAGGGTATAAAATCATTAAACCATATTTGTCGTTGACAGAATGGTTCATAAAGATGAGAATTTCCTTTTAGACAGTTTTTTTTTGTCAGTAATAATTGTAATTTAGAAAAATTAAAATCCATAAAATAAACACCGTTGATTTCCAGAAGTACCATAGATAAAGTTTTTGAAACTGCTCGTGTTGAGGAGGTTATTGGCGAGTTTGTTCAATTGAAAAAATCAGGAAGCAATTACAAAGGATTAAGTCCCTTTTCCGAAGAAAGAAGTCCGTCGTTTATGGTTTCTCCCGTTAAGCAAATATGGAAAGATTTCAGTTCGGGAAAAGGAGGGAATGTGGTGACTTTTTTAATGGAACAGGAACACTATTCCTATCCGGAAGCCATTCGGTTTTTGGCAAAAAGATACAATATTGAAATTGAGGAAACGGAACAAAGCAATGAACAAAAACATCAGGCTGATGAGCGCGAAAGCATGTTTATTGTTTCGGAGTTTGCACGAGATTATTTTCATGAGACATTGCTTGAAAATACGCAGGGAAAAGCGATTGGCCTGAGCTATTTTAAAGAACGTGGTTTTACGGATGAAACGATCCGGAAATTTCAATTGGGATATTCGCTGAACGAATGGGATGCTTTTTCAAGCGAGGCGCTAAATAAAGGATATAACTTAAAATATCTCGAATCTACAGGGCTTACCATTGTTAAGGATGACTTACTTTCATCAACAGGGACCAAACAATTTGACCGTTTTAAAGGTCGTGTGATGTTTCCGATTCACAGTATGAGTGGAAGGGTTCTCGGTTTTGGAGGCAGAATTTTAATCAACGATAAAAAAGCAGCAAAATATTTAAACTCACCTGAAAGTGAAATTTACCATAAAGGCAATGTTTTATATGGTATTTATTACGCAAAACAAAGCATTGCCAAAGAAGACAATTGTTTTTTGGTTGAAGGTTATACCGATGTAATTTCATTAAATCAGGCAGGTATTGAAAATGTGGTGTCTTCATCAGGTACTGCGCTTTCTGAAAATCAAATCCGATTGATAAACCGGCTAACAAAAAATATCACGATTCTTTTTGATGGTGATGCTGCCGGAATGCGCGCTTCAATAAGAGGAATTGACTTAATTTTAGAGCAAGGCTTAAATGTAAAAGTGGTGATGTTTCCTGATGGAGACGATCCTGACAGTTTTTCCAAAAAAGTAACCAGCCAGGAACTAAAAGAATACTTAAAACAAAATTCCAAAGATTTCATCAATTTTAAAGTGGCTTTATTGATGGAAGAAGCACAACACGATCCTGTTAAAAAGGCAGGGCTAATTAGGGATATTGTGGTAAGCATTTCTAAAATACCCGACAGAATTCAACGCGAGGTTTATATTCAGGAATGTTCAAGAATCATGGATATTTCTGAAAATGTGCTATTTAATGAGTTGGCGCAAATCGATAAAAAGGAACAAAGAGATGCTGCAAAAAGGCCTGTTCAGGAAAAACCTACGGAGGCTGTTATGCAAAAAACGCCGCAATTTGAAAAAGTTAATGAGCTTCAGAAATATGAACGGGAAATTATAAAAATTTTATTGTTGTATGGAAATAATGAGGTTGATTTTGTCGATATTATTGCAGGTGAAGAATCTGATGACCGTGATTTTAATGCTATAAAAAAGGTAAAATTCAGCAATGTGGTTTCCAAGGAAATTTATTTGAATTTACACGATGATGAGGTTGAATTTACAGACGAGACCTTTAAAAATATTTATTATGAAATAATTTATCAGTTAAATCAAGATGAAACAATTTCTGTAGATATGTTGGTGAATCATGAGAATAATGAAGTGGCAAATTTAGTCACCACTATTTTAATGGATGATGAAAGGCATGTACTAAGCAACTGGGAACGAAAAGATATTTTCATAAGAAGTAAAAAAAGTGACCTTCCTAAAATGGTGCTTGACGCCATTTACAATATTCGCCGCATTCTTATTGAACAAAAAATCAATTCATTAATTGCTGAAGTTGGGATTGAAGAAGAAAGAGATAAAATAATGGAATCTATCATAAACTACAACAATTTAAAACAACGTTTGTTTGAAAGATTAAACAGGGTGGTTTAAAGCCTAAATTTTATCTTCCAAAACAATGGCTCCTGCATATTTTTCTTTTATAATATTTAAAGCCCTATCAGCTTCCAGTCGCGTTCTAAAGTTTCCGAATCGTATTTTAAACTCAGGGTTATCATATTTAATTTTTGTGCGGTATTCAGGGAAATCAGCTTCAAAACTTCGTTTAATGGCATAAGCCTGAGTTTCATTTCCGTTATAAATTTGAATTTTAAAGACAATTATATTTTTATTTGTCTTATTAAATGCCTTTTTTTGTGCTATTAACGTATTGATCTTATCATTTTCATTTTGTGAGTAGGCGTTTGTGATGCTTAAAAAAGCAACAAAAAACAAAGGGATAATTGCTCTGATCGATAATTTATTCATGATATTTTATATATTTTTCAAATTTATAATTTTCCTTGAGATAAATTAGTTATTTAGAATGAATATAAATTACATTTAACACAATTTTTAGATTTTAAGTTTTATTATTATATGCTACTTTTGTCAAATCCTTTTAAAAATGATTTAAGTCATATTTTTATATATGAAAAAATTGTACCAAACTAGAAAGAAAATATCTTTTTTAAATATGAAAAGTGTGAAACAACACAGTCCATTATCAAGATTAGTCATTAGTAGTCTTGCTTTCCTATTCTTTTTCTCGCTTAACCTATCAGCGCAACAAGCTGATGCTGGGAATGGTGAGAAACTTTTCAAATCTGTATGCGCAGCCTGTCACAAACTAGATGCAAAATTGGTGGGCCCTGCATTACTTGGAATTACTGAGAAAAGAGACCAAGATTGGTTAATTGCCTGGATTAAAGACAGTCCGGGAATGATTAAATCAGGAGATAAATTAGCAATTCAGGTTTTTGAAGAGAACAACAAATTGCCAATGACTCCCAATCCTCAGTTATCTGATCAGGATATCATTGATATTTTAGAATATACCAAAGGTGCACCGGTTGCAACTGATATTGTATCCGCAACTCAGGAAGTTGACCCTGGCATTGAGCGCGGTAAGCAAATTTATAAAATAAATTGTGCGGCTTGTCACAAACTGGAAGGGAAGTTAATTGGTCCGCCACTTTTGCATATTGAAGACAAATATGACGCTGCTTGGTTAAAATTATGGATAAAAGACAATGCGGCTTTAGTTGCGTCAGGTGATAAATTGGCAAAAACGGCATCTGAATATTCTCCAATTGCCATGACTCCTTTTCCTCAACTTTCAGATCAGGATTTAGATGACTTACTAAAATACTTGGCTGTGGGCGATGTTCAACAAGCGGTTGCAACAACAACTTCAACAAAAGATGAAGAAATGTTCAATAAACCAGGTTTTGGTGTTTTACCAATGCTTGGAGTGACAATTTTAGTATTTTTATTATTGATATTTATTGTTGCGGCTACCACAAATAAAAAAGGTTTAGCTACTGATGAAGTAGAAGAAAGTATACTAAAAGCGATGTTTTTTAGTCCTTTCTTACGTTTCTTGGCACTCATATTTGTTTTGTTAGGCGGCGCATACTTGGTATTTGGCTATTTTATGCAAGTTGGTGTAGATACTGGATATCAGCCAATTCAACCAATTGTATTTTCTCACGCAGTTCATTCAGGTGATAATAAAATTGATTGTCAGTATTGTCATTCTTCAGCAAAAAACAGTAAAACTTCGGGCATACCGTCTGTAAACGTTTGTATGAATTGCCACAAATCTATTTCAGAATATAAAGGAGAATTATTTGGGAATTACACAAAAGAAGATTTAGATAAGGAAATTCAAAAAATATATGACGCAGTTGGCTGGGATAAAGAAAATGTAAAATACATTGAAGGTTTTGAACAAAAGCCGATTGAGTGGGTCCGTATTCATAATTTAGCAGATTTCGCTTATTTTAATCATTCACAACACGTAACTGTTGGCGGCATCAACTGCCAAAAATGTCACGGTCCTGTTGAAACAATGGTTGAGGCAAAACAATTTTCTAAATTAACGATGGGCTGGTGTATTGAATGTCACAAAACAACGGAAGTTGACATGAAAAATAATGGGTATTACAAAAATATTCACGACCAATTATCGAAAAAATACGGTATAGAAAAAGTTACTGTGGCTCAAATGGGTGGGCAAGAATGTGGTAAATGTCACTATTAATAAAAATTTAGATAATACGAACATAAACAATGGCATCAAATAAGAAATACTGGAGAAGCGTTGAAGAACTCAAATCCGATAGTCCTATTGTTGAAAGCTTAATGCAAAAAGAATTTGTAGAAGAATTACCTACCTATGAGTTTTTAGGTGATAAAGAAAATTTATCCCAATCGGCAACAACACGACGCGATTTCCTTAAATATGTTGGATTTACAACAGCGGCAGTAACTTTAGCTTCTTGCGAAGGTCCTGTGGTAAAGTCGATTCCTTATGTGGTTAAACCTGATAATATTATTCCTGGGGTAGCAAATTATTACGCTTCTTTAATTTCAGATGGTTCTGATATTGCAAATATATTGGTAAAAGTTAGAGATGGACGACCAATTAAAATTGAGCCAAATAAAATGGCTGAAAATTGGGGTGCAACATCAGCAAGAGTTCAGGCATCTGTATTGTCGTTATATGACAATAATAGATTACGAGAGCCATTGTCTAATGGTGAAGCAATAATTTGGTCAGATTTAGATAAAAAGGTAATTGATACTTTAGAATCTCTAAAAAATACGAATGAGAAAATTATTATTTTAACTGGAACAACAGCGAGTCCTTCCACTAAAAAAGTAATCGAAAACTTCTCACAATTATATGGAAATGTTTCTCATGTTGTTTATGATGCATTAACAGAAAGTGCGGCGTTAGATGCTTTTGAAACAATGTATGGTTTAAGAGCGCTGCCATCTTATAAATTTGATAAAGCAGCAGTAATAGTATCTATTGGAGCCGATTTTCTGGGTGACTGGCAAGGTGGCCAATACAGCGCAAATTATGCGAAAAGCAGGGTTCCTGTAAATGGCAAAATGTCTAAACATCTTCAATTTGAATCGAACTTATCATTAACAGGTGCAAATGCAGACAATAGGTTTCCAATAAAACCTTCTGAACAAGTTTATGCACTTATTAATTTATACAATGCTGTAACAGGAAATAATCTTCCTTCAAAAAAGACTTTAGCCGATACAGCTATCAAAAAAACAGCAGATCTTCTAAAACAAGCAGGCAGTAAAGCTGTTGTTGTAACAGGTATTCAAGATAAAAATGCGCAATTGATTGCCAACGCTTTAAATGAATTTTTGAAATCTGAAGTGTATGATATCACAACACCACGATTTGTAAAAGCTGGGAATGATACTGATGTTACCAATTTAGTTGCTGAAATGGCAGCTGGAAACGTTGGCGCATTATTTATTTACAATAGCAACCCTTCTTATTCTTTGGCGAATGCGGATGCATTTAATGAAGCATTAAAAAAGGTTAAATTATCTGTAAATTGCACGATGTCAAATGACGAGACCGCATTGCAATCGCAATTGGTAGCGACCACTCCTCATTATTTAGAATCTTGGGGTGATGCCCAGTTTCAGGCAGGAGAATATAGCTTAATGCAACCTACCATAAAACAATTATTTGACACACGTCAGTTTGAAGACAGTATGCTAATTTGGATGGGTGAAAATAAAACCTATTATCAATTTATAAAAGACAATTGGTCGGCTTCTATCTTAAATGGCGGTTCTTGGAATAAAGCATTGCATGATGGTATTTATAAAAACAATACTGAAATTTCTTTAGTAAAGAATGAGGTAGATTTAACAACATCGGCATCGGCATTATTGACGCAAACAAAACCTGCAGATTTTGAATTAAATCTTTATGCAAAAACTAGTTTAGGTGATGGGAAACAAGCCAATAATCCTTGGTTACAAGAATTACCGGACCCTATTACAAGAACTACTTGGGACAATTATATGACCATTTCAGCTGCCGACGCAAATAAGCTGGGTTTAGAGAACTGGAATGTAAGCGATGGTGCTTTAAACGGAAGTGTTGTAACGCTTAAATCTAATGGCGTAACATTAGAAAATGTACCCGTTCTTATTCAGCCAGGTCAGGCAAATGGATCTATTGGTTTGGCAGTTGGTTATGGAAGAACAGCAGGAATGAAAAATGAAATGATGACGGGTGTAAACGCTTTTGCTTTCATGCATAATTTTAGTAATTTCCAAACAGTTGAAATCGAAAAAACGGCAAATATTCATGAATTTGCTTGTGTTCAATTGCAACACACCATAATGGGTCGTGATGAAATTATTAAAGAAACAATCCTAGAAGATTATATCAATAAGCCAAAAGAAGAATGGAATGAAACACATAAATTTTCTCTAAATCATGAAGAGGTAGCAGCAGAACGCGTAGATTTATGGGAGAAGTTTGATGATACCATTGGGCCTCATTTTAATTTGTCAATAGATTTAGCGACTTGTACTGGCTGCGCTGCTTGTATTGTAGCTTGCCATGCTGAAAATAATGTGCCGGTAGTTGGTAAACATGAAATTCGAGTAAGCAGAGATATGCATTGGTTGCGTATAGATAGGTATTACACCTCTGATATGACCAATGAAAAGGCAAAAGAAGAAGATATTTTTGGAACTGGTGAAATGTTTAATACGATGACGATTCCTTCTGAAAATCCTAAAGTAGCTTTTCAACCTGTAATGTGTCAACATTGTAATCATGCACCTTGTGAAACAGTTTGTCCTGTGGCAGCAACTTCACATGGTCGTCAGGGACAAAATCAGATGGCATACAATCGTTGCATTGGAACAAGATATTGTGCAAATAACTGTCCATATAAAGTACGTAGATTTAACTGGTTTAAATATCCGGAAAATAACGAATTCGACTTTAACATGAACAATGATTTAGGAAGAATGGTTTTGAATCCTGATGTTACTGTGCGTTCAAGAGGGGTTATGGAAAAATGCTCTATGTGTATACAAAAAACCCAATTGAGTATCTTAACCGCCAAAAAAGAAGGGCGCCCTGTTGAAGATGAAGAATTTCAAACAGCATGTTCAAGTGCTTGTCCAACCGGATCAATGGTGTTTGGCGATGTAAATGACAAGAAAAGTGAGGTTGCGCATTTAATAAATGACGACAGAACTTATCATCTTTTAGCAGAAATTGGTACAAAACCAAATGTGATGTATCACCTTAAAGTTAGAAATACTGAAGAATCATAACTATAATTAAGATTTATAATATATTATGTCTCATTACGAAGCGTCTATAAGAGAACCATTAATAAATGGTAACAAAAGTTATCACGATATTACTGTTGATGTGGCAGCACCTGTTGAAGGTAAAGCCAACAAAAAATGGTGGATTGCATTTACAATAGCACTAGTAGCCTTTTTATTTGGAATAGGATGTATTCTTTATACAATAGGAACAGGAATTGGTGTTTGGGGATTAAACAACAGGGTTAACTGGGCTTGGGATATTACAAATTTCGTTTGGTGGGTAGGTATTGGTCACGCCGGTACTTTAATCTCTGCCGTTTTGTTATTATTCAGACAAAAATGGAGAATGGGAATTAATCGTTCGGCTGAGGCAATGACAATATTTGCCGTTTTTCAAGCGGGCTTATTCCCTATTATTCATATGGGTAGAGTTTGGAATGCATTTTATGTATTGCCATTGCCAAATGCATTGGGTTCGTTATGGGTTAACTTTAACTCACCATTGTTGTGGGATGTTTTTGCCATTTCAACGTATCTTTCTGTATCGTTGGTGTTTTGGTATACTGGATTGTTGCCTGATTTTGCAATGCTGAGAGATAGGGCGGTAAAACCTTTTCAGAAGAAAATTTATGGTTTATTAAGTTTTGGATGGTCGGGCAGATTAAAAGATTGGCAACGTTTTGAAGAAGTTTCATTGGTGTTGGCAGGTTTGGCTACACCATTAGTATTGTCTGTTCATACAATTGTATCTATGGATTTTGCGACATCGGTTATTCCCGGATGGCATAGTACTATTTTCCCTCCTTACTTTGTTGCAGGGGCAATATTTTCAGGATTCGCGATGGTGCAAACACTATTGATAATTATGCGAAAGGTTTCAAATTTGGAGGCGTACATAACCAGAGTTCATATCGAAAATATGAATAAAGTAATCCTTTTAACAGGAGGTATTGTTTCAGTAGCCTACATAACAGAGTTTTTTCTGGCATGGTACTCAGGAAGTAGTTATGAGGATTATATCTATTTATCAATTGGTGCCGCTACAGGACCATATTGGTGGGCTTTTTGGGCATTGATAATTTGTAATTTCATTATTCCGCAATCATTGTGGTTTAAAAAATTAAGAACTAATTATGTATGGTCATTCTTTATTTCTATTGTTATAAATATAGGAATGTGGTTTGAACGATTTGACATTATTGTAATTGGTTTAAGTCGCGGACATTTGCCTTCATCTTGGACGATGTTTTCACCAACTTTTGTTGATGTTGGTATTTTTATTGGAACAATTGGGTTTTTCTTCGTTTTATTTTTGTTATACGCCAGAACATTTCCTGTAATAGCACAGGCAGAGTTAAAGAGTATTTTGAAATCATCTGGAGAAAATTATAAAAAATTAAGAGAAAATAATCATGAGTAATAAAACGTTACAAGCTATTTTCGATGACGACGACGTGCTTTTAAGCGCTGTAAAAGACTTAAGGGCCGCTGAGTATCATATTGAAGAAATATTTACACCTTTCCCCGTCCACGGGCTTGAAAAAGCAGTAGGTTTGCCAAATACACGAATTGCTATTACGGCTTTTATTTATGGTGTTATTGGTTTCTCTTTTGCTGTTTGGATGATGAATTATATGATGATTGCCGATTGGCCGCAAAATATAGGCGGTAAGCCTAGTTTTAGTTTTGCTGAAAATATGCCGGCTTTCGTTCCGATTATGTTTGAGTTAACAGTGTTTTTTGCCGCCCATTTAATGGTAATTACCTTTTATATGCGCAGTAAATTATGGCCTTTTAAAAACGCCGAAAATCCTGACCCAAGAACTACCGACGATCACTTTATGATCGAAATAGCGGTGTCTGACGATGTAAATGCTTTAGAAGACTTACTGAAAAAAGCAGGTGCTAAAGAAATCAAAATAAAAGCATAAAGAATATGAAACATATATTTAACATAGTAGCTGTAACTTTAATAGGGATAAGTTTGAGTTCTTGTAGCGATGGCGTTATGCGTAAACCAAATGTTCGTTTTATGGCTGCTACAGATATGTATACTTCTGTTGGTTATGAAACGTATGCTGAAAATCCTAATTTTAAAAATGGGCTAGAAGCTCAATTACCTGTTGCAGGAACTATTTTTAGAGGAGAAGTACCTTATGAAATTCCTAATACCGAAGAGGGTTACTTATTAGCTAAAGAAACAGTAATGTCTCCTTTAGAAGTTAACGAGGGGAACTTGGAAAAAGGAAAAGCTTTGTATACCATTAATTGTACTGTTTGTCATGGTGATAAAGGTGATGGACAAGGAGTTTTAGTGCAACGTGATAAAGTCCTGGGGATTCCTAACTATAAAGATAGAGAAATAACCGAAGGCAGTATTTACCATGTAATTATGTATGGAAGAAATATGATGGGATCTCATGCTTCTCAATTAAAAGACAACGAACGTTGGGAAATTGTTCAGTATGTGCAAAAACTAAGAACAGATTTGTTGCCACAAAACACATCCAATAATTAGATAGATATTAAAGATATGTATAGTTTTTCAAAAAAATTAAAGATAAGTGCAATCGTTTTTATGATTTTAGGGGCTTTGGGCATTGCTTACGGCTTTTTAACGGTTCCTAATTCTATTGAAGATGTGAAGCAATTAACGGAGCAACAAAATCATGGGCACAATGAAGCCAATGCTGCTAACGAAATTGAACAAAATGCAAATCATGCTGCCGAAAACAATACTGGAGTAAGTGAGGGTACAGAATCAGAACACCTTACACACCAATTACATGCTTTACAAAATCGGCCTTATGCAGCAGTTTTTATTGCCATGTTTTTCTTTTTTATGATTGCATTGGGGACACTAGTTTTTTATGCAATTCAATACGCCTCTCAAGCAGGATGGTCTATTGTGCTTTTTAGGGTTATGGAAGGAATAACAGCGTATTTATTGCCTGGATCATTGTTTATATTGGCATTTTTAATCATTACAGTCGCAAATGGTCATTATTTTTATGTTTGGATGAACCCGGATTTTTACAATCCTCAAAGTGAACTTTATGATGAAATTTTAGTAGGTAAAAGCTGGTGGTTAAATGTTCCTTTTTGGATGATTAGAACTTTTATCTATTTACTTGGGTGGAATATCTATCGCTATTTTGCCGTAAAAAATTCTTTGGCCCAAGATTCAGGAGTTGATTTAACACATTATAAGAAAAATTTTAAAGCATCCATATTTTTCTTGCTATTTTTTGTTGTGTCTGAATCTATGATGGCTTGGGATTGGATTATGTCGTTAACACCGCATTGGTTAAGCACTTTATTTGGCTGGTACGTATTTTCAACCTTATTTGTGTCTTCAATTACTGTAATTGCTATGGTCACTATTTATTTAAAATCGAAGGGGTTTTTACCAAAAGTGAATAATAGCCATTTTCATGATTTGGCCAAGCTTATGTTTGGTTTCAGCGTTTTTTGGACTTATTTATGGTTCTCTCAATTTATGTTAATTTGGTATGCAAATATGCCTGAGGAAACGGCTTATTTTGCGCCGAGGCTTTTAGGTCCATATCAATTATTATTTATAGGGATGCTAATTCCCAACTTTGTTTTCCCGCTACTGGTACTAATGAATAGCGATTTTAAGCGAATTCCTTGGTTTATAATAAGTACAGGGATCATTATTTTATTGGGCCATTATGTTGATATATTTGTAATGATATCCCCTGCTACAGTAGGCGATCATTGGCAAATTGGTATTCCTGAAATTAGTTCAATTCTATTCTTTTTGGGCTTGTTTATTTATGTAGTATTTAATGCGCTTTCAAAATCACCATTAAATGCTAAGGGAAATCCTTTTATAACAGAAAGTGAACATTTTCACTATTAAAATATAAAAAAAAACACACATTGAAAAGAGTCCTGAAGGTTAAATATTCAGCATTTTTTTTATATTTGACAACACTATAACTACTAGCTAAAAAAATATGACAGCATTACTTTATATTTTACTTGCCTTTATAATCGGCGTTGCCATATGGCAAATAACAAGTATTTTTAATTTAAAAGGCGCAATAGCCACTGAGAAGGACAACAACACTCAAGGAATTTTATTTGTAGCTTTTGGAGTTTTCTTTTATGGGTTAATGATATTTTCTTTTTGGAAATACTCTGTAATTCTATTGCCCGAATCTGCTTCAGCTGAAGGTGTCCGCATTGATAAATTGTACATAGTGACTATGCTGCTTATTTTATTTGTACAGGCGGTGACACAATTTTTACTGTTCTATTTTGCTTTTAAGTACAGAGGGACAGAAGGGAGAAAAGCTTTGTTTTATGCAGATAGCCATAAATTGGAAATGATTTGGACTATTGTTCCGGCTGTTGTTCTTGCTGGTTTGGTGCTTTACGGACTCTCAGTTTGGAATGATGTGATGGACGCTTCAGATGCAGAAAACCCGTTGATTATTGAATTGTATGCTAAACAATTTCAATGGGAAGCACGCTATGCCGGAGTTGATAATGAATTGGGAAAAGCGAATGTGCGCAATATAAAAGGAATCAATACAATGGGCGTTGATATGACCGATCTAAATTCGTTAGATGATATTCCAACCCGAGAATTGCATTTGCCAAAGGGACGACAAATTATTTTTAAATTTCGTTCGCAAGATGTTTTGCACTCTGCATTTATGCCCCATTTTAGAGCGCAAATGAACTGTGTACCGGGAATGGTTACCCAATTTTCCTTCACTCCAAATATGACCACTGAAGAAATGAGAGTAAATGAAAAAACGGTTGCTAAAGTAAACGGAATCAATAAAATAAGGGCTGAAAAAGGAGAAGATCCTTACGAATTTGATTTTTTATTGCTTTGCAACAAAATTTGCGGTGCTTCACATTACAATATGCAAATGAAGATTATTGTTCAGGAGGAAGCTGAATTTAACAGTTGGTTAAGCAGTCAAAAAACAATAGCTGAGGTTATAAAAGAAAATTAACTACTAGACTACTAAAAAATATATAAATATGTCAGATCACCATCACAAAGAAACATTTATTACAAAATACGTTTTTAGTACTGATCATAAAATGATTTCAAAACAGTATTTAGTTACTGGAATATTTATGGGCGTTATTGGCGTATTTATGTCAATGATGTTTCGATTGCAAATTGCTTGGCCCGATACTTCTTTTAGTTTAATTGAAGCGTTTTTAGGCCGCCATCAGGACGGGGGCGTTATGTCGCCCGATATTTACTTGGCAATAGTGACCATTCATGGAACTATTATGGTATTCTTCGTGTTAACGGCTGGCTTAAGCGGAACATTTAGTAATTTATTAATTCCATTGCAAATTGGGGCACGTGACATGGCTTCTGGATTTCTAAATATGGTATCATATTGGTTGTTCTTTTTGTCAAGTGTAATTATGGTTTTTTCACTTTTTGTTGAAGCAGGACCGGCATCCGCAGGTTGGACAATCTATCCGCCATTAAGTGCATTGCCACAGGCCATTCCAGGTTCAGGATTGGGAATGACGCTTTGGCTGATTTCTATGGCAATATTTATAGCTTCGTCTTTAATGGGTGCCTTAAATTACATTGTTACCGTTCTTAATTTAAGAACTTTGGGAATGAAAATGACAAGATTGCCTTTAACTATTTGGGCGTTTTTTGTAACAGCTATTATTGGGGTGGTATCATTTCCTGTATTATTGTCTGCAGCATTGTTATTGATTTTCGATAGAAGTTTTGGTACCTCATTTTATTTATCAGATATATTTATTCAAGGGGAAGTATTGCATTACCAAGGCGGTTCTCCGGTATTGTTTGAGCATTTATTTTGGTTTTTGGGACATCCTGAAGTTTATATTGTAATATTACCTGCTATGGGTATTGTTTCTGAAATTATAGCCACCAATTCGCGTAAACCTATTTTTGGGTATAGAGCAATGATTGGGTCAATTATAGCCATTGCATTTTTATCTACCGTTGTTTGGGGACATCATATGTTCGTTTCAGGAATGAATCCGTTTTTAGGTTCTGTATTTACATTTACCACCTTATTAATTGCAATTCCTTCTGCAGTAAAAGCTTTTAACTGGATTACAACTTTGTGGAAAGGTAACCTTCAAATGAATCCCGCGATGCTTTTTTCCATAGGATTTGTTTCTACGTTTATTTCAGGAGGGTTAACAGGAATTGTTCTTGGGGACAGTGCTTTGGATATTAATGTTCACGATACGTATTTTGTGGTTGCCCACTTTCATTTGGTAATGGGTGTATCTGCAATTTATGGAATGTTTGCCGGTGTTTACCATTGGTTTCCTAAAATGTATGGAAGAATGATGAATAAAGCATTGGGATACTGGCATTTCTGGATTACGGCGATTGCCGCTTATGGCGTATTTTTCCCGATGCATTTTGTTGGGTTGGCAGGATTGCCGCGTAGGTATTATGCCAATACTGCATTTCCTTTATTTGATGATGTGGCCGACGTAAATATTGTAATTACGATGTTCGCTATTTTAGGGGGAGCCGCACAAATCATTTTCTTGGCAAACTTCTTTATTAGCATATATAAAGGTAAGAAGGCCACACAAAACCCTTGGAAATCGAATACTTTGGAATGGACTACGCCTGTTGAACATATACATGGAAACTGGCCTGGAGAAATCCCTGCAGTTCATCGTTGGCCTTATGATTACAGCAAACCCGGGATGCCGGAAGATTATGTTTCCCAAATTACGCCTTTATATGAAGGAGAAGAGGAATCTTAATTTTTTTCTGTTAAACTAAAATATTTTTTCTGAAAATTCTCAGCAAACATGCTTACAAGGAAGATGTTGCTGAGAATTTTTGTTTTTGAATAAACAATACCCTATCACCAACTATTAATTATCAATTATCAATTATTAATTATTTTACTTCGTTATCTTTGTTTTTATGAACGAAAACTTGAATCCGGATAAAAACCTTTCTTCTCCTGAAGATTTAGACGTAGAAAAAAAGTTACGTCCCTTAACATTTGATGATTTTACGGGTCAGGAACAGGTTATAGACAATCTGAAAGTTTTTGTAGAAGCAGCCAATTTAAGAAACGAAGCTTTGGACCATACGCTATTTCATGGTCCTCCCGGACTTGGTAAAACAACTTTGGCGCATATTTTAGCAAACGAATTAAATGTTGGCCTTAAAATTACTTCAGGCCCGGTATTGGATAAGCCAGGAGATTTGGCAGGATTGCTTACCAATTTAAGTGAACGAGACGTATTATTTATTGATGAAATTCATCGATTAAGTCCAATTGTGGAAGAATATTTATATTCAGCGATGGAAGATTATCGTATTGATATCATGATCGAATCTGGGCCAAATGCCCGCACGGTTCAAATAGATTTAGAGCCTTTCACCTTAATTGGGGCAACCACACGTTCCGGTTTGCTAACAGCACCAATGAGAGCGCGTTTTGGAATTAGCAGCCGTTTGCAATATTATAATACTGAATTATTGACAACCATTGTGCAACGAAGTGCAACTATTTTAAAAGTTCAAATTTCTATGGAATCTGCTATAGAAATAGCAGGAAGAAGCAGGGGTACACCGCGAATTGCCAATGCACTCTTGAGAAGAGTCAGGGATTTCGCCCAAATTAAAGGAAACGGAAAAATAAGTATCGAAATTGCCAGATATGCGCTAAACGCATTAAATGTTGACGCTCATGGTTTAGACGAAATGGACAATAAAATTCTTTCCACGATCATTGATAAATTCAAAGGAGGTCCAGTAGGCATAAGCACTATAGCAACCGCTGTTGGTGAAAATACAGAAACCATTGAAGAAGTTTATGAACCATTTTTGATTCAGGAAGGTTTTATTATGAGAACTCCTCGCGGAAGAGAAGTGACGGAGCTTGCTTACAAACATTTAGGGAGAATTAAAGGAAACATCCAAGGGGGACTATTTTAGCATTATTTGTGATGTGAATCACAAAACTAAAAATAGTTCCCATTACTTTTGTTGTAACAAATAATTGAAACTTATTGTGCTATGAGTTTAAAAAAAATATTTCCCTTTTTAGTTTGGCTGCCTTTAGTAAAAAACTCTTGGAAAGATGATTTAATAGCGGGGATTACAGGAACTGTTATTGTAATTCCGCAAGCTGTAGCTTTCGCCATGATTGCCGGGTTACCGCCAATTTATGGTTTTTATACGGCCATGATAACACCAATTATTGCAGCTTTATTTGGTTCATCCTATCATTTAATTTCCGGTCCAACAACTACAGGTTCCATCGTGGTTTTTGCAGTTATAAGTAAATTTGCAAGTCCTGAAACTGATTTAGAGGCATTTATTTCTTTAGCAATTCTCTTATCTTTTATGACCGGAATTATTAAATTATTTATGGGGCTTGCCAAAATGGGTAAGCTGGTGAATTTTGTGTCAAACTCTGTGGTAATTGGTTTTGCTGCTGGGGCCGGAATTTTAATTGCTTTTAAACAATTGAAACATGTATTTGGCATAAATGTTCCAGGGGGAAGTACTTTTTATGAAATCATCAACTATATAATTTTACATATCACAGAAACAAATTTTTATGTTTTGGGGGTTGCTCTCGGTACGCTTTTAATAGCACTTTTAATCAGGCGATTTATTAAATATATAGCTAGATTATATATGTTAATCGCTATGGTTTTAGGAAGTTTCTTGGCTTTCTTTTTGGGAGGTGAACTGCATGGAATTGAAAGTGTTGGAAATATTCCTTCTCACTTACCGCCATTTAAAATTCCAAATTTTAATTTTGAGGACATGCGTTTATTAACATCTGGAGCCATAACATTAGCCCTGCTGGGTTTGGTTGAAGCCGTTTCCATAGCAAGAGCTGTGGCATTGCATTCTCATCAGAAATTAAATAATAATCAGGAATTTATCGGGCAAGGTTTATCTAATGTTATTTCCAGTTTTTTCTCATCTTATGTAAGTTCAGGCTCATTTACACGATCTGGCGTAAATTACCAGGCTGGGGCCAAAACACCATTTTCTGCTATAATCTCAGCGATTGGGTTAACGATTGTGGTTTTATTTTTTGCAAAGTATGCGTCTTTTTTACCAAAAGCGGCTATGGGAGGAATCATACTTTTAGTAGGATATAATTTAATTGACGTTAAGCACATAAAACAAATAATAAAAACCAGTAAGCGTGAATTTTTAGTTTTAATGGTCACTTTATTGGGAACCTTATTCTTAGAATTGGAAATCGCCTTGTTTTTAGGAATATTAATTTCTTTATTTTTCTATTTAGAAAGAACTTCTAAACCAAATATTGCTGTTTTTGGAAAAAATGCCAAGGAGAAATTTGTAAATATTATAAGAGATGAAACGGCGCAGGAATGTCCTCAGCTAAAAATGATTAGAATTGATGGCTCCATATATTTTGGCGCTGTTGATGGCATCTCCAATTATTTTGCCAATTTGTATGAGGAAATTGATAATAAGCATCTGTTAATTATTGCGAATGGAATTAATTTTATTGATTTGGCAGGTGCAGAATGGCTGACTCATGAGGTTTTAAAATGGCAGGAAAGAGGTGGCGGTATTTATTTTGTAGGTTTAAAATTAGTTAGTCAGGAAGTGCTCATAAAAGGTGGATTTATAGATATGATTGGAGCGGATAACTTTTTTAACGATAAACATACGGCCCTTTCAACAATTTATAAAAAGGTTGATATAGCTATTTGCGAAAATTGCGACATTAAATTATTTAACGAGTGTAAATAGAGTGTTTTAGAATGAATATTAAAAAATTTATTCCAATTTTAGATTGGTTGCCAAACTATAAAAGGGAATTTTTTAAAAATGATTTGGGCGCTGGGTTAGCTGTTGGAATTATGCTGATACCCCAAGGAATTGCTTATGCAATGATCGCAGGATTACCGCCAATTTACGGATTGTATACTGCGATGATTCCACAAATTGTTTATGCTATTTTTGGAACTTCCCGTCAGTTGTCTGTTGGGCCTGTGGCTATGGATTCCCTTATTGTGGCTTCAGGAGTAGCGACATTGGCAGAAATAGGCACAGAACATTTTATTGAATTTGCAATTCTTCTGGCTTTTATGATGGGCGTTTTACAAGTTTTGTTTGGGTTTTTTAAATTGGGATTTTTGGTTAATTTTTTATCAAGGCCCGTAATTAGTGGTTTTACGTCTGCAGCAGCTTTAATTATTGCTTTAAGTCAATTGAAACATCTGTTAGGGTTTAATATTCAGCAGCATAAAATACACGGTATTTTGTTTGAAGCATTTAAGCATATAAAAGACACCAATTTAATCACATTGGCAATTGGCTTAATTTCAATAATGGTTTTAGTTTATTTTAAACAATTTTCAAAAAAAATCCCAGCTGCCTTAGTGGTCGTTGTTTTAGGAATTTTAGCGGTTAAAATTTTTAATTTGGAACAAATTGGTGTTAAAATAGTTGGTGATATTCCTGAAGGATTGCCAAATTTCATAATTCCTGAATTCGAAATGAAAACACTTATTGATTTATTTCCAATCGCACTAACCCTGTCCTTCATTGCTTTTTTAGAGGCAATCTCAGTAGCTAAAGCTGTTGAATTAAAGCATAATGATTATAAAGTGATTCCCAATCAAGAGTTAATTGCGCTGGGAATGGGTAATATTGTGGGTTCCTTTTTTCAAACATATCCTGCAACAGGGGGGTTTTCAAGAACTGCTGTAAACGATCAGACAGGAGCCAAAACACCTTTGGCGGCCATAATTTCTGGTACAGTAGTAGGACTAACTTTGCTGTTTTTTACACCTGTTTTTTACTATTTACCCGAGGCTGTGTTGGGTGCAATCATTATAGTTGCGGTTTTTGGTTTATTGGATTTTACAGTTCCAAAGCAATTGCTTAAGTATTCTAAAAGAGAATTGGTTATTTTAAATATTACACTATTAATTACAGCCACTGTTGGCATAAAAGAGGGTATTTTTATAGGAGTTATATTGTCCCTAGGCATGTTAATTTATACAAGCGCCAAACCTCACATTGCAATTTTGGGGCGAATTCCTGATACCCACTTTTATAGGAATATAAAAAGATTTGAGGGACTTCTAATCACTTCAGAAGATATTTTAATTGTAAGATTTGATGCCCAGTTATTCTTTGCAAATGTTCAATATTTTAAGGATAAATTGGAAGACTCAGTTAAAGAAAAGGGAGGTAAATTAAAATTGTTAATTATTGATGGAGAAAGTATAAACAGTATAGACAGCTCTGGTGTTTATATGTTAAGTGATGTTATTGCCAAATACAAAAGCATGAATATAGACATTGCTTTTACCGGAATGAAAGGGCCAGTTAGGGATGTGTTGGAAAAAAGCGGCATCATGAAAAAAATAAGTTACCAAAACTGCTTTTTGAGTATTCAGGAAGCGGTAGATGCTTTTGAAGAGGGTGAAAAAAATAAAGCGGCAGGGAAAAAATATTTTGATTATTTAAAACAGACAAATAGTTAATTTTTTGAGAATATTTTCTATTAAGTGACCAAGATTACAAAACAAATATGATGCATCTTGTAATTTTGAAAAACAAGAAGTAATTTTAATTAAATAAAAATCAATCGATTATGAAATGAGCATTACGGAACACGATTCAAACACCGATGAAAAAATGCGAATTACATATGACCGAATTTAAACAAAAAAATAGAACAATATGAAAGTAGAACAATTATTTACAAGCTGTTTGGCGGAAATGGCCTATTATATTGAGTCGAATGGAGAAGCTGCCATAATTGATCCTTTAAGAGAAACGGAACCGTATATTGAAATGGCGAAAGCCGACGGCGCTAAAATAAAATATATATTTTTAACTCATTTTCATGCCGATTTTGTATCTGGTCAGGTAGATTTAGCTAAAAAAACAGGTGCAACTATTGTTTTTGGACCAAATGCCGACCCTCAATATGAAATTCATCAAGGAAAAGATGGCGAAGAATTTAAATTAGGTAATGGAAAAATCACATTGTTACACACACCAGGTCACACAATGGAATCTTCTTCATATTTAATTACAGATGAAAAAGGCAATACGCCCTATGTATGTACTGGAGATTGTTTATTTATTGGAGATGTTGGTCGACCGGATTTAGCAGTTAAATCAGGAAAATTAACACAAGAAGATTTAGCAGGACATTTATTCGACTCTTTGCGAAATAAAATAATGACGCTTCCTGATGATATCATTGTATATCCCAATCATGGAGCAGGATCCGCGTGTGGTAAAAACATGAGTTCAGAAACTTTTGACACTTTAGGAAATCAAAAGAAAACAAATTATGCGCTTAGAGCGGATATGACAAAAGAAGAATTTATTGTTGAAGTTACCACAGGTTTAAAACCACCCCCACAATACTTTGGGAACAATGTTCGTATGAATAAAGGAATAAATATAAGTATTGATGAGGTTTTAGCAAAAGGAACCAGACCAATTGATGCAGCTACTTTTAAGGAAATGAGTGAACGCGGAGATATTTTAGTGGTAGATACACGCTCCAAAGATGATTATGCGGAAGAAGGAACCGTTCCGGGAGCATGGTATATAGGTGTTGACGGAAATTTTGCGCCTTGGGTAGGAAGTTTAATTAAAAATATAAATCAGAAAATAATTTTTATTGCAGAAGGTGGAAGAGAACACGAAGTTGTAACTCGGTTTTCGCGTGTTGGCTATGATAATATCCTCGGATATTTACGTGGTGGAATTCATGCTTGGCTGGCAGCTGGATTTAAAGTTGATAAAATTGGCTCTGTATCTGCAACTCAATTTGCCAATAAATTAGAGGAAGGAAGCATTGAAGTGGCACTTGATGTTCGAAAAGAATCTGAATATCTTTCAGAGCATGTTGTGGGGGTTGAAAATTATCCTTTAGATTTTATTCATTCAAGTTTTGCGGAAATAAAACCTGATAAAGAATACTTTTTACATTGTGCCAGTGGATATCGTTCACTTATTGCCGCTTCAATTTTTCAGGCAAATGGTGTTAAAAACGTAACAGATGTAAGGGGTGGATTTAAGGATATTAAAGATACTGGCGCTAAACTTACGGAGTATGTTTGCCCAACAACTTTATTGTAAATATTTTTTTAACTATAAATATGAATGGGAAGTTTTTTACTTCCCATTTTTATTATATAAGGTAACTTTGGTTACTGCAAATATTTATTTGTAAATTTACTTTTAAAAAAAAATCAAGAACACATGAAAACTACATTAAAACTTACTATTTTATTATTTGTGGCTGTTTTAGGCATAAGCTGCAATACCAAATCACAATCACAAACTGATTCAATAAGCGTTATTTCACCAACTGAATTTAAAGAAAAGGCAGTAAATAATACAATTATTGATGTAAGAACACCTCAGGAATTTAGTGAAGGCCATATTGAAGGTGCTGTAAATATTAACTTTTTTGATGCTACTTTTTTAGAACAAATTTCTAAATACAAAAAAGATGAGCCAGTATTTATTTATTGCAAATCAGGAAATAGATCAGGTCAGGCTTCGAAAAAAATATCAGATTCGGGATTTAAACAAATATATGATTTGGAAGGTGGAATCCTAAATTGGGTAAAAAACAACAATGAGGTCATAAAATAATTACCATGAAAAATTTCTTCATATTTCTGATTTTTACAGGATTTATATCATGTAATCATTCTTTGACTCCTGAAGAAAAGCAAGAATATTCTGATAAAGGAAAGGAAATTGTTCAAGCTTCATTTAATGCTTTAAGCGAAAAATTGACAGAACAAATGAAAACGGGAGGCGCTGCTAAAGCAATCCCCTTTTGTAATGTTGAAGCTTTGCCACTTACAAAACAATTGTCTGAAAAATATAATGTTACCATAAAACGAACTTCTGATAAATTAAGAAATCAAAAAAATAAACCTTCAGAAAGAGAGTCTAAAATTATTGACAGTTACCAGAAACTAATTTCAGAACATAAAGAAATTGCACCAATTGTAGAAATGGACAGCAATAATAACAAACATTTTTATGCGCCGATTACAGTGAAAGCAAATTGTTTGGTCTGTCACGGAATAGTTAAAGAATTTGTGACTGTAAAAACGGATTCAATTATCAAATCGCTTTATCCTAATGACAAGGCTGTAGGATATTTAGAAGGTGAATTAAGAGGGATTTGGAGCATTGCTTTTAAAAAATAGGATATTATAGCCATAGAAGGCATTCATGAAGTTCTTGTAAATTTGAACACTTCAGAAGAATAACGGAAATAACTTTATTAAACAGAAAAATCCTAAGGCAATTTATTGCCTCGGGATTTTTCGTTTACAAATGATCAAGGATTATGATTGATATTTGTTTAAAATTTAAATGTCGCTCCTACTAAAAAGTTTCTTGTGGCTTGCGGATAATAACCGGCACCATCTAAAGTTGTGCTTTGATTTGGATTTGACCAGGTATCATCATAGGTATAATAATAACCGTTTGATATATATTCTATATTAAAAATATTGTTTACCAAAACATTTAATACAATTGATTTAACTATTTTTTTCGGTTTAATTTCATAAGAAACATTAAAATCGTTAACAAAATAGCTTTCCAGTTTTGAGTTTGCATTGTCAATATTCCCCATATATTGTTCTCCAACATATTTAGATAATAAGGAGAATTGCATTTTGTCATTAGGCTGAAACACAAAGGAATTTCCAATAATTAAATTTGGAGAAAATGCGATGTCGGTATTTCCCAAATCAACCAATTCGCCATTCCAGGAAGTTAAAAAATCAACATTTTTATTGCTGCTGATGGCAATATTCGGCTGAATTGAAAATTTATCGGCGAATTTAATTTGGGCATCAATTTCCAAACCAAGTCGGTAACTTTTTCCGCTGGTAGCTCTTATTGGAGATCCGGTATCGTCAATTGCTCCGGTTAAAACCAGCTGATCTTTATAAAACATATAATAAATATTGCTGTTTATTTTAATAGATTCATTTTTAATACGCCAGCCCAGTTCAAAATCATTTAATTTTTCTGAAGTGAAAATGCCATTTTCAAAATCGTTGCGATTTGGTTCTCTATTTGCTTTTGCATACGATAAATAGAAACTGTTGTTGGTATTTGCCTCAAATGTCAATCCGGCTTTCGGATTAAAAAATGAATAGTTATCATCAACGTTAATTGGAGTTCTGTCAGATGTCAATCCTTCTGTGTCAAACTTCACAAATCTACCTTGTAAATCGGTAAAAAGTGTCCAGGAATCATTCAAATTATAGGTCAATTTTCCAAAAATATTGACATCATTTTTTTTAGTGTTGCTTTCATAATAATGATCTCTTATCTCTGAATTACTGGCAAATTCAGCCCAGATAATTTCTCCAAAATGATTTCCTTTATAGTTGCTGTAGGAGGTTCCAAAGATAAACTCAACATCATCATTTTTGTAAGTGGCATTTGCATTAACTACATAAAAATCATTGTCCAGCCAACGTCTTCTAATTAAATCGGTTTGGTCAATAGTTTCACCGCCAAGAGTAATTGGGGTCAATAAATAATCTGCAAAATTTTCACCTTCCTTAAACTGCTCAAAATAGCCGCTGCCTTTGGTGTAATTTAACCCAACATTAGTGGACCAGTTTTCTGATAATTTTTCATTCCAATGCAATTGATAATGATCTTGCTTGTAATTGTCAATTTCATTTTCGTAGAAATACGGATTGTAGGTTCTGCCTAAAGTTTCCATTTCATCCTTAGTAACGCCATACCAGGCCTGATACGTTTTTTCATGACCGCCAAAAGTCAATGCTTTTAGAAGGGTATTGTCATCAACATAAGAAGCTTGTAAAAAATAGGATTTCAGGTCAGACCAAGCGCGGTCAATGTACCCGTCTGAATCTATTTTCGATAAACGTCCAGCAAATTCTATATGGTCATTAATTTTTCCGGTACTGAATTTCACCGTATGTTTTTTAGTATTGTAGGAACCGAAAGAACTGCTTATTTCTCCATAAGGATTTTCTGAAATAGCATCGGTCAACAGGTTTAAGCTGGCGCCAAAAGCGCCTGAACCATTTGTTGAAGTTCCAACGCCGCGTTGTAACTGCAAACTTTCTGTTGAAGAAGTGAAATCGGGCATGTTTACCCAATAAGTTCCTTGACTTTCAGCATCGTTATAAGGAATTCCGTTGATGGTTATGTTTACACGTGTTGCATCGCTGCCACGAACCCTTATTCCTGTGTATCCAACGCCTGCTCCAGCGTCGGATGTGGTAACTACAGAAGGCAAATAATTCAGAAGAATTGGAATATCTTGTCCCAAATTACGTTTCTCTAAATCTTCTTTTGTTACATTGCTATGTGTGACGGGCGATGTTGCTTTTACGCGAACTGCTGAAACCAATATTTCTTCAAGATTCACAAAACTATCTGACATATCTAT
Source organism: Lutibacter sp. (assembly GCF_041555395.1). Taxonomy (GTDB): domain Bacteria; phylum Bacteroidota; class Bacteroidia; order Flavobacteriales; family Flavobacteriaceae; genus Lutibacter. The sequence goes on along the minus strand of NZ_JBFFKM010000019.1, from coordinate 9,836 downwards.
AGCAATAAAAGTGTTTTCCTTTAGAATAACTTTCACTTCTTTAGGTTGGCTAATGGCACTTATAACTAGAACATAAGTGCCTTTTTTTAAAATAAAGGAAAAATTTCCGTCAAAATTTGTCGTAGTCCCTTCAGAAGTTCCTTTTATGATAACACTTGCATCTGCGAGCGGACTACTGCCGTCATTTACTTTTCCAGAGAGTGTAAAAAGTTCTTGTGCGTTTGCATTGATAGAAAATGCAATGATTAAAAAAGTTACTGCTAACGTCACTTTTTTAAGTTTCAATTTTAAATATTGTTTCATTTTTTTTAAAATAAAACGATTTAAAAAGAGGTAATTAATCGATGTTATGAATAATTATTTTAATGTCCCTGCGATTTTTTCGCTTGACTTCCCTTAACAGCATTACCTGTTCAGGTTCAATGGGTTTGATCTCAGCCGTTATAGGCACCCCTTTTGAGATGCTGCAAATATATTTAATTATTGGTAATTTTAAACTAGTTTATTTAAAAATTATTATTTTATAATTAATCGTAAATTATTAAAATTATATTGCTGAAGTGTAATTATTGCTGCTGAAATGGTTTTTTGAGGTTTTTCTTCGAAAAAAAAGTTGAAATGAAAAGCCTGACCTGTTGGTAAAGATCGATACATTCTTTTTGATGATATTGCGATCATTTTCAGAATTTTGATAATTACACCAATAGTATTTGTACATTCGGAAATTACATCACCAATATGAGTTTATATATTTAATTTAAAAGAAATCGATGAGTATTTTTCGAAAAATAGAGGAGTCACAAACTTTACTGATAAATAATCAATCTAAAAATCTTGAGAGTCTGCAAAAAAAGATATTCAAATTTGGATTTGGACAATCTCCATTTTTGCCTCCAGTTCAAGTTATGGAAGCATTGAAAGCAAATGTTCACCGCAAAGAATACAGCTCGGTCCAGGGAGACCCGGAATTGAGACAGCTTATTGCCGACTTTCATTTTCAAGTAAATGGATTGAAAGTGGCTGCCGGTAATGTTATGATAGCACCTGGGTCTAAAATTTTGATTTACAGCATACTGTTGAGTTTTAAGGAAGCAGATGTTTTTATTCCTGCGCCTGCTTGGGTTTCTTACGCACCGCAAGCCAAATTGGCGGGGCATAACATAATTCCTATTGAAACTTCTTTTGCCAAAAGGTGGAGAGTAACTCCTGAATCAATGGAGCATGCTTATGCTAAAAAGGAACATGAAGTCTCTATAATGATATTAAATTATCCGGGGAATCCAGACGGACTTACCTATACAAAAGCGGAAGTGATGCAAATTGCGAAGAAAGCCCGTGAATTAAATATTTTAGTGATTTCTGATGAGATTTATGGGTTACTTACCCATAATCAAGAGCATCATTCTTTTGCGAATTTTTATCCTGAAAAAACAATTACAACAACCGGTTTGTCAAAATGGTGTGGAGCAGGAGGTTGGCGACTTGGTGTTGCATTGCTTTACGAAGGAATTGAGGATGAATTTAAAAAGGCCCTCATTGGGATTGCTTCTGAGACCTATTCCTGTGCCGCAACACCAATTCAAATGGCGGCTAAAGTTGCCTATGGAAATGTTGAAAAGGCTCAGGAATTTGCTAAGCGGCAATGTCATATATTAGAGGAAGTTGGCAATTATTGTTATACTGAATTGGTTCAGTCTGACATTAAATTGTATCCTCCTGAAGGTGGGTTTTACTTATTCCCTGATTTTTCAAATTATGTTGAAAGGCTTGGAAAACTTGGAATTAATACATCTAATGAGTTGTGCAATAAGATTTTGTCTGAAACAGGTGTTGCATTGCTTCCGGGTTCTGCCTTTGGAATGGAAGAAAACCATTTAACAGTTCGATTGTCTTATGTGGATTTTGAGGATCCTCTTCAAAAAAAAGACTTTAATTTGGAAAGAGACTGCCCTAAGATAATTGAGGGCATTCAGGCATTGAAAAATTGGTTGGCGTTATTATAATTAAAACAATAGAGCAAAAAGAAATTAGGTCAATTTTAAATTTCAGGTCTTTTTCTGAATGCTTTTTTGAAGGCTTGTTTTTTCTTTTTATCCAAACGTTTATGAATACTTGATTTACTTGGTTTTGTCGCTTTTCGTGGTTTTTGAACTTTCAATCCGTCGGCAATAATTTTTAGAAATCGATCTATGGCAATTTCTTTATTTTTGTGCTGGCTTCGACGCTCATCGCATTGAAGCAGCAATATATTGTCTTTGGTAAGTTTATTTTTTAGTTTTTGAATCAGCAATGTTTTTTCTTCCTCAGTAAAACTTTCTGAATTCTGTAAATCAAATGTCAATTCTATTTTTGAGGAAACTTTATTCACATGCTGTCCGCCTGCACCGCTGCTACGAATTGCTTTAAACTTCAATTCCTTAATGATCAATTCGGTATTCATTTTTTTGTTTTTAATGAATTATTTGCCCAAGAATCGGTGTAAATCTGACCGCGATTTTAGAATTTTATCAATTTCACGGATGGCAATTTCAAGTCTCTCTTTTTTTTCGCCTTTCAATAAAATATAAGGCCGATGGTGCTTTTTTAAGGCATTTTCAAAGGCATCAAACATTTCTTTGCGTTGTTCTGGCCGATCTCTTAAATCGTCTTTTTTCCAAGGTGCGTCAATGTAGGTTAATAGATATAAATCGTAAGTATTTTGTAATGCGGCATTTTGCAGATCCGGATGCACAAAACCACCATAAAATGCTTCAGAATACACTTTTGTTTCCAGTAAATCGGTATCGCAAATTAATATTTTATCAGCCTTTTGAGCCAATTCGTTTTCTAATTTCATTTGTCCCTCAGCAATGGGTATCATGTCAGAATTTTCGCAGGTTTTTCGCTCATTATTCCATTTGTTTTGCAAATAATCTCGCGCATATTCAGGAACCCAAACCGTGTTATAATGACGGGCCAGAAGTTTGGAAAGTGTTGTTTTTCCGGAGCTTTCAGGTCCAAAAAGCACCACTTTTACAATATTTATGTTTGTTTGTTTAAGTTTTTCTTCCATGCATTGTATCCTTGAAAAGCCAAAATTAAAAATATGGCGTATTGAATTCCTGTAAAACCGTATCCTTTAACAAAATACAACGGAATTGAAACCACATTGCCTGCAATCCAAAACAACCAATTTTCAATTTTTTTATTGGCCATTAACCACATTCCGGCAAAAAAGATTCCCGTAGTAAAAGTATCTAAAAAAGGTGTTATTTTTCTGAAATCTTCTAAATTTCCAGCAGTTAAGTTAGTCAAAGCATAATCAATACTTCCCGTAAAATTCAAATGATTCGGCATCACATTAAAATGCCGGTAAACGGCAATTACAAAAATGGAAGTGAATAAAAAAATACCAAAAGTTTTTAATTTATCAATGCTGTTTGTTGTTGAAACTGGTAAATGATGTTGTTTGTTATCCACAATTCTGCTCCACATATACCAGCCGTAAACACTCATTAAAGTGTAATAAATGTTTATTATTAAATCGCCGTATAAATTCCATTTGGATAAAAGATAAACATAAATTACAGTACTTATAATACCAGTTGGAAACACCAGAATATTTTCTTTTTTAGCATAAAAAACACTTAACACACCAAAAATGGCAGCAATAAACTCGAGTAAAATATTTAAGGTGCTTTCCGATTGATAAGGTTCTGTGAAAAAGTTTAGGACATCATGCATTGGCTAAAATTTGAAAGTGTTAGTGTTTTCAAAAGCAGTGCCAACAACCACCAAATCGGCGCCATTTTTATAGGCGTCGTTTAATTGTTTTTTGGTTTTTATGCCTCCCCCAACAATGAGTGGAATTGAAATATGTTGTTTTACGCTTGCTATAATTTGGCCGTTTACCGGATTAACAGCACCGCTGCCCGCTTCTAAATAAATGAGTTGTTTGCCTTTGTACATTCCTGCAACTGCGGTATTTACTGCCAATGTTATGTTTTCTTGGGGAATTGGAATTGTGTTGCTAATTTTTAATACAGATGAATTTGTTCCTCCATCAATTAAAATATAGCCTGTCGGAATAATTTCTAAGGTTGAATTTTTTAAAAAAGGAACCGATTTAATTTGTTGTTCAATTAAATATTCAGGATTTCTTCCTGAAAGCAATGATAAAAACAACAATGCATTTGCATGATTGGTGAGTTGTGAAAAATCTCCCGGAAAAAGAACAATAGGTAAATTTGCGAGTTTCTTCAGCGTTTTTACGAACAAATCGGTAATGCCGTTTTCAACAAAACTTCCGCCTACAAAAATAAAATTCGCATTTAAATTGTTGATTCTTGAAGAAATTTCAGGCAGTTCTTCTAAAGCAGTTTTATCGGGATCTAATAAGATAGCCAGCAATTTTTCTTTTTTAATGGCTGCTTCTTGGATGAATTTTAAAATGTTTTTAATCATTTTCTGAATTGTCTAAAGCATAAACCAAGGTAAATCCACCAAGTTGTTCAAACCTAATATCATAATTTTTATTCCAGCCTTCAACCTTGATATAACCAGTAGTTTTTTTATCGGCTATTTGAAATGAGTTAATATCAATATCATTTTTAAAGGTCAATCCGCCAAATGGATAAATTTTGTACAAAGATTCTTTTGCACCCCAAATTACGGTAAGTTGTTCAATATAATCATCATCTTTATGGATGAATCCTCTTTCAAAATTGACAAATCGATGTTGGATGATTTTAATTTTTTCCCTGTTTTTTTCAATGTCTATTCCAATTGCTGCATCACTGATTGCAATGGCCGAAAAAGTGAAGGAATGTGTGATGGAAATGTGTTTGTCGTCAGTTAAATGCGGTTTTCCATTCCCGTTATAATATAAGTCAAAGTCCGTATATCCTGCTGTTTTCAACAAATGTCGCACACTTAAAAATCCGCATTGATGAAGTTCAGATTTCATGGAAAGCAACCTTTTTTCGCTTCTTTCCGTCAATGGCATGTTTTTGGACAAATTGCTCAAAGATTCTTCAATTTTCCACACGTAAATGGTGGTATGTTTATTTGGTTTTATAGTTTTGAATAAAGGCATTTATAATTTAAAAGGTATTTTGTACTTTTGCACATTCATTAAACAACTTGTTTTAGTTGTTTAAAATAAAAACAAATTTAAGAAATATGAGTACATCAACATCAACTTACGTAAAATATAAAGTAAAAGACATCAATCTTGCTGAATGGGGACGTAAAGAAATTCAATTGGCTGAAGCAGAAATGCCTGGGCTAATGAGTTTAAGAGAAGAATTTAAAGGCAAAAACCCTTTAAAAGGTGCGCGAATTGCAGGTTGTTTACATATGACCATTCAAACAGCGGTTTTAATTGAAACATTGGTTGAATTGGGCGCTGAGGTGACTTGGAGTTCTTGCAATATATTTTCAACGCAAGATCAGGCTGCTGCTGCAATTGCTGCTGCAGGAGTTTCCGTCTATGCGTGGAAAGGACTCAATGAAGAAGAGTTTGATTGGTGTATTGAACAGACATTATTTTTTGGGGAAGACAGAAAACCGTTGAATTTAATTTTAGATGATGGTGGTGATTTAACCAATATGGTGTTGGACAGATACCCTGAATTGGCTGCTGGAATTAATGGTTTAAGCGAAGAAACAACAACGGGTGTACACCGTTTATATGACAGGGTGAAAGCAGGAACATTGCCAATGCCTGCAATAAATGTAAATGATTCTGTTACTAAATCTAAATTCGATAATAAATACGGGTGCAGAGAAAGTGCTGTTGATGCTATTCGCAGAGCAACAGATTTAATGTTGGCAGGAAGACGCGTGGTTGTTTGCGGTTATGGCGATGTTGGTAAAGGAACAGCAGCTTCATTTAGAGGTGCAGGTTCTATCGTAACAATTACTGAAATTGACCCTATTTGTGCATTACAAGCTGCTATGGACGGATTTGAAGTGAAAAAATTAGATACTGTTGTTGGAAATGCGGATATCGTTATTACAACAACAGGAAATAAAGACATCGTTCAATCTCGTCATTTTGAGAAAATGAAAGACAAAACAGTGGTTTGTAACATTGGACATTTTGATAATGAACTGGATATGGCCTGGTTGAATAAAAATTATGGACATACCAAAGTTGAAATTAAACCTCAGGTTGATAAATATACGATTGGTAAAAACGAGATTTTGATATTGGCGGAAGGCCGTTTGGTGAATTTGGGTTGTGCAACCGGCCATCCAAGTTTTGTGATGAGTAATTCATTCACAAATCAAACATTGGCACAATTGGAATTGTGGAACAACAGAGAGGCTTATAAAAATGAAGTGTATATGTTGCCTAAGCATTTAGATGAAAAAGTGGCTCGTTTACACTTGGCTAAAATTGGTGTTGAATTGGAAACTTTGCGAGAAGATCAAGCGAAATATATTGGTGTAAATGTTGAAGGGCCTTATAAACCTGATTATTACAGATATTAATATTGGTTATTTTTGTAACTAGAAAAGCCTCTCAAATTTGAGAGGCTTTTTTTAGCAATTTCCCATAATTAAAAAAAATAATGTGTTTTTCTTTTTCGTTAAGTCAAAAATAAGGTGAAAATTTGAAAAAATTAAGGGGGAATAGCCCTTTAAAAAAGGGGAAATTCCCCCTTTTTTAATTTTATGGCTGTTTTAATAATTCTTCGGCGTTTCATTAAAGCCGAAAACATTTTCTTTTAACATTTATCAATGGTATTTTAAAATTATTATCCCAGCCAGCCTTCTCTGTCTAAACTTCGGTATTGAATAGCTTCAGAAATGTGTGCTGTTGAAATTTCTGCAACGCCTTCTAAATCGGCAATTGTTCTTGATACTTTAATCACAAAATTTCATTATAAGTAGTTGGTAAAATAATAAACATGTTCGGCACAGCAGGTTTATATTAGCATTTCCAATCGAATAAAAATAAACGATATTGTAAATGAAAAGTAGAATTTTAAGTACAAAAAATCCACTCAATTTCTTGAGTGGATTTTTTGTGTCTTAGATTAATAGATAATGACAAAACCTATAGTATGCAAAACCATTGCGGATTATAACCATAATGGTTTTGCGTTTTAATGTTTAGATTACTGGTAGATTTTCAGGAGAATGATGTTCGTGAACCAATTTCCATTCACCCTTTGTTTTAACAAATAACAAAGTAATTAGGTTATTTACTTTATAACCTACTGGTCCGTCTTTAATATCCACTACAAAATCTGAGATAAAGGTTACATTAGCTACATTCTCATGATATACAACAATATTCACAGTATTAGCTTTAGCTGCAAATTGAGTAACTGTGTTTTTACCAAAAAAATCGCGTTCATTAGCTTCATTGTCCTCACTATTGAAAGAATATCCATTACCCCCACCATCGTAGTTGAATTCAGTAAACTTTTTTCCATAGGCATGAAAAGAGATAAGTTCATCCATATTTTCGGGTCCTGTTCCAGAATTTTCCATTATACTTGCTCCAATGGCCCCAAAAGTTGCTAAGACCTCTTTCTGTGCTGTTGAACTTAGGTCAGCTTGTTCAGAAGGATAGGAAGTTGTGCCCTCTGTTGATGCTCCAACATGCACAGGAGAATGATGCTCGTGAACCAATTTCCAATCACCATTTGTTTTAACAAATAACAAAGTAATTAGATTATTGATTGGAGTAATTTCATCTGGGTTATCCGGATTCATCTTCAGTTCAAAATCTGAGATAAAGGTTAAATTAGCTACATTTCCATAATATACAGCAATTTTCAAAGTTCCAGGGACAGCGGCAAATTTCTGTACTCCTTCTGGGTTTACCATAGTACCAAAAAGCGTACGTTCAGTAGCTTCATTTTCCGCAGCAGTGTAAGAATGTCCCACACCATTAAAATCGTAGTTGAATTCGGTAAACGTGTATCCCTCATAATCATGAAAAGAGATAAGTTGGTTCATAAATTCGGTATCAGCCCCAAGTCCTGCTCCGAGTGTAATATTTGTTGCAATGTCCACAAAAGTTGCTAAGACCTCTGCTTCTTCTTTTGGATATGCCCGGTGAATTTCAGATGAACCGTGGGATTCAGATGCGCTCTTGGATAAAGATGCGCTTTTAGAAGCCAATTCTGATCCTTCAACACTGGCATCATTATTCGAACACCCATATAAAATAAATAGGGATGTAATCAGTACTGTTAATACTTGTTTTGTTTTCATAATTGTTTTTTTTTAAGTTAAATAAAATATTCTATTGTTTGAATTATAAATCTTTTGTGACTGTTGAAACAAACGCCCTAATAGTTGCTTCGTTTTTACTAAAAAAACTGTAATTAAGTACACTACAAGATTATTACAATATCTTTAATATGGCATGTACTATTTATTCAAAGACTAGGAGTATTTCTGAAATATTAAAGAATAATTGCCCTATTAGAGAAAAACAGGATAGATTTAGGTGAAAAGAATTTTGTAATGCCTTATTTAGACGATGAACTTGGAGAAACACCAAATTCATCCTTATAAGTGCGACTAAACCAAGATGGGTCGTTAAAGCCAGCCTCGTAGGCTACTTCTGAAACTGTCTTGTCTGTATTTGAGAGCAATTCTTTTGCGTATTTTAAACGAATTGAACGGATAAAGACGGCTGTAGATTTCCCTGTAATAGCCTTTATTTTTCTATATATTTGAGAATCACTTATAAGTAAATTTTTAGCTAGGTATGCAGATCCAAATTTTGAGTTGTCTATATTTTTATGGATTATTTTTACAACTTTTTGAAGGAATTGTAATTTTGGATTTTTGGTGCGGTTTTTTAATAAAGTATTAAACCCATCTTTATGAATTTTACTTATTAATTTTTTTCTTAATATAACTAATTGATCTAATCGTGTAAATAATTCTTCTTTATTAAATGGTTTTGCTAAATAAGCGTCTGCACCATGAGACAATCCAGTTAGCCGATCTTCTATAGTTACTTTGGCGGTTAATATTATAATTGGAATATGGTCTGAACGTTCATCAGATTTAAGCGTTGCACATACGTCAAATCCGTCTTTTCCAGGCATCATTACATCACAGATAATAATATCTGGTATTTTTTCCAAAGCCATTTCAATACCTACAATGCCGTTTGCTGCATGGATAGTTTCATACTTATTTAAAAGGCATGTTTTTAAATAGAATGCGACATCCATATTATCCTCAATGATAAGAACCAATGGCAATTCAGAATTTATTTCAGGAGTTTGTTCAGTATGGATTGATGATGAATGGGATAAGTAAGAATGAGATAAATTATTAATTTCTATATTTTTTGAAACAGGAGATTTTCTTGTCACAGGTAACATGATGCTAAACGCACTTCCTTTATTGAGTGTGCTTTTAACTTTTATAGTTCCATTCATCACCTCTACGAGTTCTTTTGTTAATGCCAAACCGATTCCCGCACCTTCATTTTTTCGAATTGTTGTTGCGTCTGCTTGATAGAACCTATTAAAAATATAGGGGAGTTCTTCATTGGAGATACCTATACCGCTGTCTTTTATTTTTATGAATAAATAGTTCTTCTCTTTTTGTTTAATTTCTTTAATATGCACTATTATTTTACCGTACTCAGGAGTAAACTTAGTCGCATTTGAAAGCAAATTTGAAATAACAGATGTTAGTTTATTTGCATCGAAATCCATTATTAATGTGTCTATTTCAGAATATATAGTAAGACTGACTTGGTTTTCTTCAGCTAAAGAATTAAAACTTTCACATAAATATTTTATGAATGGTATGATATCAGATTGTTCCAATTGCAGTTCCATTTTTCCACTTTCAATCTTTGCCAAATC
>NZ_JBFFKM010000018.1:0-44395 GCF_041555395.1 Lutibacter sp. | reverse complement strand
TTCAAGGGTTGTTTTACTTACTTCCTCATTTTGAGGTATGTTTAAGTCGTCCTGTAAGCAGCTGTTAAAAGTAAAAATTACTGCAATTGCCAGCGCATAAAAGCACAATTTGTAAAGTTTAGTTTTCATAACTATAATATTTAAAGTTTATACATTAAAATTAAATAGAATAGCGGCTTGCAAAGTATTAACTGTGCGGCAAAAACTTATACTTTTTGATGTAATTGTTGTAATTATGAAGCATTTAATTATTTTAAAAAGATAAGAATAGATTTAATCTTTAAAATTAAAGTCATTTTTGTTCATAGTTAAACCCATATTTAAAACGACACCCGTTTTTTTAACCAGCTCTCTAAATCGGGGTTCATTATGTAAGTCGTTGAATTCAGGCCTGAATAATAATACAGGTAAATATTCAAAGCGGTATTTATAAGCAATTTCCAGATACTCTAAGGCCTCTTGTTTTTCAGCCATAAGCATATGTACTTGTGCTGTTAAAATAGGGTAGGAACAAAATTTTGGATCTCCTGCTCTGACATTAGTAAGCCAGTATCTAAAAACATCTTCCATAGGCTCTTCTTTATACCTTTTTACCATATCATAGTTACCCCTAATTTCTTGTAATTTTATAAACGAGTTCTTCGAATCATTTATTTGCCAGTTTAGATACTGAACGAATCCTAATTCACTTAATACGCTTCCGTAGCTTGGGAAAATTTCCAATACTTTTTTGTATTGTATTATTGATTCTTCGTAATTGTTTGCCATGCAATATAGTACGCCAACTTTGGTTCCTATCCAAGGATTCATCGGGTCAAGCCCTTCAGCAACCAACGCTTCCTTTATAGCCATATCAAAATTATTATTCACCAAATAATAATCAGATAGTAACATATGTCCATAAGCATTGTTTGGATCTAATTTCAGTCCTTTTTCCACCATTTTTTTCATCTCTGCCCATTTCCAGTCAAATTTCCCTAAAATATTTCCTTTGGTAATATAAGCTTCCGCTAAATTATGATCCAGTTCTAATGCCTTATTGATTGCCCTCGTGCTTTTTTCCCTGTTCAGAAGCTTTTCTTCGTTATTGCTAATGAATTTATTTAAAGTTATATAAGCCTCCGCCAGTGTTACGTATGCAGGCGCAAAACTTGAATCCAGTTTGATTGATTCTTGCAAGTTTTCAATGGAACTTATCGTTGTTTTGTGGGATTGTTGATTCCATAAATGGCGGCCTTTTAAGTAATAGGTATAAGATTCAGTATTAACTTTATAAGTATTAGCCGCTATATCAATTGGCGAAACTTTTGCGTTGATCTCCTTCGAAATTTGGTTTGATACGCGACCAACTAGTTGTAAAGTATTTTCATACTTTTGATGGTAACTGTCCTGCCAAATATGTTTTTCCTCAGGGAAAGGCTTTATGAGTTGAACTATTACTTTTATACTGTCTCCACCAAATAAAACAGAACCTTCTAATAAATAATCGACATTAAGCTCATTTGCAATGTCAGCGGATAGTTTAACTCCTCCTTTGTAACTCATTGCTGAAGTTCTTGATATAACTCTTAAAGCGCCAAATTTTGATAACTCTAATGTTATGGCTTCCGTAATTCCATCCACAAAGTAATCTTGGTCTTTATTATCAGATAGATTTAAAAATGGCAGTATGGCAATTGAAGCTGGCTGAAATTTTATTTCTTTTAGTTGGTTAATTGAATTGCTATATAAGAAGTAACCAACAACAGCAATCATAATAACCGGTATTGAATAAAATAATAGCCCTAACTTTTTTTGACGAACTTGTTGGGCCACCTCGAAGTTGGTTGTACTTTTAATTATATCGCCGCCTTGATTTTTAAATTCTCCCGGCGTAAAACCAAAGTGGTCAAGAAAACATTTGTTAAAATAAGAGGGGCTGCTAAATCCTACCAGATATGAGATCTCAGATGCCGTATAATCAGAATTCTTAATTAATTTAGCCGCTTCTTCCAAGCGTATTTTCCGAATTAAATGATTGGCTGATTTACCTGTTAAGGATTTAATTTTTCGCAATAATTGTGACCTGCTCAAACCTATTTCAGAGGCTAACTGGTTAACATTAAATTTTTCATCTTCTAAATTCTCTAAGATGATTTGTTTAATTTTATTTATAAAAGCTTCTTCCATTCTTAAATAAATATGATATACTAAATTGGTTATTTTAAAATTACAATATTTTTTTTATATATTATTAAATATTCTTGATAGAAGTATTTGTATATTAGTATTTTGCATCAAATATTTATCTAAAAACGAACATAGTTTCCAAATTTCAAAAAATAAAGTGCTCTGATTATCAATTAGTTGAGTTTTTTTTAAATAGAAATTAACAATTCATAACCCGGAAGTCTCCAGTTCAATTCTGGATCACGCTACTTCAAATCAAGGACTTAGGTATATAACTTAAGTCCTTTTTCTTTTTGCGTAAGGAATTGCGTGCCAAAAATTACACTAAAACCAGTATTTATGCTATCTTCAACAAGTCATAAAAAACAGAACCTATATTTTACTCATAAAAACCAAATAAGAGCCCCCTCAAGAATTGTTAAAATCATCCCTCCTTTATATTTTGTGTCTCAAGAAAGTTGAGCCAACTAGCTGTTTGTTTATTGGATAAAACCCTGGGAAATTTATTAGAACCACCTATTTTATTACAGGTTTTCATCCATCCATAAAATAAATTATTAGAAATTATATTCACATTTATCTCTTTTAATGCATAACCACGTTCCGTATCATAATCATCATTTAAGGAACGTATTATTGAATCTAATTTATCGCACAATACCTCACGCTCAACATCTTTGTCTATTCCAAGCCACCAAGTATGAGAAAAGTAACTATCTACCTTACCTCCTATGACTGTAAACTCCTTAATATTTAGGTTCATTTCCTTATTTAATCGAGAAACAGCGTCATTCATATTTCCAACAGATAAATGCTCTCCACAAAGACTTAAAAAATGTTTTATTCTACCCGTAATTACTATTTCATATTTACTAATATCTGTAAACTTAATAGTGTCTCCAATTAAATATCTCCAAGCACCAGCATTGGTCGAGAGAATAATAGCATATTCTTCATTCACTGTTATTTTATTTAAATTAAGTGCTCTTGCCTTATCGAGTAAAACGCCTTCATTCGAGAAATTATCTGAATTAAAAGGTATAAATTCATAAAAGATTCCATTTCCCATTACCATACTCATCCCTACTGCCCTATGATATTTTTGAAATGCAATAAATCCTTCAGAAGCCGTATAGGTGTCCAGGTAGATTAAATCGTTTCCCAATAATTTATTAAAATAACTTTTATAGGGTTCCATAGAAACACCCCCATGAATATATATTTTAAAATTAGGCCAGATATCATAAATACTGCTCACTTTATAATGGTCAATTATGCGTTCAATTAATATTTGCACCCATGCCGGCACTCCTGTTACGATTCCAATATCCCACTTATAGGCCTCTCTAATTACTTTATCTAATTTTTTATCCCAATCGCTTTCTTTAGAAATTTTTATGGATGGTTCATAAAATTGATTCATCCAATTTGGCATATTTCCTGTTAGGATACCGCTTAGGTCTCCCATAGATAAATCACCCACTTGTTTTAATTGCGTTGCCCCTCCTAACATTAGAATTTTACTGTTAAAAAAGTCATTCGGTAAGTTCAGGTCATCCAAAAAAGTACCTATGCTTTTAAAACTAGCTTTACGCATCGATAAATGCATTTGATGACTTATAGGTATTTGTTTGCTTGAACTTCCCGTAGTTCCTGAACTCAAGGCGAATTTTTTTATACTTCCCGGCCAAGTAACATCTTTATCACCCTTTAATAGCCTATACCACCATTTATTATAGATCTCATCATAATCAAAAATTGGAATATTGTTCTGAAATGCTTCAATGATATTGGATGACTTAAGAATTGCCTCGAAATCATACTGTTTACCAAAATCGGTATAAGAAGCAGAAATTAATAATTTTCGTAATGTATTCTCTTGTAATTTCAGCATACTTTGATTAGAAATACTTAGTTTACTATATACATTAATAACTCTTTTGATTATCTTCCCTCTTAAGGTCATATTATATCGTTTTACTTAGTGTCCCAGTATAGATTTCATTCTCAAAAAATACATGGTCAATTACTGATAACATTAACTTTTTTTGACAGGCCCGACAGAACCTGTTTTAATAATAATAATAATAATAAAGCTTCATCAAGAAATAAAATCTTCGACCAATTTTTTCATAAGCCATTCTGCCTTATGAGGTGCTAAAACCTGATTTATCGCCAAAATAATACTAAATTTAGTTTCCAAGTCATAAAACATCATACCGCCGTAAGCACTATTATGGCCTATAAAATAATGATCTCCAATTTTTTTTTGTTGAAGACCCATTCCATGAGAAATCCTACCTCTTTTCGAAGGAATATTCATATTGTCATCATCAAAATTCATCATTAACTGAAGCGTTTCAACTTCCTTAAATAATTGACCCGTTAAAAGAGATCTTAGAAAGATATCCAAGTCGTTTGCTGAAGATATTAAGCCACCACCTCCCCAGTCAAATGATGTGTTTACATTTTTCAATGAATACATTCCATGAAATGGGAATATAATTGGCGCAGCACCTTTTTTGCTCTGATAAAATTCGAGGTAGGTATCATTAAGAGAAAGGGGACTTAATATTCTTTTTTCCAAGGCTTCATGATAGGGCATGTTGGTCAATTCTTCAATTAAAACAGCCAATAACAAATAATTGGTATCTGAATAATAAAAGTCTGTATTCGGCTTAAATACGCCTTTTTCATTTAGATTGTATTCAAAATATTTTTCCATGATCTTTTTCCAATCCCAATTTTGATTTGGAAAATCCATGATGCATTTAAAGAACCTTTCATCATCAGCAAAATAATCTCTAATACCACTTTTATGTTGTAATAAGTTCTTAATTGTGATGTGACTGGAGTAGTTAATACCCTCAAAAAATAGTAATTCTGAAAATATTTTTTTAGTTTCACTGTTTTTTAAACAATCTAAATAATGATCATCCAATTGAAGAGCACCTTCTTCCATTAACTGCAAAATAACAGTTGCCGTAAAAGTTTTTGTGATACTGCCTATTCGAAAACGGTAATTACTTTCTATTGCACCACCAGAAGCATACATCTGACCAAAAGCACCCGTATTTTTTATATTCCTTTTAGTGTCATTCAAGTACAACAGACAATTATAAATAGGCGCAGATCCGTTTGGGTTAATCAGCAACTTTACCAAATCTTCAAATTGTTTCATTAGACAACTATTAAATATAGTCAAAGGCTGAAGCGAACTTCGGCTGAGATTTTACAGAAGCTATTTCTGTTTCACTCATATTTTTAAAAGAGGCCATAATGATGATATCCGATTCCTTTAGAAATGAATGAATCAAACCTAATTTTCCTTTTTTAATTATCTTTTTCCTTAATGGGCAAGTATTTCCCATCCAGAACAAGGCCGATTTCAACTTTTCTTTAGCCAGCAAACCTTCAAATAATTCATATAATTTTTCTTCATATCCTTCTTTAAAATAGATGCCTTCAAATGCCAGAAACTCGAAACGCTTAGGATTGAACAATTTATTAAGTACGGGTATCATCGGAACTACTTTCATAATTAGTTTCCCGGCAAATCCTTTCATATTATTGATAACCCAATGTACACGGTGGTATTGACATCCGGCAACAATTTCATTGTTCTCTCTGATTACGAAATAGTTATCCTGAAGAAAAACGGCGTTGAACTGAACCAATGCATGTCTTTCGTATTTTTTTTTCAATAATTCAGATACTTCTTGTCTTCCCTCATTGGAATTTATTTGGAGCATGTTTTTATTTGATTTTGGGAAAAACCTGCTAAACCCCATTGTTTTTACTGTGCCAATATCTGTATATCCTGAACTTTCGACAACCTGATAAGAAGCCCTGTTTCCCTTTTCTATGCAAGCAAAATAAATGGTTTTTTCCTTTTCGTCCTCACGAATCAATTCCATTATTTTTTTAGTAAAATGTTTGATGACTCCTTTGCCCCTGATGGCTTTAGAGGCAGCGAAGTATCTAATGTAGTTACAGTTAAATTCTTCACCATCAACAGCTACCAACGTATTTGAAAAAACAGCTGTTCCTCTTATCTCATCACCTTCATACCCTGCAAATAATATCGGATTGTGGAGCAATTTAAGGTGTTCTTCAGTGTTTTTGTGTTCATAAATAGCCCCTTCATTTCCCCAGGCAATACTGTCTAAAAACTCCATTGCCTCCTTTGGAATTCCGGTATGCCGCTGAATGTGATAATCGCCTTCGGTGAAAAAGATGTTTTTTTTCATAATTTCTGTTATTCCTTAAGTTTGATAATGCCTTGTTCTGCTAATTGTCTGCAACTCAATTTTATTTTATCCTCTAATGATGTAATTATTTCTTCAGTATGCGCTGCTGATAAAAAACAGTTTCTTCCTTCCCAAACATACACGCCATTTAAAAGAAGCTGACTATAGAGTTCCTTATATCTTCCTGGTGTAACAAATCTGAATAAGGATCCAAAATGTACCATTGACAATTTCGGATAGTTTTCTTTGAAAAATTCATTCATGCGAGTGCAAAAATATGCGGTTCTGAGATTTATTTCCTGCAGCAATTCTCCGTTAGAGGACTCGAGTATTTCTAACGTTTTTAAAGATGCAGCCATCGCTAATGGATGGTGACAAAAGGTACCCGCAACAAAAGTCGACTTCACCTCCGGAAATGACTGATCACCATACTGCCATGCCCCCCCGTCTATAACATCTAAAAATTTTGATTTTCCAGCTACAATGCCAATTGGCAATCCGCCTCCAATTACTTTTCCATAAGTAACAATATCAGCAAGGATATTAAATAATTTTTGACAACCCCCAATATCAATCCTAAAACCGGTTATTACTTCATCAAAAATAAGTGCGATATCGCTTTGTTCTGTTACACTGCGCAATTCCTTTAAAAATGATACAGGCTGAAAACTTGGGTTTCTGCTTTGAACTGGTTCAACAAGAACGGCTGCAATATGATCTTTATTCTTTTTAATAAAATTTAAAGATTCTTCTGAGCCATAATCAAAAATATATGATTCATTTAAAATGGATTGTGTAATCCCAGGAATAGATTCTTGAGCCATATTTGTCTGGGGGTTCTTTTTAAGGGTAAGCAATGGGTCAAATGTACCGTGATAGGCCCCTTTAAAAAAAACGACATATTTTTTTTTTGTAACCGCTTTTGCAATTCTTACAGCAACCATGACAGCTTCTGTACCAGAATTGAAAAACGCAACTCTTTCTGTTTTTGTAATGGCTGTAATTTTTTCAGCTAGTTTTCCTGCCAACGGTGAAATTGGGCCTACAGACCAACTCTTTGCAAGCTGTGTCTCAATTTCTTTCCGGATGGGTGTATAATTATGTCCAAAAAGAATTGATCCAAACCCCATGGTTAGATCAATATATTTATTATTATCAATGTCCCAAATAAATGCACCATCGGATTTGTCTGAGACTAAAGTGTAAATAAGTTCTTTTTTCAGGATATTAAAACCTGCCACATTTCTATTCAAAGCAAAACATTGTCTATAACGCTGCGTATGTTTTTTTGAAAGTAAATTTTTTTGAGATAATTTATGAATCATATATGATTTGTTGTTTGGTAATAATACGATTTAAATTTATAACTAAAATCGTTATTGTATTAACTTAAAAGGCAAAATCTTACCCTAACATTTATTATAATATTTAAAATTTAGAAAAATAGTCAACTCAATTCTTAAAAAGAAGTAATTATTTAAAAAAATAATTAATACCTATCAGTTTTTTAATTTTTTTGCATCAAATATTTGTCTAACAAACGAACACAATTTCATAAAATATAAAAATAAAGCAATTGATTATCAATTTGTTACATTTTTAGAAAATGCCAATTAATAATTCATAATCTGGAGGTCCTCAATTCTGGATCACGCTACATAGAAATCAAGGACTTAGGTATTTAACTTAGGTCCTTTTTCTATTTGCGTGAGGAATTGCGTGAGGAATGTTTTAATTTAGCCATTAAAAGCTTAAATCTAAATTTTTATTAAAAACTTTTTACCGCTTTTTGGTATGAATTTTTAAGATCTTTCCATTGCCCAAAAAATGATATTTTTTGAACTTCATGTTATAGCTGCTATAACACTACTATAACACTATGTACGGAGTATGTATGGAGTATCCTCCCTTTATCCTCCCATGAGCCCCCATTAAGACTACTGTTGTGCCCATCAAAAGAGGCAAAAATGACCCGTCCTAAAATAACTATACAGGTTGGCAAATAAATCCTACTATAGCTATACAACTATAATTTTTAATCCTAAATATACTATACATCTACTATTTCATAGTTATATTTTTTATTATAATTCTTCCCATGAGCCGGATGGCAATATGTTCAATAGATTGCTGTTTTTAATTTATTTGTCTGTTTTGAAATAAACATCATGTTTGGAACTCCATCCATTTCTTCTTTTTCTTTTTTGCATCGCCAAAAAAAGAAACAAAAAAGTCTAGTCTGGTGATCTTTTTCTGTAAAATGAATTGAATTTTCGCCTTGCGCCAGCTGGCCTGTTCACTAAAAACATCCACTCCAACACGCCGGCTGGCTCCTGCGCTAAAAACATCCACTGGATGTTTTCTTTACGCTTGACCCTCTTAACGATCTGTCCTAACCAAAAAAATCATAGGTCGGTTCTTTGGGTTTTGGGTTTTGGGTTTTGGGTTTTTGTTTTTGGTTTTGAGTATATAAACAAGTTTGAATCAGGGGATGAAAGGTTGTTATTTGTGTTCCATACAAACTTTGTTTGTGTATAGCTATTTCAGGACAAGACAGCTTCTTAAAAAATAAATTAGTCTAAATCTTTAATACTTATTTTTAGCAGAAGCGACAGGCCCTTTCAAATTATTTTAATTTGAACAATTAGTTAAAAATAAACATTGAGAATACTCCAAATAATACCACAATAATAACAAGATAAATCCATATATTTTTTCTTCTTTCCTTTTTTGACAAAAGACTAATTTTTTGTTTTAATTCATCACGTCTTTTTTTATCAAGATTGGGAAAATCAAACTTTTCGCCAAATTGAAATGATCCGTTAATTCCTTCTGAGAGTAAAGTGTCAAATCTATTTTCTTGGCAAGGCACTAAAAGAAATGGCAATGCCAAAAACCATCTAATTAATCTTTTCATAGTAATATAGTTTTAGTTAGCAATAATATTTTAACAAGCCAAGGAAATTCCTTAGTGTAAATTGTTTTAAAAATTCGAAACGAGGGTTATTTTATTGGGGTAGCAATTATTTGAGCAAATAAATCTCTTTCACAGCAATTTAATTTAAAAAATTTTGTAAAACAACTTTTTTGTAAAGATGCAACAATGTATCAAAAGTTACAATACTCAATTTGAGTATTTTATAGTTATTTTTTCAGATTAAAGAGCAATCTTATTCATTTTCAACATTCCAACCAATTCACCTGTTGATGATATATTCAATTTTTTTAAAATATTTCTTCTATGAGTATCAACCGTATTTGATGAAATATAAAGTTTTTCAGCAATCTCTTTACTTGAATAATTTAACACTAATAAACGTATAATGTCTCTTTCTCTATTTGAAACCCCATTTGTCAATAATTTTTGAGAAAAATTATTAAAATATTGGGTTTCATATTCATTCTTGTCATTTAACCATTTGGCAGATGCACAAACATCCATTTTAATATTAGAGTTTAAAACGGTATAATGAGCCATTCCAATTATTGGTTTATTCTCCATGTCAAATTCAAGTGGCGTTGTATTTTGAATAACGTTAACATATTCGTCTTTAGAATTTTTAAACCTATAATTCCAAGTATAATTCATTCTTGTTCTTTGCTCAATAGAAATTTCATTGACCGTATAATTCATCAATTCATTAAGTGCCGCTAGCCATCGTTCAACATCATCAGGATGCATGCGACTCCAAAAATAACGCATCCCTTTCTCTTTAAGCAACGTTTTATCTAACCCTAAACAAGATTTCATGTTTTTACTTATATACTCAAAGGAAAGCGTTTGGGTATTGGTTATGCAAAAAAATGTTGAACTGTATGGTAAAAACTCATCCAATTCTATGACCTTCTTTATATGATTCTCCAAAGAACCATGCCCATAAGACTCAAATATCTTACTATATAATCTTCTAATTTTTGCTGTTATCATTTTTTCAATTTAGCAATCTGTTTAAAATTAGACATTTAAATTTGCATATAAAAATAATGATTGATTAAATTACTAAAGCAAGTACCGGTAAGGCCGCTGTTCCAATACCAAATCCTTTCCAAACTGCACCTGAATTTTGTCCTTTGTAAAATAGTTTTGAATCCCGTTCTCCTCTCATTGCCGTGCTTCCTTCAGATTTAACCTTATCTTCTGTTTCATTGAAAAGGTCCTTTGTTCCATTTTTATAGCGAACTAATTATAAATCAGATTTTAGACCTGTAAAAGTTGGGCTATCCGTATTATCAAAATTTTTATACTTTATTTCTGATGGAGTTACTTCAAGAATTTTGGCTAGAATATCGTCACCAGTTTTTTTTGTAATTACATTCTGGGAAAAACAAAACCTCACGGTTTCCCGTAAGGTTTAAGTTATTTATACAAAAAGTGAGGTTATATTTTTTGTATTTTTTTAAGCAAATCTTTTTCGTAAATTTTGCAATTCTCCTTTTAAAAACCTCCAAGTAATATCCTATTAAACTTTTCTAAAAGCTTAATACCTCAAAAGTAAACTGAATAAAATGAATAAAGTTATGGGTTCCCGTAATTCAAGAAATATTTTAAATAAGTCCTAAATCTTTTGTAATTGAAACCAGATGTGCTGGATTGTTAGCATTAAAATGTTCTTTTAAATATTTTAATCTTTTTTCAATAGTACTCACACTTATTGGCGTCCAATTTTTCTCTTTAAGTTCTATGCTAATTTGTTCCTGTAACAATCCTTTAGAAAGACATTCTATTAAAAAGATATCATAGTCTGATATTTCAATGGCTTTGTTCTTAGATAGAGATCCTGCAACATGAGGTGAAACATAGCTGTTTTCAGAATTATATATTAACTGAATGGCCTTTTTAAGTTCTCTTAGCCCTTCCCTACTTTTCCAAACATATGCATTGATTTTATGCTCATTGAATAAAGTTTGTACTCTATATTCTTTGTCTTCCACTGAGAAAACAACAATTTTTAATAATGGAAAATCTTTTCTGACTTCTTTTATCAAATCATCACCACTTGTAATTTTTTGTTCCAAATGATCCTCATCAAATGACAAATCACTAATCAACAAATCATAAGGTACATTATTTAATTTGGCAGCTTTTAATTTCAACAAAGCTTCATCGCAGTATTGAACATAATCAATTTCTGGTATGTCTAATTTTATTAATTGAGACTTTATTCCACTATTAATAAAGTCCATATCTTCTGCTATTAAAACTTTTTGAAACATAGCTTTTATTTTTTGAAACTAATAAACACTTTAAACCCCTTATTTAAGGATGATTCAAAATTAATAATTCCATTTATTGATTTTATACGGGTTTCCACATTTTTTAGACCATTCTCTAATACAAGTGTTTCAAATTTAATTCCAACTCCATTATCAGAATAATTTATAAAATATTGACTTTTAGTATTATTAAATGAAATCGCCACCAAAGATGCTTCACTGTGTTTTTGCATGTTCACCATTAACTCCTGTAATACTCTATAAATTTCAATCTGCTTATTTTTAGTGATATTTTCTAATTTTACCTCATGAATATTTTTAAGAATAATGGTAGTGGTATCATTAGTAAAACTTGTAAGTAATATTTTCAAAGAAGCCTCAAATTTTTCACCAGTTTCAATCGTATTATTTTGATGTGAAATATTTCGTGTCAATAAATACACCTTTTCCAAATCATCTAAAAGCACCTCTTTAGGCTCTTCGGCATATTGAACTTTATTCATAATATTTACAACATTATTTGCTACTTCATCATGAATTTTTTTTGCAATACGTGTTTCTGTTTTATATATCTCAGCTCTTTTTTCCTGTTTGTGTTTTTGGGTTTTAAAATAACCAAATACTAAAAGTGCAAATACTAATGAGCCACTTGAAACAGCACCAATAATATTGGTAGTCCGCTCCTTTTCTAATTCTAATTCTTTTTCTGAATGCACCACCTTTAACTCTAAATTTTCCTGACGGTTCTTTTTACTGTCGTATTTTAATTTTGCAAATTTATTCTTAGCACTTTTTTCTGCTTCATTAAGGCTATCACTTATGTGTATATAAGAAGCATAATACTCTTTTACTTTGGGAGAGTCATCTAAATTAATTAATTTTTGTAGCGCCTCTAATTGGTCATGTGGGCTTCTTTGTATACTAGCCAAATGATACATTTTTGAAGCATATACTAATGACAATTTAGTATTCCCTTTTTTATAAAACTCTGAAAGATGCGCATAACTTGCAATCAATCCCCAAATATCATTTTCCATAAGTCGAATATTCAAAGCATTATCCATACCTGAAGAATCCTCATTTTGTTCATTATTCAACCATCTTGTATATGCAAGATTGTCAATAATTCTAGCTTTTGTTGCATTACTTTCTATAGGTACTTTACTTAAACTATCTAAAATCGCTATTGATTTATCATATTTTCCTAAATCTCTGTAAGCATTTGATTTATTTTGTAAACATTTTATTTTATCTGTGTTTTTTGTTGAAATATTTATGGCTTTATTATACCAATAGATTGCTTCAGTATAATCCTTTTGTTTTCTTGAATTAATAGCTATACAATTGTAAACAGCCGTTAAGTATGGTATATTTTTATCGTTCAAATATTTCAATGCCTCAATAGCATTGTTATCACTTTCTTCAAAATCACCCAAATCAGATAGCAGAATTGCTATTTGCGCTAAATTTTTTCCGATTTCAGAACTATCACCAAGCTTTAAATTTATTTCATTAGCATAATTATAAAAAAGATAAGCACTGTCTTTTTTTAAGTCTGCACTATAATAATAAGCAAGTGTAGCATAATGATTTACAATAGCTATGGAATCATTCTCTTTTAAGGATAAATTAACTAGTTTTTTACTAATACTTATAGCACTATCTAGTTGCTTTAAATTTCCAAACAAATATGTTTTATAAGTCAAAATTTCCTTAACAATTTTATAATTCGATTGTATTTTGATTGCATGGTTAAGGCCTAAGTTAGCCTGAATTAAACAAATAGAGTCTGATAACGTTCTGTCTTTCATTTGCTGGACATAGTAACTTACAGAGTCAATTTTAGCTTTTTGACTTGTTTCAATTTTCTCTTGCCGCTTACAAGACTCTAATTGAAAAAGACTAAAAATTAAAAAAAAGAGAAATACAATTTTTAAATTTTTCATTCCTCTAAATTAATATAAATGGGTTAAATAGCTAATAGTTATATTTAATTTCCTTCAAAAACTTATTTTTAAGGTTCTAGTGCTGGTTCAGGTGGCGGTGGTGGCGTCTGTTTATGTTCACCTCCCATCCATGCATTTCCATATCTGATTGAAAACTAATTAAATCTTGATCATCATCATTTGAACAAGAAAATAATATTCCAATCATTAAAAAAAATTCCAATTAATGTAATTTTTTTCATTATTTTAAATTTAAAAATTGAAGTAGTATTCCTATTCGAGTCATTCTCAACATTTTTTGCTTTACAGCAATACACTCTATTTTGAAGACATTTTCTTCTATTCGGGAAGTATGAAGTTTAGAAACTGCATACGATTGCTTATACGATTTGCAAATAAAAAAGGATTATACTGAACCAAAAGTGTATACAGGCAGTAGAGATCTTTCAAAACGTTGGTATCTCTATTTCTTCTTACAGAAACCCAAAAACCGGTAAATTGGAAAGACAAAATTCAACATATGTTAAATACAAAAAACGAAAAATAAATTCACTAAACCTCTTTTCTTAACACTTCTAACGGAGGACTTTTTAAAACACTTCTAATATTGCTTAAACCAATTAATAAAACCAATGCTGTAATTCCCGGTAGAAATATTAAAAAAGGAACAACGGACGGAACAAAAGGCTCTTTAAATAGCATTGTTGCTAACAATTGACTGCTAATTAAAGACAATAGAATACCTACAAGACTTCCTAACATTCCCAAATAAACATATTCAAGTGCCGTAATTCGTACTATTTGTTTGCTCTTTGCTCCTAATGTTCTTAACAACACACTTTCTTTAATTCGCTGATACTTACTGTTTCTAACCGAACCGATTAAAACTATAATTCCTGTAAGAATACTAAAGAAAGCCATAAAATTAATAATCCATGAGATTTTATCTAAAATGTCTTCAATAATAGTGTAAACCTGTCGTAAATCTAATACCGAAACATTGGGGAATTTCTTCACCAAATCTCGCTGTAAGTCGGCTGAAATGGCTTCATTTGGCACATAGGTTGTTAACACATTAAACTGCGGCGCATTTTCTAAAACACCGGTTGGAAATACCACAGAGAAATTAAGTTGCATGCGTCCCCAATCTACTTTCCGAATACTTCCAATGGTAGTTTCCATTAAAACTCCTTGTACATTAAAAATGAGTTGATCCCCTATTTCTATAGCTGCATCTCTCGCAATATTATCTGAAATAGAAATTAAAATAGGGTCACCCTGCCCTCTTTCTTTTGTCCAAGTTCCTTCTAAAAGTTCTTCTGAAGCTAGCAATGAATCGCGATAGGTGACTCTAAACTCATGATTTAATATCCATTGATTTATAGTTGAAGTGCTGTCTTTACGAATATCATTCACCAATTTATCTTTAATACGATGCATTCGCATCGTTACAATAGGAATGTTATCTATAACCTTCAAACCTTTTGGAAGCACTGTATTGACCACTGCTTCTTTTTGTTCGGTTTGCACATCCATTAAAATGATATTTGCATTTTCTGAGTTATTCTCAATAGCTGTTTTAGCTAACAGAATGTCTTTCGTAAAGTATAACGTACTAATTAAAAAAGTACCTAAGCCTATGGCTAAAATCAGTACCATAGTCTGATTGTTTGGACGAAATAAGTTTAACAAACTTTGACGTTCTGTAAAACCCCAATTGGTTGGGAAATATTTTTTAATGGCTTTCATAAAAAGACTTGCAATTCCCGCCATAATGGAGAATGCAATTAAAATACCAACGGTAAACGCCAATCCAAATAAGGCATCTTTTAACAACCAGAATGAAAATAAAAATATAAAAAGTAAAATTGCCGCTAAAGTGAACAGTCGTGCTTTCCTTGGTTTTACCAAATTTTCATCTGTTCCTCTCAACACTTCCAAAGGAGAAACGTACCAAGTACCTAACAATGGCAGCAACGCAAATAACACCGACATCAAAATACCCAACGTTATTCCCATTATCAATGGCTTCGCTGTGATAGAAATTTGAACATCAAAAGGTAAAAATCCTTCTAAAATATAAGGAAAGGCATATTGCAAACCAATTCCAATGACGGAACCTAAAACACCGCCAATTAATCCAATTCCGGCAATTTGAATCAAATAGATTAAAAAGGTCTGTTTTCTTGTAGCTCCTATACATTTCAGTACCGCTACATTTTTCAATTTTTCTTTAATATAAATATGAACAGAACTTGCTATTCCCACACAACCCAATAAAAGCGCGACAAATGCCGCCAAATTTAAAAATTTACTCACGTTTTCATACCTTCTGCCTAAACGCTCACTAGTACTGGTATGCGTATCTAAATCAGCATTTTCGTCATCTAAAATAAGATTTAAATTTTTATCTAACAGCTCCAAATCCATTTCAGGTGGTGCAATGAAAAAGTATTGATATTCTTTTCTGCTTCCCAATTGTAGTAATTCCGTATCGTCTATAAAGCGAAAAGGAATAAGCACTGGAGGAGCTATTGAAGTGGAAACAGCTGTGCTGCCAGGAACAGATTTTAACGCTCCAATAATAGGAAATGTTAGCTTTCCTAATTTAATAGAATCTCCGGGTTTTAAATTGTATTGTAGCATTAAAGTAGCATCTACCAATGCCCCACCCGATTCTTGATACTGTGAAGCAGCGTTCACTGGATCGGTATCTAAAGTTCCGTAAAATGGAAAATTACCTTCTATGGCGCGTATATTTACCAGTTTTGTTCCCTCATTTTTTGGAAATGCAGCCATTGAAACAAAATTAACTTCCGAAGCGGCTACATTTAAAGAATCTATAATGGCTTGCACTTTTTCAGAAGGAAGTTGTCTGCTGTCTATAATGAAATCAGCGCCCATTAAAGCTTTCGACTGATTTTTAATGTTTTGTTTTAAATTCTCACTAAACAATTGAATGGAAACAACAGCAGCAATACCCAGTATAATAGATGCCATAAATAGCATTAATCTAGAAATACTTGCTTTTCCATCTCGCCAAGCCATTTTAAATAGCCATTGTACCGAAGCTTTTGAGGGTAAACTACTCATAAACCTGCTATTGTTTTTTCGTTAGACATTATTTTCCCTCCTTTTAATCTCAATATTTGTTGCGTTCTATTGGCTAAATCTAAATCGTGGGTAATTATCACTAAGGTAGTTCCGGCTTCTTTATTCAATTGAAAAAGCAATTGAATTACCTTTTCGCCCGTTTCTTCATCTAAATTACCCGTAGGTTCATCGGCAAATAAAATAGAAGGTTTGTTAGAAAAAGCTCTGGCTAACGCTACACGTTGCTGTTCACCACCTGATAATTGTGATGGATAATGATGAGAACGATCTGCCAAACCTACTTTTTGTAACAATTCCATACCAACCTTAGCGGCATTTTTTTCACCTTGCAGCTCTAAGGGTACAATTACATTTTCTAATGCAGTAAGTGTAGGTAGTAATTGAAAATTCTGAAATATAAAACCAACTTCTTTATTGCGCAATTGCGCGCGTTCATCTTCATCCAACTCTTGTAAATTACTTCCACACAATTCTATGTTCCCAGCGCTTGGGTGATCTAAACCAGCGCACAAACCAAGCAAGGTAGTTTTGCCACTTCCTGAAGGACCAACAATAGAGAAGATACTTCCCTTTTCAACTTCAAAAGAGATATTGCTTAACACAGTTAATTGTTTTGAGCCACTCGTATATGTTTTCTCTAGTTCGTGAATCTTTAATATCTTTGTCATAGTATTCATTTAATATATATTTTACCAAGAAATGCAAAAACTGAAAAATAATCAATTGATTTTAAATTTAAGTGATCGTGGAATAAAGATTTTCTTAAAGTTTTGTTACTTTTCATTTTTACTGCTACTCTCTTGTGGTTCGGATACTTCTAAAAAGGAAAAAACAACTGAATCAGCGCCAATTAAAACTGAAAGCAACATCACAGAAAACAGTGCTACAAAAACTATTTTATTTTTTGGTAATAGTTTAACCGCTGGTTATGGATTAGACGATGTAAATGATGCTTTTCCTGCAATTATTCAAACTAAAATAGACTCGCTTTCGTTGGATTATACCGTTATTAATTCAGGGTTGAGTGGTGAAACAACCGCAGGTGGAAAAAGTAGAATTAACTGGGTGCTGAATCAAAAAATTGATGTTTTTGTACTGGAATTAGGCGCTAATGATGGTTTACGCGGCATTCCTTTAAAAGAAACCAGCAAAAACTTACAAGCAATTATTGATGCTGTGCTCAAAAAAAACCCAAAGACTAAAATTATATTGGCAGGAATGCAACTTCCTCCAAATATGGGACAAGATTATATTAGGGAGTTTAAAACTATTTTTCCTGAATTAGCCGAAAAGAATGAACTCCACTTAATTCCGTTTTTATTGAAAGATGTTGGTGGTATTCCAGCATTAAACCAAGCAGATGGCATACACCCAACGGTTGAAGGACAAAAAATATTGGCAAAAAATGTTTGGGCTGTTTTGCAATATGTAATTATGACGTAATCCTACAAAAACCAAAATCATCATATGTTTATAAAAGATGGAGCATGTATGAGGCCTAAATTATGATAAAGTGTGAATCGATTAGGTCATTTTCAAATCTGATTCTGTTTAAGTTTTCACGAAATTTCATCGATGGACTTGCAACAAAATTAACTACTTAATTAAAAAAGGTTTAGCAAAAGCTAAACCTTTTTTAATACATTTTTACCGGTAATGGCCATTGCAGTCAACACTCCTGAAAACAAGGCGCCTCCAACACCTGCCGTTACAATATCCTGACCTGTGAGATAAAAGTTTTTTATCGGTGTCCTGGGTTTCAAAAAGGATTGTCTAAATCTGGCAGGGCTGTGGTCCAATCCATAAATTTCCCCTTTTTCATAATTGACAAAATGTTGCGTGGTAAGCGGTGTAGAAAGTTCATAACAATTCACCTTCCCTTCCACTTGAGGAAGTTGTTTGTATAGCTCCTTTAACAAACGCTGGGCGATTTCCTCTTTGATCGCTTCATACTCATCCCCTCTTTTCTTCCAAGATGTATCAGACCAATTCTCGAATGTTTCGTAAGGAACTAAGGTAATAATATCAATGGTACTTTTACCGGGGTAGCGATTAGACCAGTCGGGGTCCTTGGCTGACGGAAAAGAAAGATACACTACAGGAAATGGTTGTGTTAAATCATCTAAATATCTTTTAACACAAGTATCATGATCACCTTCGGCCGGATAAATCCAATAATTAGTTTTTGGAATATGAAGTTCTTCCGGAGAGCCTTCTAAACCAATGTATAAACTTACATGTGCCACTGATCGCTTCACTTTTTGCAACTGTTCTTTCAATCGGTGTTTTTCAACCGTTGCAGATGGCAACAGTTTATGGTAGGTGGTCATTATTCCTGCATTGCTTACAATGTTTTTAGCTCGAATAATTTTTCCATCTTTCATACGCACTCCTGTGGCTATGTTGCTTTCAACAATCACTTCTTCCACTTCTGCATTTATTAAAATTGTTCCGCCAGAAGACGCTATTACCGGGTCCACTGTTTTCACAATTTGCGAAGAACCTCCAACCGGGAAATTTCCTCCATCAAAATAATGTCGTGCCACTGATGCGTGCATGTAGAAACTGCTCTGCTTTGGAGGTAATCCGTAATCACCATATTGACCGGAGAGTACTTTTATTAAGGTTTCATTATTCGTCAAAGAACGAAGAACCTCATCCGTCGTTTTATCCGCAAATTTGTAAAACGGTTTTTTCATAAACCCGCCTACCAATGCATCCAGTAATGGAGGAATCGCCTTGCTGATGTAATAGTTCTTACTTGTTTTTACGGCCTCAAAAACCAAATCGACGTATTTATTGATGGCCTGATCTTCCTCTGGGAAATAGGAAATCAGTTGTTTCTTGAAGTTTTTAACCCCTTTTACAAAATCAAAGTGCTGATCGCCTATGACTATACGGTCATACACTTCGCCTATGTCAGCCCATTTCAGTTCGCCGTCGGTCACATAATCAAACAGTTTTCTCATTATGCTGTTTTCACGCTGTACCTCTCCGATATAATGGATCCCCACATCCCATTCGTAGCCTTTGCGTTTAAAAACATGGGTAAAACCGCCTGCCGTATAATGCCGTTCCAGCACCAATACCTTTTGACCTTCTTTTGATAGGATAGCAGCTGTTGCCAGCCCTCCCATTCCTGATCCTATAATAATGGTGTCATAAGTTTCCTTTAATTTTGGTTGTTGCTTGTAGGATTGAATCATTTGGCTATTTTTTTTTTAACGAATGTACAAAATAGAAATCACTTTTTTTTGTGATTAATTTCACTAATTTCCTGCACTTGAACACATTTTGAATATAATATGCCTTAATACTGCTTCCATCTATAAAACATATACTTCTAAAAGTAATTTTATTGAATAATTTTAAGATTATGTAGGCTTATTGTCCTGAAATTAGTGAGCCTTAAAAAATATTTCAATAAAAAAAATGTATGAATCATGTAAGTTTTATTTTTTATTATGTAACAAACTCCCTAACCTTTATATCTAATTTTGTTCCGTTATAATAAATCATTATCAATTAATTTATAAAATGAAAAAAATGAAAAAAAGAAATTTATTTTTAGGAGTAGCAATAATCTCCTTAGCATTTACATCTTGTAAAGATGAAAAAGTAACCGCAGCTGAAAAATCTGTAGATACCTATGTAGTATATGTAGATTCAATAGGAAATATTGAATCTACAGAGGCTAAAGCACATTGGCAGGCAATTGATGATTCTTATCAAATAAGAGTTGTTGAAGCTGAATTGGCTTTAGAAAATTTAAAAGAGAAAGAAAAAGCACAAGAAAGAATTGATGCAAGTAAAGCAAAATACGAAGCATTAAGAATGCAAATTGAAGCAGATATGCAAGCCGAAGCCATGGCAAACTCAAAACAATTATTGAGAAATGCCTTGTTTGGTGAAGGAAAAATTGGCGAAGACATGAATTTTGGTTGGGTAAACAAAGACAATATTCTTGTAGTTTACGATCAATTTATAAATACTGCCGTAGACAATAAAGACAGTTATTCTCGTGAAGATTGGGATGAAATTAAATTAATGTATGAAGCTCTTGACAGTAGAAAAAATACTGTAGAAAATGAAGGCCTTACTTCGGCTGACAACAGAAAAATTGCTGGTTTAAAAATTAAATTTGGTCCAGTATACACTCTTAAAAGAATGAGTTCGAAAACTGAAGAAATGCAAGAAGCTAAAGAATAATAACTTTTTGGTTAGTTAATGTGAAAAATGACAGTTGGAAACGGCTGTCATTTTTTTTATAATTTATTTTAAACAAATTCAAATTGCCCGAAAAGAGAAAAAATTATACGTGCAATTTTACTTATTTCCTTAATCTAGTTTTATTTCTCGAAGCATGATGTTCCTTCGACAATAACAATTGTTAAAAAATAACATCTTTTTATTTGCATATTTCTTATTTAATCGTAATATTGCAATAAACAAATAAAGCAATATGGGAATTACAAAATCTGAAATATTTTCTACAGAACAAAATCAAATCGCAACCATTGCAAAAGCCTTTGCGCACCCAGCCAGAGTTGCTATTTTACAACAACTTTTTAAATTGGATGCTTGCATTTGCGGCGATTTGGTTGAAGAAATCGGATTGGCGCAACCGACCATTTCACAGCACCTGAAAGAACTTAAAAATTTAGGATTGATCAAAGGAAATGTTGAAGGCACCAGCGTATGCTATTGCATAAATGAGGAAGTTTGGCAAGAAACCAAACAGCTTTTTACGACATTTTTAAATCAGGATATTAATCTAAAAGGACAATGTTGTTAAAAATAATTAATTTAATAATCGTATTATTTTACAATAAAACAAATTTAAGATGCAAACAGATAAAGAATTAAAAGATTTGGTAAAGCAAAAATACAGTGAAATTGCCTTACAAAATCAAGATGAAAACAGGGCTTCATGTTGCGGAGCTGGTGAGTGCTCAACCGAAGTTTACAATATTATGAGCGATAGTTATGAAACCATAGAGGGGTATCAGGCAGACGCCGATTTAGGTTTGGGCTGCGGACTTCCAACAGAATTCGCCTTAATTAAAGAAGGTGATACCGTATTGGATTTGGGGAGCGGCGCCGGTAATGATTGCTTTGTTGCCCTTGCCCAAACAGGTGAAAAGGGAAAAGTGATTGGCGTTGATTTTACCCCAATTATGATTGACAAAGCGCGTGAAAATGCTGAAAAAAGAGGATTTAATAATGTGGAATTCAGGCTGGGAGATATTGAAAAACTGCCAATTACTTCTAATGTAGTGGATGTAGTTGTCAGTAATTGTGTACTTAATTTAGTCCCTAATAAAAAAGGGGTATTTCAAGAAATACTTAGGGTACTAAAACCAGGCGGACATTTCAGCATTTCAGATGTCGTTTTGATTGGAGATTTACCCTCTACAATTACGCAAGCAGCAGAAATGTACGCTGGATGTGTATCCGGGGCCATTCAGAAAGATACTTACTTAGATATGATTAAAACCAGCGGTTTTATCGATATAAAAATTCAGAAAGAGAAATCTATCTTCATTCCCGATGATATTTTAAAAAATTATTTGGATGGAGAAGCGCTAACGTCGTTTAAAAATTCTGATACAGGAATCTTCAGTATCACTGTATTTGCTCGCAAACCCAGCAACTGCGAACCCGGTAATGGTTGCTGTTAATCCATAAATTAAGTAAATAATGCTACATAAAAAACTTAAAAACACCATGGCTTCTTTAAAACCAGAAGCTATTTCCAACGAACGCAAAATAACATTGCAGCCGTTAATAGATTATATCCAATCTAAAGTTACTTCAAACAAAAACGCAAATCTAAATTTTATTTGTACGCACAATTCGCGCAGAAGTCATTTATCGCAAGTTTGGGCGCAGGCAGCAGCGCATTTTTACCAACTAAAAAATATTTATTGCTACTCGGGCGGAACAGAAGCCACGGCGTTATTTCCAATGGCTGCTAAAACATTGGAGCAGGCAGGTTTTGAAATTGTAACCTTATTGGAAGGTAAAAACCCTGTATATTCCATTAAATATGCAGAAAACACACCTCCTATTATTGGATTTTCAAAAACTTTTGACCATCCATTCAATCCGAAAAATGAATTTGCAGCGGTAATGACCTGTTCCCATGCCGACGCCAATTGTCCGTTTATTCACGGAGCTGAAAAACGCATTCCCGTGAAATATGATGACCCGAAAGAATTTGACAACACACCGCAACAGGCAGAAAAATATCAAGAAAGAAGTAACCAAATTGCAGCTGAAATGTTGTATGTTTTTTCAAAAATTAGTCAATTAAAGAAAATAGGCAATAGTTAGATATTAGAAGGAAATAGGCAATAGGTAATAGGCAATGCGCAATAGGCAATAGGCAATAGGCAATCGGTAATAGGTAATTAGCTGATCAAAGAATAGAAAATAGAGATAAGTTTATGGAAATAAACAACTTTCAAACTTTTTAACAAATAAATAGTTACACAATTAAGCAATTAAACGATTCAACATTAAATTATGAAAAAATTAAGCTTCCTCGACAGTTATTTAACCTTATGGATATTTATTGCCATGGCTTTTGGTGTAGGAATTGGCTATTTTGTTCCTTCATTTCCAGCTCTTATCAATTCTTTTAGCAGCGGCACCACTAATATTCCCATTGCCATTGGTTTAATTGTAATGATGTACCCACCTTTGGCAAAAGTAAATTACGCACTGCTGCCAAAAGTATTTAAAAATGTAAAAATTCTTTCCATTTCCTTGCTGTTAAACTGGATTATCGGACCCGTATTGATGTTTATCCTAGCCATTACATTTTTACAGGATTACCCTGAATATATGGTCGGATTAATATTAATTGGCCTGGCACGTTGCATTGCCATGGTTTTGGTTTGGAATGATCTGGCCGAAGGCAGCAGTGAATATGGAGCCGGTTTGGTGGCCTTAAACAGTGTTTTTCAGGTATTTGCCTACAGTTTTTATGCATGGTTATTTATAACCGTACTTCCGCCCTATTTTGGTTTTGAAGGCGCCATTGTTGATATCTCCATTGCAACTATTGCAGAAAGTGTGGCTATTTATTTAGGAATTCCATTTGTTTTGGGTATTTTGAGTCGGTTGATTTTGGTAAAATTGAAAGGTGAAAATTGGTACAACAAAAAATTCATTCCAACCATATCTCCATTAACATTAATTGCTTTGCTGTTTACCATTGTGGTGATGTTCTCCTTAAAAGGCGAATTGATTGTTGAAATTCCCATGGATGTGCTGATAATCGCCATACCATTGCTCATCTATTTTACGATCATGTTTCTTATTGGTTTCTTCGTTACCAAAGCAATGGGCGCCACTTATGATAAAACAGCCGCAGTTGCCTTTACTGCAGCCGGAAACAATTTTGAATTGGCGATTGCTGTCGCCATTGCAGTTTTCGGATTAAACTCCGGACAGGCATTTGCAGGTGTCGTTGGACCTTTGGTTGAAGTCCCTGCCTTAATTATATTGGTGAGGGTTTCTTTTTGGCTGAAGAAAAAGTATTTCAAGAAAAAAAATTGAGAAACAAAAAAACCAGGGAAATTACCTGGTTTATTTTCTTGTAACTAGCTTAGTATGTATTATAATTTTCGCATTTGGTCAACCATTTTTACAAATTTAAAATAGTCATCTAAACAAAATACAAATCAAATATATCGAATTTTAGATTACAAAAGTCATTT
The DNA here is from genome assembly GCF_041555395.1 of Lutibacter sp. Classification (GTDB taxonomy): domain Bacteria; phylum Bacteroidota; class Bacteroidia; order Flavobacteriales; family Flavobacteriaceae; genus Lutibacter. The sequence goes on along the minus strand of NZ_JBFFKM010000018.1, from coordinate 19,975 downwards.
ATTTCAAATTCATTTTAATAATTTGTTTTTATAACAAGCTTATTTAAGGCATATTGACTTTTTTTTAGTCATTTGTCTTCAGTTAAATTGAAAGGTTCAAAAACAAAAAAAACAAGCAAATTGCCTGGTTTTCATTAAAGATAAATACTTGTTTTCTATAAATAATCTCGCCAAATTGGCAAGGTAAACTTAAATTCGCTTCCTTCATTAACAACACTTTCTACCCAAATTTTACCGTCGTGGCTTTCCACAAAATCCTTGCATAAAATTAATCCCAATCCTGATCCTTGTTCATTAGATGTTCCTATACTAGAGTTTAGTTCTTTAACACTAAAAATAGCTTCAATTTCAGTCTCCATAACCCCTACTCCATTATCATTTACAGTAATTTCAACAAAATCATTTTTAAGGGTTGAATAAATTTGTATTTCGCCCATAGGTTGGGTAAATTTTATGGCATTTGAAATTAAATTTCTTAGAATAGTGTCTAACATATTCTTATCGGCTTTAACAAAAATTGTGTTATCAACAGTATTTGAAATAGTGATGTCTTTATTAATGGCCTGAATTTCCAAAAATGAAACCACATCTGTTACTTGTTGTGCCACGTTAATCTTTTTCGGATTAAATTTTAAATTACCCGATTGTGAATTTGCCCAAATAAGCAGATTCTCGAGTAAATTGGAAACTTTTGCCGTTGAACCTTTAATTATTTTTAACAATTTTATTCGTTTTGTTTCATCATAGTTATCATTATTTTCAATCATAAGTTCTGTAAAACCAGCTATTGAATTAAATGGATTTTTTAAATCATGAGCAATAATGGAGAAAAATTTATCTTTTGTGACATTAAGTTGTTTTAATTTTTCGCTTTGCCCATAAATTTCATCTTTCATTTTATTCACCTGGTAATTTTTATACTCGAGCAAATTAAAAGCTTTTCTTTTAGAAGTGTTTTGATGAATCAATAAAATAAGTAGCAATGCAAAAATGACAATACCAATAATTAAAAAATGAGAATACCTTTTCTCATTCTCATATTTCAACTTGGCAATTTCATTTGATTTAGATAAATCAACTATGGTGTACTGTGATTTTTCTAAATCGTTCAAGGTATTGAATAATTTAATCTTTTTAACCCTGTCCATTTTTGTTAAACTATCTCTTATGGCTGAATAATCTTTTATATGTTTTAAAGCCATCTCATTGTTCCCCAACCCCTCATAGGCTACGGAAGCGTTCAATAAATTTTCTAATTTATAGTCTAAATTACCTATTAAATCGGCTATTGCATAACTTTCTCTTGCAGCATAAATGGCACCTTGATAATTTTTTTGTTTATTTTTTACATCTGAAATATTTAAAAGCGCTAAAGACTGTAAATCCTTTTCATCAATATCATCGGCAATTTTTAAAGCTTTGTAAAGATATTCAAGTGCTTCTTTATATTGTTTCAAATTAATATAGCAATCGCCAATATTGTTGTAATTGATGGCAATGCCATATTGATCTGCCAATTCTTCCTCAATTGCAATAGATTTTTTATAGTACTTTAGGCCTTCTTCTACCTTCCCATTATCAGCCAATGTATTTGCTATATTTGTATAGCTGGTTGAAATCCCATATTTATCGTTCAGCTTCTCATAAATGAGCAATGCATCCCTAAAATATTTTTCAGCCAAATTGTAATTTCCCTCTTCATAATATAAGTTCCCAATGTTTGTGTAGCTTGACGCAATACCCCATTGATTTGAAATTTCCCTATTAAGTGATAATGATTTTAAATAATATTCGATAGCCTTATCCTCAGCATATAACTTGGAGTAATTGTAGCCAAGAGAATTGTATACATAGGCTATTTCTTTTTTATTACTCAGTTTTTCAAAAACAGATAAAGATTTATTATAATTATCAATGGCGTCTTTGTAGTTAGCTGTTTTTTCATGATAATATCCAGTTCTATTTAAAGTTTGGGCAATTTTAGATTGATCACCTGCCTTTATTGCCAATACCAAAGCTTTGGATAAATTAACAAAAGCGGAATCTGTATTACTATTGAAATAAAGTTTTGCGATTTTTAAGTGAATTGATACTTTTGAGGTATCAATCAATTCTTGTTGAAGCGCCTTTTTTAATTTAACTATTTCATTGGTTTCCTGCCCAATTAAAAGTGTAGAAAAACCAAAAAAAAATAAAATTATTAATTTATTTTTCATTTATTTATTTTATCGAGACTCTGAAAAAATATTTAATTTGTAGTATAGCAATTGATTTCTAACAAATTATAATTACAAATTTAATGTAAATTTTTTAACTTAGAAAATAGAATGACACTATTTAATATATAAAATGCAATAAAAAACTAATGAACGTCGTTAATTAACACATATTTGGTGAATGAAATGTCAAATATTTAATTACCTTTTCTTTTTAATTCAAGTTTTTAAACATCACATAGTGTTCGCCAACATAAGAAATCTCAAATTTTTTACCAAAGGTTTGAAATCCTTGTTTTTGGTAAAAATTCAAAGCCGCAATTCGCGCATTACACCATAAAACAGCTATGTTTTTTTTCCTTAAAATTACAAAGGCTTGTTGTAACATCAATTTCCCGGCACCAGAACCTTGATATTCTGATAAAGTGGCCATTCCCCTGAGTTGGTATTGACTTCCTTCAAAATTCGGATTGCTTGCTTTCATAAAACTGGAAACCGCAATAAGCTCATCGTTTTTAAAAGCCCCAAAATGTATGGTATCTGTATCAAAATCGCCATTAAATTCATGAGGCAGCGGAATGTTTTTCCGCAAAACCTCCAACCTTATTGGAAACGTATCCTGAACCGAAATTTCTTTAATATGTATCATTTCATAAACCTTTACTTATTTAATTGAATAGAATTATTCACATAAATATGGAAAGAATTCTTTTTCTGAAATTATTTCCATACTATTGACATGAATGATGCTAATTTACTATTAATATGGAACATCTTGAAATTAAATTAATTGAGAAAGAAAATATATTTACCATTTTACCTCTGCTAAGAGAATTGAACACAAATACCTCAGAAATTATCTTAAAAAAACGATTGTTAGAAATGACAACACAACATTATAAGTGCATTGGTGTGTATTTAAAAGAGGAATTGGTTGGTATTTCTGGTTTATGGTTTTTGACGCGACACTATTCCGGAAAAACGGTTGAGCCTGATCATGTGGTCATTGGAAAAAATAACAGAAATAAGGGATTGGGTAAAAAATTATTCGAATGGATTCACAATTACGCACAAAGTATTGGCTATGAAGCTTCTGAATTAAATACCTATATTGAAAATGAGAAATCACACCGGTTTTATGAAAATGAAGGCTATAAAAAATTAGGATACCATTATTTAAAAAAGTTTTAAAATTCTTAAAAAAACGTTTGTAATAGTCTAAAAGGATTGTATATTTGCCAGCGATTGCGAGAGTAGCTCAGTTGGTAGAGCTTCAGCCTTCCAAGCTGACTGTCGCCGGTTCGAGCCCGGTCTCTCGCTCAAAAAAAGCCAAACTTTCGTTTGGCTTTTTTTTTATAAAAATCTTTTTCCGAATACTAATAAAAGTACTATTGGTATCCCCAATAAAATCACGGTAGATGTACTTTGCAAAAACACTTCCGGGTGCACCAACAACATCAGCGCATATCCGCCAACTGAGCCTCCCAAATGCGCTGCATGCCCAATATTTCCCAATTTATTTTTCATGCCATAAATAGAATACACCAAATAACCAATACCAAAAATATAACCAGGAATTGGAATTGGCAGGGGAAACATAAAAAGTTGCATAGCTGGGTTTAATAAAATTGCTGCATAAATTATACCTGCAACCGCTCCTGAAGCACCTACTGCGGTATAATACAATTCTTTTTTATGATAGCTGAGTGTTAAAACGCTTCCCGCAACCAAACTGCCAAAATAAAGAATCAAAAATTTTAGAACACCAAGGTTGAGAATAATTTGTGGGGCAAAAATATATAAAACATACATATTTAAAATTAAGTGCATATAATCTACATGTAAAAATGCCGATGAAAACATTCTTACTTTTTCACCTCTTATAATGGCGCCTATTTGAAATTTATATTTATCGAAAAATAAGTGATCACTAAAGCCTTTAATTGATATCATCACATTGGCAGCTATAATTATTAATAGAACGATATTTATATTCATGCTTTTAAATTTTAAATAGCGAAAGTATAAAAAAATGCCGATACCATTTCCTTGTTTATGCACCAATCAAAAAATATTCAAAAATTAAATACGATATTTGCACCCATATGATGCATTTATTGGTTTACATATTGATTTATCCGGTAATTTGGCTTATTTCCATGTTGCCCTTTAGCGTTTTATACGCTATTTCAGATGTTGTTTATTTGCTGGTTTATTACGTAATCGGCTACCGAAAAAAAGTTGTGTTAAATAATTTGAGACTGGCTTTTCCAGAAAAAACTGATGAAGAAATTGTTAAAATCCGTAAAAAGTTTTACCGCCATTTTGTCGATGTTTTTGTTGAAATGATAAAATCCTTCACCGTTTCCAAAGAAGAAGTTTACAAAAGGTATAAGTACACAAATCTTGAATTATTTGATGAATTGTATAAGGATGGCAAAAGTGTAATTCTCACAGGTCCGCATTATGCAAATTGGGAATGGATTATGAGTCTGGATTCCTTTGTGAAATATAAAGGATATGCGGCATTTACTAAAGTGAAAAACCCTTATTTAAATGAAAAAATATTAAGATCAAGAGCAAAATTTGGTACTAATTTAATACAGACTTCAAAAATAATTGCTGAAATTAAACACAACCATAAACACAATATTCAGGCGATGTACGGCTTGCTTAGCGATCAGTCGCCTCAACTGTCCAAAACATTTTATTGGAGTGAATTTTTAGGCGTGAAAGTGCCAATTCATACAGGTGCCGAAATGTTGGCAAAGAGATTCAAGATGAATATGGTTTATATAGAAACAAAGAAAATAAAACGAGGCTATTACGAAACTTCATTTAGTTTAATTTCCAATGAAACCGAAAAATATCCTGATTATAAATTGACCGATATTTTTACAGATAAAGTTGAAAAGCAAATTCGTACCCAGCCAGAATACTACTTTTGGACGCATAATCGGTTTAAACACTTGAATAAGGCTCCAAAATAACTGATAATTAATCAATCAGGAGCCAAAACTTTAATTATTTTTTCAAATTAAATTTAGCACCAAATACATAAATATTTTCAAAAAAAGTAAAATGCTGTGATGCTGAATCTGTTTTATTATTTGTCGTCCTAATATCACTCATATTAACATACCCGAATTTCACATTAGATTGAATAAAAAAGTATTTGAAAAATGTAATGTTTAATCCCACATGGGCAGAAAGCCCATAACCTGAAACTCATCGTAACGTTCTTTTCCCAATAAAGTAATATTTGTTTTAGGATACAATACACCTACTCCAATGCCTTCCGTTAAGTTAATGTCAATATTTTTTACAGGAAATTTAAACAATTATCTAAATTATCATATCTGCTAACCTCAACATTTACATAGTTTAAACCATCGGTATGGTATGCTCAAATAACAAAAAGTCACTAGTTAAAACAATATCATCATTATTATAAACACCATCAAAAGCTCCACCTTTATTTATATTTCCATTAATTTTTAAAGTTTGATTATTGCTCATTACATATTTCATATGATCTACAGCAATGGAGACTGTATAATTTTCTTTAAAGAAATATCCAATTCTAAAATTAGTTTGTGGAATAGTTATTTCATCAACTTTAAAATAATAAATACCAAAAGGTTTTGGTTTGTCTTTTGCATCCACATTTTCCAATGTAAAATTATAATTATCTCCTTTAAAAGTAATGTCTGAATTTGAGTAATTCCCTCTATTCCATCCCCAATAAGCAAAAAGCTTCCCTTTATTTGCTCCTGCATCATTATAATTTAGGTCTTGAGATTTTACTGCTTCTTGTTAAAAATCAATGGTACTGCTTAAAAAGAGTACGGTTAATATTAAATTTTTTATTTTATAGTTATGGACTCTATTTCCTTTATAAATCTGTTTGCCAATTCGTCGGCATTTTTTTGCGAAGTGCTCTCCGTATAAATCCTGATAATTGGCTCTGTATTTGATTTTCTTAAATGCACCCATTCAGTTTCAAAATTAATTTTCACCCCATCAATAGTAATAACATCTTCATTTTTATAATTTGAAGCGATGGTGCTCAAAATATTGTCAACATTAATTTGAGGTGTTAATTCAATTTTATTTTTACTCATAAAATAAGCAGGATAGCTGTCTCTTAATTGTTTACAAGATATTTTTAATGTGGCTAAATGTGATAAGAATAAAGCAACTCCCACCAAAGAATCTCTGCCATAATGAGATTCAGGATAAATAATGCCGCCATTTCCTTCTCCTCCTATAATTGCATTTGTTGATTTCATTAAAGCAACCACATTTACTTCACCAACAGCACTTGCCTGATACTTGCCACCATGTTTTAAAGTGACATCTCTTAAAGCTCTTGATGATGATAAATTAGACACCGTATTTCCTTTGGTTTTACCCAACACATAATCTGCACAGGCGACTAACGTATATTCTTCACCAAACATAGCACCGTCTTCACAAACAAGCGCAAGCCTGTCTACATCCGGATCAACCACAATTCCTAAATCAGCTTTTTCTTTAACCACAAGTTCTGATATATCGGTTAAATGCTCTTTTAAAGGCTCCGGATTGTGTGGAAATTCTCCATTAGGTTCACAATACAATTCAACACATTCTACACCTAATTTTGCTAATAAAGCAGGAATTGCAATACCGCCGGTAGAGTTAACCGCATCAACCACCACTTTAAATTTGGCCTTTCTTATGGCTTCAATATCAACCAATTCTAAATTTAGAACTTCTTGTATGTGTTTGTTAATATAATTTTTCTTTCTTTCATAAGTCCCTAAATCATCTACTTCAGAAAAAAGGTATGCATCATTCTCAGCAATTGACAACACCTCTTCACCATCTTCTGCATTCAAAAACTCCCCTTTTCCATTCAATAGTTTTAAGGCATTCCATTGTTTCGGATTGTGACTGGCAGTGATAATAATTCCTCCGTCGGCATGATCCAAGGTTACAGCAACTTCAACAGTTGGTGTTGTGGACAATCCGATATCTACAACATTTATTCCTAACCCCACAAGTGTATTGCTCACCAAACTACTTACCATTTTACCTGAAATTCGGGCATCTCTGCCTAAAATTATAGTAAGCTTTTCTTTATCTGTATGATTTTTAAGCCACATACCATATGCTGCAGCAAATTTAACAGTATCAATTGGGGTTAAATTATCACTTACTTTTCCTCCAATTGTACCTCTTATTCCTGAAATTGATTTAATTAGTGCCATCACTTAATTTTAGTAAACAAAGATAATTTTTATAGTTGTAATAAAAACAAAAAAGCTGTATCAAATTGATACAGCTTTTTAATATTTAAATGAAATTAGGCTTATTTACCTCCTTCCATTTTTTTCTTTAATGCAGCAAGATCACCACCTAAATCACCAAGAGTCGTTTTTTCTGCACTGTCAACACTTTTTTGTTGTGCTGCTTTTACATTTTTCTCTTCTTGAGCTTTAAAAATTGAGGTATGTGAAGCTACTACACGTCTAAATTCTTTGTTGAATTCAATTATTTTGAATTTTGCAACATCTCCTTTAGCCAATTTAGTGCCATCTTCTTTTACGATGAAACGACTTGGAACAAAAGCTTCAACACCATCTTCCAATGATACTATTAATCCTTTATCGCTTTTATCTTTTACCGTTCCTTCGTGAATTGAATCAATTGCAAATTTCTCTTCATGAGCATCCCAAGGATTTTCATTGGTTTGTTTGTGACCTAAATTTAATTTACGTCCTTCAACATCTAACTCTAATACTTGAACTTCCAATTTATCACCTACAGAAACGAAATCTGATGGGTGTTTAATTTTTTTAGTCCAAGAAAGATCAGAAATATAAACCAAACCGTCAATACCTTCTTCCAATTCAACAAAAACACCAAAGTTTGTATAATTACGAACTGTTCCGGTGTGAACTGAACCTACAGGATATTTTTCAGCAATATTGGTCCAAGGATCTGGATGCAATTGTTTAATCCCTAAAGACATTTTTCTTTCTTCTCTATCTAAAGTCAATACTTGAGCTTCCACTTCGTCGCCAACAGACACAAAATCCTGAGCTGAACGTAAATGAGTAGACCAAGACATTTCAGATACATGTATTAATCCTTCAACACCTTTAGACACTTCAATAAAAGCACCGTAATCAGCGATTACTACTACTTTACCTTTTATAGTATCACCAACTTTAATATTTTCGTCTAGTGCTTCCCAAGGATGTTTGTTTAATTGTTTTAATCCTAACTGAATTCTGGTTTTCTCATCATCAAAATCAAGAATTACAACATTTAAGGTTTGATCTAATTCAACTACTTCACTTGGGTGATTGATTCTTGACCAAGATAAATCTGTAATGTGAATTAATCCATCAACACCACCTAAATCAACAAAAACGCCATATGAAGTAATGTTTTTAACAACACCTTCCAATACTTGACCTTTTTCTAATTTACCAATAATTTCTTTCTTTTGAATTTCAATATCAGCTTCAATAAGTGCTTTATGCGAAACCACAACATTTTTAAATTCATGATTGATTTTCACCACTTTGAATTCCATTGTTTTTTCAACATATTGATCGTAATCTCTAATTGGTTTCACATCAATTTGTGAACCTGGTAAGAATGCTTCAATTCCAAAAACATCTACAATCATACCACCACGAGTTCTGCATTTAACGAATCCGTTAACCACTTCACCTGTTTCGTGGGCACTATTTACACGATCCCAAGCTTTAATAACTCTTGCTTTTTTGTGAGATAATACCAATTGACCGGTATTGTCTTCTCTTTTATCAACCAAAACTTCAACCTTGTCTCCAACGGCTAAATTTGGGTTGTAACGAAATTCATTTAATGAAATAACCCCTTCAGATTTTGCATTGATGTCAATAATTGCTTCACGGTCTGTTTTTCTTATAACAATACCTTCAATTACTTCACGCTCACTAACTATTCCTAAGGTAACATCCAGTGCTGCTTCAAAGGCTTTTAAGTTTTCTGCATCAACAGCTTCAATACCTTCTTCGTACATGTGCCAGTCAAAATTCGCTAAAAATTCTTCCGGATTTACTTTTACAGCTTTTGGAGCTTCAACTGTTTCAGCTACTTCTTCTTTAGCAACTTTTTCAGCTTTTGGTGCTTTTGGAGCTTCAACTGTTTCAGCTACTTCTTCTTTAGCAACTTTTTCAGCTTTTGATGATTTTTCAGCTTTTGGTGCTTTTTCAGCCTCAACTGTTTCCGTTACTTCTTCTGGAGTTTCTGTTTGGGCTTTCGCCGCTGTTTGATTTACTTCAGTAGCATCATTTTGCTCTTCAGTTTTTTTTGTTTCTTCAGACATACTTGCTGATGATAATTATTTGTATCTTATTGTTATTCAGATTTTTATACGATAATAACGCAAAGAGTTGGTTTACATTATTTTTTCTCTCATCCCTTTTAAAATCTGCTCTCGTTAAAAGGAGTGCAAATTTAGTAATTTTATTTTATTATAACAACAAGTATTTACGCTACTTTAATTATAATTTGCTAAAAATCATTATATTGATACCCTAAAAAATCATAACTAATATGAAAAAATTAATTTATTATCTATTACCTATTCTAATTGTAGCTTGTAATAGCAAAACAAAAGAAGCTGACAATTCTGTCAAAAATCTTAAAGAGTACTCTATTAATCAATTCATGGATAATGAATCTGTTAATGGCGGAAGCTTTTCACATGACAAATCTAAATTACTAGTTACAAGTAATAGAACTGGAGTCTTCAACATGTTTACGATATCAACAAAAAATGGTGAATTTACACCTGAATCCAAGTCGGATAGTTCTTCCGTTTTCTCAATTTCATACTTCCCTAATGATGATAGGATTCTATTTCGTATGGATGATAACGGAAATGAATTACATCATATTTATATGAAGGACTCAACCAAAGTAACAGATTTAACACCTTATAAGGGATCTACGTCTAGTTTTTTCGGTTGGGCAAAAGACAATGAAAGCTTCTTTTTCGGATCAAATAATAGAGATCATCGGTATATAGATGTTTATGAAATGAATATCAATACTTTTCAGTCAAAATTACTTTTTGAAAATAAAGAAGGTTATAATTTTAATGGTTTATCAAACGATAAAAATTACCTAGCTCTTAGTAAAACTGTAAACACTAATGATAGTGATTTGTTTATTTATAACCTAAATAATAAAACATTTACAAAAATTAATGAAAATTTAAGCTCAAATTCTGCCTCGGATTTCAGTATAGATAGCAAATATCTATATTTTACAACTGACGATAATTCAGAGTTTTCTTATCTTATGAAATATAATATTGAAACAAAAACAAAAGAAAAGGTATTAGAAAAATCATGGGATATAACTTCAAGCTATTTTAGTTACAATGGAAAATATCAAATAACTTCAATAAATGAAGATGCTAAAACAAAGGTATTTATTAATGATACAGAAACAGGAAATGACATAAAATTACCAACTTTTGATAACGGAAGTATTATTGGAGTTAAATTTTCTAGAGATGAAACTCAAATACTATTTTATGTAGGAGGATCAAACTCCCCTTATAATCTATATGTTTATGACATAGCCAGTAAAAAAGCTAAAAAACTTACTGATGTGCTTAATAAAGATATTGACCCAACGCATATGGTCAATTCAAAAGTTATTCGATTCAAATCGTTTGACGGCATAGAAATTCCGGCAATTTATTATGCTCCTCATCAAGCAAATAAGAACAATAAAGTACCAGCACTTGTAATGGTTCATGGAGGTCCAGGAGGACAATCTGGCCAATACTACAGTCCTCTTGTGCAATATTTAGTTAACCATGGTTACGCAATTTTAGCTGTTAATAATAGAGGAAGTAGTGGGTATGGCAAAACTTTCTTTCAAATGGATGATTTAAATCATGGAGATAAAGACTTAAAGGATTGTATTGAAGGTAAAAACTGGTTGGCTGAACAAAAAATTATTGATTCAGAAGCTATTGGTATTATGGGTGGCTCGTATGGTGGCTTTATGACTATGGCTGCTCTTACATTCGCACCTGATGAATTTGACGTTGGGGTTAATTTATTTGGAGTTACAAATTGGTTAAGAACTTTAAAAAGTATTCCGCCTTATTGGGAAGCTTTTAGAGTAGCTTTATATAAAGAATTAGGTGATCCATATTCGGCAGATTCTATAAGATTACATAAAATTTCTCCTTTATTTCACGCGGAAAACATTACCAAACCACTTATTGTGCTTCAAGGTACTCAAGACCCGAGAGTGTTAAAAGTTGAATCTGATGAAATTGTTGCTGCAGCAAAGAAAAACAATGTTCCTGTTGAATATGTGCTATTTGAAGATGAAGGTCATGGTTTTGTAAAAAAAGAAAACCAAATAACTGCCTATGGAAATATACTGAAATTTTTAGATACTTATTTAAAGAAAACGGAAATTCCCGTTAAACAATAATAAAAAAATCTTTAACTCGCTCACGGCTTATAATAATTTCTGAATTTTTGTAACTGCAATTTTAAACTATAAAATAGAAAGCCTGAAACCTTAAATGGATATTTTAACCTTAATTAATAATTAAAACACTTTTAAAAAAACACTAACATTCATCATATTATTATATTAAAAAGTTTGTACTTTTATAAAACTTTTAATAAAAACCATTGAATTATGAAAATATACGATGATAAACACATTAAAAACGTTGCTTTTGTTGGCGCCCATAAAAGTGGCAAAACAACATTAGCAGAAACAATGCTCTTTGAAGCCGGATTAGTCAGCCGCCGTGGTAGTGTTGAAAATAAAAACACTGTTTCCGACTACCACGCAATTGAACATGAGAGAGAAACTTCCGTTTTTGCCACACCCCTTCACACAGAATGGCGCAACTACAAAATAAACATTATTGACACTCCCGGTTTAGATGATTACATTGGTGAAATTGCTTCAACAATGCATGTTACCGATTCTGTTGTAATGGTAATAAATGCACAATACGGCGTAGAAGTTGGCACAGAAATAATATGGGATTATGTAGACCGATTTTCGCGCCCAACCTTGTTTGTAATCAACCAAATAGACCATCCAAGCGCAGATTTTGACGAAAGCTATAAAAGCATTATTGAATTAGTGGGTAAAAATGTGGTTAAAGTGCAATATCCGTTGGTTATTGATGGCGCTCAATGCATTATTGATGTGCTAAAAATGAAAATGTATAAATTTGGACCTCAAGGAGGAAAACCTGAAAAACTGGAAATTCCTGCCAATCAAAAGGATCATGCCGCTGAACTGCAAAATGAGTTGATTGAAAAAGCTGCTGAAAATGACGAAAATTTGATGGAACTTTATTTTGATAAAGGCACCCTTAATGAAGATGAAATGCGAGAAGGAATTAAAAAAGGAATGCTAAACCATGAATTGTTTCCTGTATTTTGCATTTCAGCTTTAAATGATATGGGTACTGGTCGTTTAATGGGATTTATTGACAATGTCGCCCCATCTGCAGCCGATTTAAAAACTGAGCAAAGTATTGAAGGTAAACCTATTGAATGTAAAGTTAATGCACCAACCGTACTTTTTGTCTTTAAAACTGTGTTTGAACCTAACTTGGGGCAAATTAGTTTCTTTAAGGTGAAATCGGGAGAAATTAAGCAAAATGACAAGCTGGAAAATTCCAGAAACAGTGAAATTGAAATCGTAAATCAGCTCTATATTATGGATGGCAAAAATCGGGAACTGGTTGAAAAATTAAGTGCCGGAGATATTGGAGCCACTTTAAAATTAAAATTTACCGAAACAAATGACACCCTCAGAACAAAAGGCTGTGACATTACCGTAAAACCTATTGACTATCCTGAAACTAGAATTACTAAAGCTGTAAGAGCTTCTGATAAAAACGATGATGAAAAACTAAACGAAGCGCTTAAAAAGATTCATAGTCAGGATCCAACAGTAATCGTTAAGTATTCATCGGAATTAAAACAACTTATTTTATCCTGTCAGGGTGAATTGCATTTAGCAACAATTGACTGGATTTTACAAAACACTTATGGCATAAAAGCAGTTTTTGAACAACCTAAAATCGCCTATCGAGAAACCATACAACGTTCGGCAACTACGAGTTATAAACACAAAAAACAATCTGGAGGTTCAGGCCAGTTTGGAGAAGTCCATATTAAAATTGAGCCCTGGTTTGAAGGAATGCTGGAACCTGAAGGATTTAACATAAGAGGAAAAGAAGAAATTAGCCTGGATTGGGGCGGAAAATTAATATTCTATAACTGCATTGTTGGAGGTGTAATTGATGCGCGTTACTTACCTTCTGTTTTAAAAGGAATTTTAGAAGTCATGGAAGAAGGTCCTTTAACCGGATCTTATGCCAGAGACGTTAGGGTAATGCTTTTTGACGGTAAAATGCATGCGGTGGATTCTAATGACATTTCATTTAAAATTGCTGGAGCTCATGCTTTTAAAGAGGCCTTTTTAAATGCCAAACCTAAATTACTGGAACCAATTAATGAACTTTCCGTAAAGGTTCCCGAAGAATTAATGGGTAATGTCATGACCGATTTACAATCGCGCAGATCCATAATTTTAGGGATGGACAGTGAAGGTAAATATCAAACCATTAGAGCTAAGACACCTTTAGCAGAAATGTATAAATATTCAACAACGTTGCGTTCCATTACGCAAGGCCGAGGAAGTTTTAGCACTAAATTTTCAAATTTTGAATTGGTACCTACCAACGTCCAAGAAATACTGGTGAAAAAATAACGCTTATTTTTATAAAAGCAAAGACTCGTCTGTTTAATGCAAATGGACGAGTCTTCTAGTAAAAAAACCAATTAATATTTATTAATTCAATTAATTTTTATAATTCTTAAAGTTTTAGATGGTTATTAAACAATAAATTTTAAAAAAATCAAATATCAATTGACTGACAATATAATAATTTTTTTTTACCAAACAAAGTTATGTCGCTAAAAATTAGCATATAACCCCTTGACAATGCAATTATTGACGTGTTTTATTGTATTTAATTCAATGAAAAAATTATATATTTCATTATTTATTCATCAATGATAAATCTGTATCTTTGCACCATAATATATTTTCATGAAACTAATCTTTATTACAATTGCCCTATTAGCTATTGGTGTTGCAGGAATAGCAATTAAACTTTGGGCGAAAAAAGACGGTAAATTTGCAGGAACCTGCGCAAGTCAAAATCCACATTTAAACAAAGACGGAGAACCCTGCGGATACTGCGGAAAACTACCAGATCAATGTGAAAATAAATAAGATATGCTCGAATATCTATTTATTGCTTTTATAGTAATTTTTTGTATTCAGTTTATTTATTACATTTTCATTTTTGGCTCTTTTTCTATTTCTAAAATAAAACCATCCGAAAACAAATTCAACCTGCCTGTTTCAGTCATTATTTGCGCTAAAAATGAGGCCAAAAACTTAACTAAAAACCTACCGCTTTTCCTAAAACAAAATTACAAACAATTTGAATTGGTTTTAATTAATGATTGCTCCCGTGACCGCACTTTAAAGATTATGGAGCAGTTTAAAAAAGAAACTTCAATCCCTGTAAAAATTGTAAATATTGAGGCAAATGAGCAATTTTGGGGAAGCAAAAAGTATGCACTTACTTTAGGCATTAAAGCAGCCTCGCATGAACATTTATTATTTATTGATGCCGACTGTATTCCTGTTTCTGAAAGCTGGATAACTGAAATGGTCAATAATTTCAGTAATGAACATCAAATTGTATTGGGCTATGGTGCTTATAAAAAAATAAAAAAATCATGGCTGAACAAACTTATTCGGTTTGAAAGCCTATTAACGGCCATTCAATATTTTGGCTATGCAAAAACCGGAATTCCTTATATGGGCGTTGGCCGAAATTTAGCCTATACAAAATCGATTTTTTTTAAGGTAAACGGTTTCGCAAATCATATGCATATTAAATCGGGTGATGACGATTTATTTATTAACCAAGTGGCAACAAAAAAAAATACAGCTATTTCCTGTTCACAAAACAGCTTTACCGAATCCGTCCCAAAAACAAACTTTAAAGATTGGATTCATCAAAAGAGAAGACATATTTCAACTGCATCTTTATATAAACCCGCACATAAATTTTTACTGGGCTTGTTTTTCATTTCACAATTGTTATTTTGGATTTTAGGTACTATACTGTTATGTTTGCTTTATAAATGGCAGTTTGTTGTAATTTTGGTTTTTGTCCGAATCCTGTTTTTGTATTTGGTTGTTGGTTATTCTGCAAAAAAATTAAATGAAAGAGATTTAATACTGCTTATTCCTTTTTTCGAAATATTTTTAATTTTGATACAAATGTTTATCTTTATAAAAAATATGATTTCAAAACCCACACATTGGTAAATAAAAACAATGATATTACCGATTTAATTGAAAAAGCAAGAAAAAAAGACCAAAAGGCTTTTAACACATTGCTAAATACTTATTGGAGTGATGTTTATCGTTTTCAATTGTCAAAAGTTGAAGACGAAGACGAAGCTGAAGACATCACCATAAAAACCTTTTCAAAAGCATTTGATAAAATTGACTTATATAACGAAAGTTACAATTTTAAAACCTGGTTGATTTCAATTTCAAAAAATATTTTTTTAGATCATTTGAGAAAACAACGTACAGAAACCATTTCAATAAACAAAAAGCAATCTGAGGCGTATAAAATTTCAGATGAAACTCCGTCTGCTGAAGATCAGCTAATTATCGATCAAAATTTAGCGCAATTACTAAACTATTTAAAGCAGTTAAAACCACATTATCAGGAAATTATAAATCTGCGCTATTTTAGGGAAATGAGTTACAAGGAGATGGCCGAAGTATTAAATCAACCTATGGGCAATATCAAAATAAAGTTATCAAGAGCGAAAAAATTATTGGCAGAAATCATTAAAAAATCTACTGAAAGTTGATTTCAAAGAAATCGAATTGGCTTAAAAAATTAGGTCCGGGCATTCTTTTTGCCGGAGCTGCAATTGGAGTTTCCCATTTGGTGCAATCCACTCGAGCCGGTGCCGATTTTGGTTTCGGATTGGTTTGGGCGTTGGTTTTAATTCATATTATAAAATACCCCTTTTTTCAGTTTGGTCCAAGATATGCAACTGCAACAGGCGAAAGCTTATTGGATGGGTATAAAAGGCTAGGAAAGGGCGTGCTGCTTGCCTATTTTATTTTAAATCTAGCTACTATGTTCACCATTCAGGCAGCAGTAACTGTTGTAACAGCAGGATTGGCAGCAAATTTATTCGGAGTCACTACTAATCCGGTAATTTGGAGCACCATAATTACGCTCATTTGCCTTACAATATTAATTATTGGACGTTATAATTTGCTCGACAAATTGATGAAATTAATCGTGATTACCTTAACTTTGAGTACCATTATTGCTTTAATTGTGGCGGCTGTTAATTCTACAAACACACAAAGTTTCGTGCAAATTATTCCAAAAGGAACTGTTGAAGTCGGATTTTTAATTGCTTTTTTAGGATGGATGCCTGCCCCACTCGATGTCTCTATTTGGCAATCGCTCTGGGCACTTGAAAAACAGAAAGACAAATCCAATGAGTTCACTGTAAAACAGGCGATTTTTGACTTTAACATCGGATTTCTGAGCACTATAGTACTGGGTATTTGCTTTGTTGCATTAGGCGCCATAGTCATGTTTAATTCCGGCGAAACATTTAGTTCAGGGGCTGTTCAATTTTCCGAACAACTCATCACTCTTTACACTAAAAATTTAGGACCGGAAATGTATATTTTTATTGCTGCCGCTGCCTTCACCACAATGTTTAGCACTACGCTCACTACGTTAGACGCATCACCAAGAGCCATGACAAAGGCTTTCGACTTACTAACCGATAAATCGTATAAAAATATGTACTGGTTTTGGATTTCTTTTTTGGCAATTGGCACTATTTCTATACTGGTTTTCTTTAAGTCGGAAATGGGTTTCTTAGTAAAAGTCGCAACAATTTTATCGTTCTTAACGGCGCCTTTTTTTGCCATAATGAATTATATCTTAATTTCCGGTAAACATACGCCCGAGGAATGGCGACCATCTATTAGGCTTAAAATACTAAGTTGGTTTGGTATTTTGTTTTTAATTGGTTTTAGCACCTGGTATCTTTCTAGTTTATAATTTCTTTGTATTTTTGCAATCTATTTTGATTTAAAATGACACAAGAAACCACTTCATTGCCAAATAAAATTCAAAAACCTGCATGGTTGCGTGTTAAGCTGCCAGTTGGAAAAAAATATACTGAATTACGGAATTTAGTTGATAAATATAAATTAAATACCATTTGCACCAGCGGAAGCTGTCCGAACATGGGTGAATGTTGGACAGAGGGTACGGCTACCTTTATGATTTTAGGAAATACCTGCACACGTTCGTGCGGATTTTGCGGTGTAAAAACAGGCAGGCCTGAAACTGTTGATTGGGAAGAACCTGAAAAAGTGGCACGCTCCATAAAACTGATGAAAATTAAACATGCGGTAATCACTTCAGTTGACAGAGACGATTTAAAAGATGGTGGATCCATTATTTGGGCTGAAACCATTAATGCCATTAGAAGGGCCAATCCTGAAACCACACTTGAAACCTTAATTCCCGATTTTCAAGGGAATAAAACCAATATTGACCGAATTTTAGCGGTTGCTCCCGAAGTAATTTCCCATAATCTGGAAACTGTCAGACGCTTAACGCGCGAAGTCAGAATACAGGCAAAATATGACCGCAGTCTGGAAGTTTTAAAATATATGAAAGATCAAGGGCATCGCAGAACAAAATCGGGCATTATGCTTGGTTTGGGTGAAACTGAGGAAGAAGTAATAGAAACTATGCAAGATTTGGCAAATGCCAAAGTGGATGTTTTAACCATTGGTCAATATTTACAACCAAGCAAAAAACACTTGCCCGTGATTGAATTTATTAATCCTGAACAATTTATTAAATACAAAGAAATAGGTATGACAATGGGCTTTAAATATGTCGAAAGTGGCGCTTTAGTAAGGTCTTCTTATAAAGCACAGCGACATTTGGAATAATTGTCAGTTAATTTTTTTATGTGCCAGAAACTTTAAAATTTAATTACACAGGACTTTAACAATGGGCCCGTGTATTCAGTCATTATCCGCTAATAACGAATATATTTACCTCTAAATAAACCATTTAGCCTTATTTCACTTTAACTATAAATTAACCATACATCTCTAATCTTGGTATATGAATTGCAATAAATTAGATGTAGCAAAGTTTAGTAACCTTTGTTATCATTCTTAGTAAGTTTGGTTAGTATGAAAAAAAGTGCCTTTCGGCACTTTTTTCTGTTTAATCTAACTTCCATTATATTAAATTTCTATTTAATCAGTGCTCCTTCTTCAAGTATAATAGGATAAACATAACCTTTTCCAAATTCTTTATCCAAAGCTACCTTTCCTTTAAAGATTACTGTATCACCAACTTTAACCAGTTCACTTGTAGTTATTGTTAAATCCCCTTTATTTTCAAACTTTGTACCGTCTACAATATGAACCCAGTTTTTATCCATAATGCCATTATTAACTTTCACTACTTGTCCTTTAACAATGATAGATTTTCCGGAAAATGATTTTTTATCTGAAAATAGTTCTCCTAAAGAAGTTCCGTTTGCTGGTTTCTCGATTTTTACATCAACATTAAATACAGGATTTGCATTTACATGTGGATTGGCTTGATTACTTTCAGCTGTTTTTTCAGTAGTTCTTATACCTTCAGCAAAAGTTATGACATCAAAAGTTTTTTCAAGTTGTTTACTCTCAAAATCCTTCATCAACATACCTCCATCATAATAATAAGTATCGCCTACTTTTACCTGTGTATTCGGTATTGCCATCCAATAGGTATTTCCATTTTCATCAACATTTAAATAGGTGTAAGTACCGCCATCCACAGATTCCTTCACCACAATTTTATGAACATCTGATTTAGCGGCTGTTGTTTCGTTATTTATTTTTGAATAGTTTCCTTTATCCTTGCAACTAACCAACATAAGTACGCTAAAAAGCACTGTAAATAATTTCATTTTATTTTTCATTTTATTTAATTTAATTTTTTGTAAAAGTAACTATTATTACACATATACAATATGATTTTAATCACCATTTTATGACCGATAAATTATTGTTTTTAAGATAGTTATTTGTTTCACTGAAATGTTTGTTCCCAAACCAATACCCTCGGTTTGCACTTAAAGGAGAAGGGTGTCCGCATGTGAGTACGCAATGCTTCTTTTGGTCAATTTTTTTACCTTTCTTTTTGGCGTAACCACCCCACAATAAAAAAACAACATGTTCCTTTTTTTCTGAAATAATTGTAATTACTGCATCCGTAAATTGTTCCCACCCTTTATTTTGATGAGAACCCGCATTTTTTGATTTTACCGTTAAAGTTGCATTCAATAAAAGTACGCCCTGTTTTGCCCAAAGCTCTAAATTTCCGCTTTCGGGATATGGAATTGACAAATCGTTCTCAATTTCCTTAAAAATATTTTTTAATGATGGCGGATGCGCAACACCATCATTTACAGAAAAACACAACCCGTGAGCCTGCCCTTCTCCGTGATAAGGGTCCTGGCCAATAATTACGACTTTTATTTCCTTAAAAGAGC
>NZ_JBFFKM010000017.1:0-44749 GCF_041555395.1 Lutibacter sp. | reverse complement strand
TCAACAGGTAATATTTTTGAAGGAAAATTAGCAACGGTTGAACCTGAATTAAGTGGTGAATTTGGTGAAATTATGAAATTGGCAGACAAATATTCAAGAATGAAAGTCCGAACAAATGCGGATACGCCAAAAGACGCTAAATTTGCACGCAATTTTGGTGCGCAGGGAATTGGACTTACACGTACAGAACATATGTTTTTTGAGGAGGATCGCATTAAAGCCATGCGCGAAATGATTATAGCTGAAACTGTGGAAGGAAGAAAAACTGCTTTGGTTAAATTGCTTCCAATGCAACGTACCGATTTTGAAGGAATTTTTGAAGCTATGCAAGGATTACCAGTCACTATCCGTTTGTTAGATCCGCCGTTACATGAGTTTGTGCCTCATGAATTGGAACAACAAGAAGAATTGGCAAAAGAAATGAAAATCTCCCTGGAAACCATTAAAAACAAAGTGGCAGAATTGGAAGAGAGCAATCCGATGCTAGGCCATAGAGGATGCAGATTGGGAAATACCTATCCCGAAATTACTGAAATGCAAACCAGAGGCATTATAGAAGCTGCCTTAAATTTAAAAGCCAGAGGAATTGTTGCAGTCCCTGAAATTATGGTTCCTTTAATTGGAACCCTCAGCGAGTTTATAGCCCAGGAAAATATCATTAGAGCTACTGCAAAAAAAGTATTTGAGGAAAGAAATGACACTATTGACTATTTGGTTGGCACCATGATTGAAATTCCAAGAGCTGCCTTAACAGCTGACTTAATTGCGCAACGTGCCGAGTTTTTCTCTTTTGGCACGAACGATTTAACCCAAATGACTTTTGGATATTCCCGTGACGATGTAAGTAAATTTTTACCGATATATATTAAAAAAGGAATTTTAGCTGTTGACCCATTCGATGTATTAGACCAAGAAGGTGTTGGACAATTGGTTAAAATGGGTACAGAAAAAGGCAGATGCATAAAACCAAACCTAAAAGTCGGTATTTGCGGAGAGCATGGCGGCGAACCTAGTTCTATTGTATTTTGTCACAATACTGGTTTAGACTATGTAAGCTGTTCACCATTTAGAGTGCCTATAGCAAGAGTTGCGGCTGCACAAGCGGCAATAATAAGTCAGGGCTAATATTCTTTCGGTTGAGGAATTAATAGTTTTGAAAGTTCCATCTTTTTAAAAAGATGGAACTTTTTTTTATGAAGCAATTAAATTACCTTAGCGTTATGATAAAAATTGTACTGCTTGGCGGTGGAAATGTGGCCTATCATTTAACAAATGTGTTATTGCAAAATAATGTAGTACAAGTTATTCAGTTGTACAACAGAACCCTTGAAAAAATTAACTGCTTTAAAAACAGCACCTTAATCACAGATGATCTGTCAGAATTAAAAGAAGCCGATTTATACATCCTTGCAGTATCTGACAATGCCATTTCTGAACTTTCTACAGCCTTGAACTTAAAAAACAAATTGGTGGTGCATACTTCAGGAAGTATGGCTTTGGATGAGCTTAGATCAATTTCAAACAAAGGTGTTTTTTATTTGTTGCAAACCTTTTCCAAAGATCGAAAAATTGATTTTTCCACTGTTCCAATTTGCATTGAAGCCGAAACTGAAAAGGATTTACTCCTTTTAGAAAATTTGGCAAAATCAATTTCAAAAAATTGTTACCGAATTAATTCCAATCAGCGAAAAAGTTTGCATGTCGCTGCCGTATTTGTGAATAATTTTGTGAATCATTTGTACCACATCGGCCATGAAATTTGTGCCGAAAATAATGTTCCTTTTGAAATATTACTTCCTTTAATAAAAGAAACTGCAGATAAAATCACTAAGTTGTCTCCTTTTGAGGCTCAGACCGGACCTGCAACACGAAACGACACCAAAACTATTGAAAAACATAAAGAAATGCTGACTAAAAATCAAAAAGAAATTTATACCTTGTTCACTCAATTTATTTGCAACACTTATGGAGAAAAGTTATAAGGAAATTATGCCTCAAATCACCACATTTATTTTTGATGTTGACGGGGTATTGACGAATGGAAATGTAAGAGTTACTGAAAAAGGTGAATTGTTGCGTGAGATGAATATTAAAGATGGATACGCACTAAAAACTGCCATTAGTGCCGGATTTCATGTTTGTGTGATTTCTGGAGGAACAAATGAAGGCGTGAGAATGCGGTTCAGCGCATTGGGAATTACGGATATTTATTTAGGCACGCATCATAAAACCGACCAGTTTAAAGAATATACAAATCTTTATGATATTAAACCTGAAAATGTGTTATATATGGGAGACGACATTCCCGATTATCAAGTCATGAAAAAAGTGGGATTGCCTTGCTGCCCAAAAGATGCTGTTTCTGAAATTCAGGAAATTTCATTATATATTTCCCGAAAAAAAGGTGGAAATGGTTGTGTTCGTGATGTTATAGAGCAAGTTTTAAAAGTGCAAGAAAAATGGAATTTTCAATTTGATGCTAATTTATTTTAACCCTAAATTACTAAATTTAATTTTATATGAAAAAAATAACCCTACTCATTTTTATTTTATTACTCTCTTTTAATGGCTATTCCCAATCAATTACAGGAAAATGGAAAACCATTGATGATGAAACCGGAAAAGAAAAATCTATTGTCGAAATTTATCAAACCGATGGAAAAATATATGCGAAAGTTGTTAAATTATTGAAAAAAGACGAAGAAAATAAAGTTTGTGAAAATTGTAAAGGAGCCAATAAAAACAAACCGATTAAAGGAATGATTATTATTAGTGGGTTGACGAAAGATGATAACGAATGGAATGGCGGAAAAATTCTTGACCCAAAAACCGGAAATGAATATAAATGTTATCTTACTTTAGAAAATCCTGATAAATTGAAGGTACGTGGCTATTTAGGTTTTGCTATATTGGGAAGAACGCAATATTGGTATAAAGTTACGGAGTAGCAATACTAATTCTTCTTTTAGATTGAAAGAAATATTTATTATTGTATTTTTTGTATTTTATAATGATTCTATTCTATCACAAAGTTTGGACGCTAAAATTATTTAGACTAAAAACTATCCGTTTATTTCAGATTTAGTTCTTGGATAGTTAATAGTAGTACTGAACTTCCTGAGCAGAAACAGATCCATTTTGATATACGGGAAATATTTGCAAGAAGAATTAAAAAATGATTTGAGGAATTAAAAAAAGTAATGCACTAAATTAAGGATAAAGATTAATTCCGTTTTTTCAACATTGGCACGAATTTGAATTTTCCCAATTCGTGCTTTTCAAAATCCTTTTCGCTGGTTCTAATAAATAAAGTCATTATTTGTTCTTCATCACCTATAGGAATTATCAGCCTTCCTCCTACTTTTAACTGACTAAGTAATGCATTTGGAACAAAAGGTGCGCCAGCCGTTACAATAATCCCATCAAAAGGAGCATCTTCAGGCAATCCTTTGTAACCATCCCCAAAAATTATTTTTTTAGGTGTGTAGCCAATTTTAGGTAAAAATAATTTTGTTTTTTTAAACAATTCCTGCTGCCTTTCAATCGTGAATACTTTTGCGCCCATTTCCATTAAAACCGCAGTTTGATACCCCGATCCCGTTCCTATTTCCAAAATTTGATGATTTTCTTTAATGCGCAACAATTCGGTTTGAAAAGCAACGGTATATGGCTGTGATATGGTTTGCTCGGCTGCAATAGGGAATGCTTTGTCCTGATAAGCAAAATCGGCAAAACTAGAGTCCATAAACAAATGTCTGGGAACGTTTCCCATGGCCGCCAGCACATTTTTGTCCGTTATTCCCTTTTGCGCAATTATTTTTACCAACTGATTTCTAAGCCCTTTGTGCTTATGCGTGTCCTTCACTATTCCCTGAAATTTGAATGGCTAAAAATAGGAATAAATGCCTAAAGATTGTTACTTTTGTTTACATAAAAATTAACTACTTTAATTATGTTGAAAGCAGGAGTTTTAGGAGCCGGACATCTGGGCAAAATTCATTTAAAATTAATAAATCAATCCGAAAAATATGATTTGGTCGGTTTTTATGATCCCATAAAAGAAAACGCCAAAAAAGTTGAAAAAGAATTTGGTTATAAGTCATTTAGTTCGATTCAGGAATTAATTGATGCCGTTGATGTTGTTGATATTGTGACACCAACACTTTCTCATTTCGACTGCGCAAAAGAAGCAATAGAAAAAGGGAAACATGTTTTTATTGAAAAACCAATCACCAAAACTGTTGATGAAGCTGAAATTCTTATTGAATTACTAAAAAAACATCAGGTAAAAGGACAAGTAGGCCACGTAGAACGTTTTAATCCAGCTTTTACTGCGGTAAAAGATGCCATTCACAATCCGATGTTTATTGAAACACACCGTTTGGCAGAATTCAATCCAAGAGGAACAGATGTTCCCGTCGTGTTAGATTTAATGATTCATGATATCGATATTATTTTGAGTGTGGTGAAATCAAAGGTAAAAAGTGTTAATGCAAGTGGCGTTTCTATATTGAGTGATACACCAGATATTGCGAATGCACGCATTGAATTTGAAAACGGCTGTGTCGCCAATTTAACCGCCAGCAGGATTTCTTTGAAAAATATGCGCAAAACTCGATTTTTTCAACGTGACGCCTATATTGCAGTAGATTTCTTCGAAAAAGCGACAGAAGTTGTGAGAATGAAAGATGCGCCTGAAAATCCGGGCGATTTCGATATGGTTTTACAAAATGCAGAAGGCCTAAAAAAACAAATCTATTTTGAAAATCCGAAAATCGAGGCCAACAATGCGATTTTAGATGAATTGGAGACTTTTGCCGATGCCATAAATAACAACACAACACCTATTGTAACGCTTGAGCAAGGTACCGAAGCGCTTCGCGTGGCACAAATGATTATTAACGATTTTTAGAATTACAATTATGAAAAATATAGCAGTTATTGGTGCTGGAACAATGGGAAATGGAATTGCCCACGTTTTTGCCCAAAATAAGTACAATGTACATTTAATTGATGTTTCTCAAGAAGCTTTAGACCTTGGCTTGTCTACCATTGTTAAAAATCTGGATCGTTTGGTTGCTAAGGAATTCATCTCCGCAGAAATTAAAGTCCAAACTTTAGCCAATATTACCACCTTTACTTCAATTGCTGAAGGCGTTAAGAATGTGGATTTGGTTGTTGAAGCCGCAACAGAAAATGTAGACTTAAAATTAAAAATATTCAAGCAAATTGATGAAGAAGCACCTGCGAATGCAATTTTGGCCTCAAATACTTCTTCCATTTCAATCACTAAAATTGCTTCTGTCACCAACCGACCTGAAAAAGTCATAGGAATGCACTTTATGAATCCGGTTCCAATTATGAAATTGGTTGAAATCATTAGAGGATACAACACTTCTGATGAAGTTACCAAGACCATTATGGAACTTTCCGGAAATTTGAAAAAGATTCCTGTGGAAGTAAATGATTATCCCGGATTTGTGGCCAACCGAATTCTAATGCCAATGCTTAATGAAGCCATAGAAACTTTGTACAATGGCGTTGCTGGCGTTTATGAAATTGATACCGTTATGAAATTAGGAATGGCACACCCAATGGGTCCGTTACAATTGGCCGATTTTATTGGTTTGGATATTTGTTTATCTATATTAAACGTTATGTATGACGGATTTAAAAATCCGAAATATGCACCTTGTCCGCTTTTAGTAAATATGGTTCAGGCTGGAAAACTTGGGATAAAATCGGGTGAAGGTTTTTATGATTATTCTGAATCAAGGAAAGCTGAGAGGATTGCAAAACAATTTCAATAAAAAAAAGCCGCTTAAAGCGGCTTTTTTTTTGTTATATTCTTTTTCTTCTTTTCGGATTTTGATCTGATCCAAAAGAGCTTTTACTAGTTGATCCTGGAGCACCGGAACGTTTTCTTCCAAATCCGCTAAAATCACTTTTTGGTTTTCTATCTCCATCACCAGATCTTTTTCTGTCATTACCCCTATCACTATCACCAGTTCTTTTTCTTGGGCCTCTATCTCCTCCACGACCACCTCCGCTTCTTGCTTGTCCGGTGCGTTGTTTGGTAGTAATTTCAACATTCACATTTCTGCCTTCAAAATCAACATCATTTCCTTCAAAAGCGCTCATCGTTTCTTTTTGGTAGTTTTTATCCAATTCGAAAAATGAGAAAGTGTCTAAAATTTCAATTTGCCCGATTTCAATATTTTTGGCAATTCTTTGATCATTAATTAAACCAATCAATCTTGCTGGATTTAATTTGTCTTTTTTACCTATATTGATAAAGAAACGTGTCATGTTTTCATCATCTCTTCGTTTGTTTCTTGAATCAGAATTCCTGTCAGAACCTCTCATATGCTCGCTGTCATTTAAATCAGGTGCATTTTCATAATAGGATAAAAAGGTATTGAATTCTATAGAAACAAATCTTTTTATCAATTCTTCACGATCTAAATCTTTTAATTTCTCATAAATCGAAGGTAAAAAATCGTTTATTTCAGTTTCATTAACTTTAATATCCTGAACTTTATCAATCAATTTTAATAATTGATTTTGACAAATTTCTTTTCCTGTAGGAATTGGTGTACTAATAAACTTTTTGCCAATCAGTCTTTCAATCGGATGCAATTTACTTTTTTCTCTACTGGTAACAATGGCTATGGAGATTCCTTCTTTCCCTGCACGTCCTGTTCTTCCGCTACGGTGCGTGTAAGATTCAATCTGGTCTGGAAGTTTGTGGTTAATAACATGCGTTAAATCCGTTACGTCCAAACCTCTCGCCGCAACATCTGTAGCAACTAATATTTGTAACGTTTTATTACGAAATTTTTCCATTACGCTGTCACGTTGTGCTTGGGATAAATCACCGTGAAGCGCATCAACATTGTATCCATCGCTTATTAATTTATCCGCAACTTCTTGTGTTTCTCTTCTCGTTCTGCAAAAAATAATGCTGTAAATATCTGGATTCACATCAGCAATTCTTTTTAATGCAGCATATCTGTTTCTTTCTGAAACCATATAATATTGGTGAGATACCTGATCTGTTCCTTTATTTTTTTCTCCGGCACTAATTTCAACCGGATTTTTTAAATAGCTTTTAGCGATGCTTTCAACTTCTCTTGGAAACGTTGCAGAAAACAATAATGTTTGTTTTTCTTTCGGCGTAACTGCAAGAATTTTATCCAATTCATCTTTAAAACCCATATTCAACATCTCATCAGCTTCATCTAAAATTAGCCATTTAAGATTTCCAAGTTTTAATTGTTTTCTCTTGATTAAATCAACTGTTCTTCCTGGTGTTCCAACAATAATTTGAACACCTTTGTTTAGTTTTCTAACTTGATCCTCAATGCTGGCACCGCCATAAACGGCAAGTGTTTTAACACCTTTTAAATGTTTTGAAAAATCGGTGATGTTGTTCGCAATTTGCATAGCCAACTCACGTGTCGGCGATAAAATAATTGCCTGTGTATCACCGCTGTTAGCGTCAATTTGTTCCAAAATTGGTAAACTGAAAGCTGCGGTTTTTCCCGTACCTGTTTGTGCAAATGCTTTTAAATCTTGTTTTGAAGATAATACTTGAGGAATTGCTTTTGACTGAATTTCAGTTGGGGTTTCATACCCTAAATCAGTCAACGCTTGTAATAGTTGGCTGTTAAGCCCTAGTTCTTTAAATGTCGTCATTTCTGTATAAATTATTGATCTACAGACGCCCATCTATAAACCGGTTAAAATCGGGTGCAAAAGTACGCTTTAATAGTATACAAATAACATTATACTAGTTTATTTTAATTTATTCAATTCTGAATGAAGATATTTTGAATCTAAATTGGTAAATTTATTTTTAACAATTCCTGCATCGTCTATTATAATGGTGCGTGGATATTTGCTGCTTAAATAGTTATGCGCATAGCTGCCTGTTGACAATATATATTGGTTATTGATGTGGGGTAATTTTAAGTTAGACGCTGTCGTTAGATCTTGTGGTGAAGTATTCATATTGATGCCTATAAACAACAAATCGGGATGCCTTTGCTCTAAGAATCTAATTCGGCTCACCAAATAATCAGACGACATATAATCCGATGACCAAAAGTAAATCACGGCATTTTTATTATTAATAACCTCCTTTATTTTTAAAGGAACGTTGTTATAGGAAACAATGTCAAAATCGCGAAATGGTTTATTCAACGGTATATAATTAAAGTCTTTTACCAAATTATTAACTTGTTCAAGATATTCTTTATTGGTGCAATTTCCCAAAAATATACTTAAAGCTTCCTCATTAATGTGGCAAGTCGATCTGCTTTTTAAGAAATCGCTGACTAAAATTCTTTTCAACAGGATATTTTTAAATCCTTCTGCCTTTATATGTTCATTAACCGCATTTAATATATTCACCGTAATATCATTTTTGGTGCTGTCTTTTTCTTTGAGCTGGTAACTTATATTGTATAAATAACTGACCACATAGTTTTGATAAGGATAAAATGACACCAAATTTTCTTCATTTAAATTAATACCTTTTCTGAAATTGTAAAAAGTATCGGAAACTTCTGAAAATCCTTCAAGGTTATGATAATATGGGTAAAATTCTTTTAATCTGAATAGCGGAAATTGAATAGCTATGGCTGTAAATTTTTCAAATCCTTTTGATACTACTCCTTCATACTCAAAAAAATCATTATAAATAGCAAACCTTGCTTTGGAAAGTGAATCAATTTTAGCCTGAAAATCCTTTTCATTTAAATCAAAGTAGTGGTACATCATCCTTTCCTCCTTCTCATTATGCAAAAATAAATTAATTAAAAATTCATTTTTAACACTCCCTCTACCACTAAACACCAGCGATTTATCAAAATCCCAGGTATTAAGCCTAACCAAAACACTGTCTGAAGGTTCTAAATATATGTATTGAAATTCAGTTCCGTGCTTAAACGTATAAAAACCTTCATCCAATACAGGAATCTTCTTTAAAAATCGATTGTTTTTATCAAGCCACAAAGTATCCATAACTTTCTCCTCTTTTAAAAACAAAACGAAACTGGATTTTGGATTGATTATTAAACCTCCAAAATAAGTAACCGCATTCTCATTGCTTTTCCCACAACTAACTGCTAAAAATACCAATATGACATAGGTAAGATATTTCATGAAAATTATTTGAAACAAAAATACATACATATAGATGGCTCGCTTGTTAATGAGATGTTAAATGTGGCAGAAAATCTTTTAAACACTAAAAATTAACTTTGGGTTTACTATTTTTTTTTAAAATCTAATTCACTACTTTTGCAAAAAATTTAAAACCTTAATTTATAATGCTTTCAGTATCAAATTTATCTGTTCAATTCGGTAAACGTATTTTATTCGACGATGTAAACACCAAGTTTACCGTTGGAAATTGCTACGGAATTATTGGCGCCAACGGTTCAGGAAAATCAACATTTCTAAAAATCATTTCCGGAAAAATAGACCCAACGGCCGGACAAGTAATTTTGGACAAAGGCAAGCGGATGTCTGTGCTTTCCCAAGATCACTTTGCCTTTGATGAATATCCGGTATTGGATACTGTGATGATGGGCAATAAAAAATTATTTAATCTAAAAAAAGAATTAGATGCCGTATATGCAACACCGAATTTCTCAGAAGAAGATGGAGTTAAGGCCGGTGAATTAGGTGCAGAATTTGAAGAAATGGGTGGATGGAATGCCGAAAGCGGTGCAGCCAGCTTGTTGTCATCTTTAGGAATTAAAGAAGATTTGCATTATTCCTTAATGGGTGATATAGACGGAAAAACGAAATTGCGTATTTTATTAGCGCAGGCATTATTTGGCAATCCGGATGTTTTAATTATGGATGAGCCTACCAACGACCTTGATTTTGAAACCATCGGTTGGTTAGAAAACTTTTTAGCAAATTATGACAATACGGTAATTGTGGTATCGCATGACCGTCACTTTTTAGATGCTGTTTGTACACATATTTCAGATATTGATTTCGGAAAAATAAACCATTACTCTGGTAACTATTCCTTCTGGTATGAATCGAGTCAGCTGGCAGCCAGACAAAGGGCTCAGCAAAGTAAAAAAGCAGAAGATAAAAAGAAAGAATTAGAAGAGTTTATTCGTCGTTTCTCTGCCAATGTTGCAAAATCAAAACAAGCAACCAGTCGTAAAAAAATGATTGAAAAATTGAATGTTGATGAAATAAAACCTTCAAGTCGCAGATATCCTGCAATTATTTTTGAACGTGAAAGAGAAGCCGGGGACCAGATTTTAAATGTGGAACATTTGTCAAAATCAACTGAAGATGGCGTATTGTTTAAAGACATTAGTTTCATCTTAAATAAAGGCGATAAAGTTGCTTTAATATCAAGAAATTCAAGAGCAGTAACCACTTTCTATGAAATATTATATGGAAATGAAAAAGTCGATAAAGGAAAATTTCAATGGGGCGTTACCACAAATCAATCTTATTTACCTTTAGATAATTCTGAATTTTTTAACGATTCAAACTTAAATTTGGTGGATTGGCTTCGCCAATATGCTAAAACAGAAGAAGAAAGAGAAGAAGTTTATTTAAGAGGTTTTTTAGGGAAAATGATTTTTAGCGGTGAAGAAGCGTTAAAAAAGTGTAATGTGCTGTCGGGTGGTGAAAAAGTAAGGTGTATGTTGTCTAGAATGATGATGGTGAGAGCAAATGTTTTAATGTTAGATGAACCAACAAACCATTTAGATTTAGAGTCTATTCAAGCATTTAACAATTCTTTAAAAAACTTTAAAGAAACTGTTATCTTCACAACTCATGACCACGAATTTGCGCAAACTGTTGCGAATAGAATTATAGAAATTACACCAAAAGGAGTTATAGACAGATATTCGACATTTGATGAGTATTTGGATGATCCAAAAATTAAAGATTTGAGAGATAGTATGTATTCTTAAAAGCACTCTAATTTTAGAGACAAATTAAAAAAAAGGATAGTTAACTAACTATCCTTTTTTCTTTTAAAAATCTTTTTAAGTAATGATTTAGGTGCTTCTTCACCCCCATATCCGTTGGCGTATTTTCCATATCCATAACCGTAACCATAGCCATTCCCATAACCTCCATAGCGTAATTTCATCGTAAAATCGTTGAGTACTATACTAATATTTGAAATTTCTTCTTTATTATATTTTTCATTAATCATTTTAAGCATTCCTTTTTGAGAATAGTTTTGTCGGACAATATAAAGCGTTGAATCTGCATATTTCAACAACTCTACTGCGTCACTCACCAATCCTATAGGCGGCGTATCCAAAATAATATAATCGTAATTATCTTTTAAACTATTAATTAATTCCTCTATTGCTGAACCAATCAATAATTCTGAAGGATTTGGAGGTACCGGACCGGCAGTAATTACATCAAGATTAGGAACTTTAGTTTTTTGGATAATCGCATCAATATTTTCTTCTCCTATTAAATAGTTAACCACACCTATTTCCTTGGAAATTTCAAAATCATCAAATATTTTTGGTTTACGCAAATCCAACCCAACCAAAATTGTTTTTTTTCCTCCCAATGCAAAAACAGTGGACATATTAATTGAAACAAAAGTTTTACCTTCTCCGCTAACGGATGACGTCACAATAATGGTTTTGCATTTGTCTTTTGTGCTTCTGCTAAATAAAAATTGAATATTTGAACGCAAAGCCCTAAATGATTCCGCAACTCCCGATTTCGGCTTGGTAAAAACGGCTAAATTACTGTCGGATCCATTATTTCCCACCACTCCTAAAATTGGTATTGGTGAAATTTTTTCAATATCTTCAGTAGTGTGAACTCGGGTATCCAAAACTTCTTTTGCAATAATCACAAAAAGCGGAAAAATGGTTCCCAATAGCAAAGCAATCATATAATTAAACTGCATTCTTGGCAAAATTGATCCCTGTCCGGTATCTTTTGCGGTATCCAACACTGAAATGTCCGATACACTTGCCGCAATTGCAATATCTGCCTCGTACCTCTTCTGCATCAAGAAAACATAATTAGATTCGGTTAAACTGTATTTTCGTTGATAATTTAATAATTTTTGTTCTTTCTTCGGAAGCTTGTCCAGCTCGTTATTATAGGTATTTAATCGATTCCTGCTATTATTCAGCGTGATTTTAGTTTCATTCCTTAAGGAGGAAAGATTTTCGAGCAACACATTTCTTGTGGTTTCAACTTCCTGATTTACCGCTATTAATGAAGGATGATTTGAAGTAACTTCTTTTGATAATTTTTCCTTTTTTATGGAAAGTTCCGTTAATTTACCTACCATTCCGGAAATAGAACCATCTTCAATATTTATGATTGCCGGCGCTGGAATATTCGTGAAATCTGTATGGGTTTTTATGTAGTTTTCTAAATTGTTGAAATACACAATTCTATCTCCAAGCTGCTCTTGCATTTTATCTAAACTAACTGTTTGCGAATAGATTTCACCTCCTTCAGCCGATAATTGGTAAATTGAGTTTTCCTGTTTAAACTTTCCAATATTGTCTTCAATTGATTTTAAACTGTCCGAAGTATTTCTAAATTGAGCATCAATAAATTCTTTTGTGCTTCTTGCATAATTTGTTTTTTCATCCAGTTCATGTTCTGCCAAAACTATAACGGTTTCATTTAAATAATCAACAATTCTGTTTTTGTTGGGACCCGTTAACGACAATTCTATTAGAGAAGTTCCGGTAAGCCCGTTTGCCCTAACATTCCGGTATTGTCCGGCAGCCTGATCAATAGTTCTCAACTGAAAATAAAACGATTGTCCCTTTAAATCTTTTACATCATTCACAAGTTCAATTTGAGCTTTTAAAAATGGAAGATTTATATATTCATCAATCAAAAATACTTTTGAATAAGGTTTTTTATTTTCTTCAAAACCTTTAAACGACTCGTCTTTATAGTTAATTAATTTATAAGCCGTATTTTCATTAAAA
This sequence comes from Lutibacter sp., assembly GCF_041555395.1. Classification (GTDB taxonomy): domain Bacteria; phylum Bacteroidota; class Bacteroidia; order Flavobacteriales; family Flavobacteriaceae; genus Lutibacter. The sequence continues at coordinate 31,766 of NZ_JBFFKM010000017.1, read as the reverse complement.
TCTACCGACAATTCAAAACGATTATTGTCAATAAAATTAATTTTAACTAAGGTATTCAACAACTGGTATTGGTTAGGTTGCAATTTTACGGTAAATGGCGTTTTACCGTAAGCATCCTCTCGTCTAAAACGGCCATCTTTTATATACTCAATATAAAAATTGAGTCGATTGATTACTTTTTCATTATGAGACCTGGAAGTTAATGCCTTTCTGATGGATTCAACCCTATCACTTACTCCCCCCCAGTTAAATGCAATATTGGTTCCTGACGAAAAAAGAGGATTTTGTTTTTCGTTTACCGCAATCGTTGTACTAAGTCCGTATATCTTTTGGGTGGAAATATTTACATAATATGCAATTGCGAATGCAATGGCAATAGTTGCCACAAACCATTTCCAATTGGCTAAAATTCGAAATAAATAATCTTTAATATTAGAGATTTGCTCACTTGGATTATCAATAAATTTGAATTTATTATCCATAAAATATTATAAATTTTTAACTAATAAAACAGAGGTTATTAAAAATGACAATACTGAAACAACTGTTGTAAATGCTTGTAATCCTGTAGTTCCAATTCCCCACGATTTTTGTTTTAACGGAGCCACATATATAATGTCGTTGGGCTGAATATAGAAATATTCCGACTCAAATATGGAAATCTCATTCATGTTAATTTTGTATTTTTTCACCCCGTCCGGCGTTTTTCTGATAATTAGCACATTTTCACGATCACCAAAAGTGGAAATTTCACCAGAATTGGCAATGGCATCAATTATAGAAACTTGATTTTGTGCTAAAATTTTTGTGCCGGGAGAACCCACCTCTCCGGTAACAATAAAGTTAATGCCCCCTAATTTAACTGTCACAAAAACATTTTCGGGATTCTTTAAAAAATTACCCAATTCAACTTCAATTTTTTCTCTGGTTTCTTTTTCGGTAAAACCCAAAACATTGAGTTCACCAATATAAGGAATTCTAATATTCCCGTGGTTGTCAATTGTATAACCCGAAAAATAAAGTCCTCCGCCACCACCACCGCCTGAAGCATTATTCTTAAAAAGCGTTACGAGTTCCTGGTTTTCTGCTTTAATGTCAATGTATAAAATATCATTTACCTGCAAACGATAAGGGTCATTATTTAATTTATAAATTTCCGTTTTACTTACAGGCTCACCCTGAAAAGAGGTCACTTGCTTGGTTGAAATACAAGACGAAAGCAGACTTAAAACTGCAACGTATAAAAAAAATTTCTTCATAAAAATTTGATCAGACTTAGGCAAATATAATTTTAAATAGCGTATTAAAATAATTTTTCAACTATTTTCGCATTAAAATTGACTAGTCATGGAATGGTTTAAAATTAGGTCATTTATCACTTTTTTACTTGCATCAACAAATCAACACGGCGTACACTCCCCTTTTGTTTATGATTTAGTAACCAAGTGTTTCAATACCAAAACAAATCCACCCAAAATGAACGCATTTAACAGGATTAGAAAATTGTTGTATTCTAATCATAAAAAGATCACAATAACCGATTATGGCAAAGGTTCTTTGTTTTTTAAAAATAACGAACGCAAAGTATCTGATATTGCAAAAATAGCTGGAATATCTACCAAAAAAGCTAAACTCCTTCTTCGGATTATTGATTATTTTAAGCCTAAAAATATACTGGAATTTGGAACTTCCGTTGGATTGGGAACTTCCGTTTTGAGTATTGGAAACCTTGAAGCTGAAATTATTACGCTTGAAGGCTGCAAAAATACCGCTCAAATAGCAAAAGAACTATTCAACACGAATCACTTAAATAATATTCAATTGGTTGTTGGCGACTTTAACGAAACGCTTTCTTCAATAATAAAAAACAAACATTATGATTTAATTTATTTCGACGGAAATCACCAAAAAAAAGCGACGATTGATTATTTCAATCAATGCCTTGAAACAACAAACAATGATTCTGTATTTATTTTTGACGATATTAATTGGTCACCAGAAATGCAACTGGCCTGGAAGGATATAAAAAATCACCCCAAAGTCACCATCACCATCAATACTTTTTTTTGGGGAATTGTGTTTTTTAGAAAGGAACAAGAAAAACAACATTTTACAATAAGAATTTAACCACTGAATTTGCATAAAAATTAGTTAATTTGCAATATGAAAATTTATACAAAAACCGGAGATAAAGGCAAAACCTCTCTTTTTGGAGGAACAAGGGTACCAAAATATCATTTAAGGATAGAAGCCTATGGTACTGTGGATGAGCTAAATTCATATATTGGTTTAATTCGTGATCAAAAAATTGATTCGTATACCACTGAAATTCTGTTAAAAATTCAAAACGAATTATTTACTTTGGGCTCCATGTTGGCAACGCCTCCAGAAAAAGAAATCTTAAAAAGCGGAAAAGAACGCTTAAATATTCCGAAAATTACAGAAGAATCTATTGAACTTTTAGAAAATGAGATTGATAAAATGAACGAATCTTTGCCACCAATGTCGCACTTTATTTTGCCTGGCGGACATACAACAGTGTCATTTTGTCATATTACACGTTGTATTTGCAGAAGAGCAGAGAGAATAGCTACCTTGTTAAATGACGAAAGTACCATAAATCCAAAAATTTTGGTGTATTTAAATCGACTTTCCGACTATTTATTTGTGCTGGCACGAAAGTTGACAATTGACAATGAGGCTCAAGAAATCCCTTGGATTCCTGAGAAAATAAAATAAGTTCTTTTTTATTTTGAAATAAAACGAGAAATAGCTTGCCTAGTTAAGTAAAAAAATTATTTTTGCAAAAATTTAATACGAAAAGTTATGTATTGGACACTAGAATTAGCATCGTATTTAGCAGATGCACCTTGGCCTGCAACAAAGGATGAGTTGATTGATTATGCAATTAGAACAGGGGCACCTTTAGAAGTTGTCGAAAACCTTCAAGAAATTGAAGATGAGGAAGAAAATTTCGAATCGATTGTCGAAATTTGGCCAGACTACCCTTCTGAAGAAGATTATCTTTGGAACGAAGATGAATATTAAAAATACTTAATCAAAAAAAAGTCTCTAGCGAGACTTTTTTTTTGGTTATTGATCATAATTTTAAACAGAATTAAAACGATTTAACATTAAAAAAATTAACTTTACCAGTTATTAATATCAATATAAATTACTGTAATTTTACAAGTAATTATTTAAAAATTTGACACCTAAAATATGAGTATCATAAATTCAGTCCTTAAAATTTTTGTTGGAGATAAAAAAAAGAGAGATTTAGCATTGCTTCAACCCATAGTTACCAAGGTTAATGCTTTTGATCAAGAAATTACAAATTTAACAAACGACCAACTAAGAGATAAAACTGGTTACTTTAAGCAAAAAATATCAGATTCAACGCTTGAGTTTTCTTCAAAAATTGATGAATTAAAAGCAGAATTAACCGATGCAAACATAGACCGAAAAGAAGAGATTTATGCTTTAATTGACAGTTTGGAAGACGATTTATATCAGGCTTCAGAAAAAGCATTAGATGAAATCATGCCCGAAGCATTTGCCGTTGTTAAAGAAACTGCCAAGCGCTTTACCCAAAATAAAACCATTACCGTTACGGCAACACCGTTTGACAGGGAACTTTCGCCAACCCGAGAAAATATAGTTCTTGAAAATGACAAAGCCATTTGGGCCAATATATGGGATGCTCAGGGAAAAGAAGTTACTTGGGATATGATTCACTACGATGTACAACTTATCGGTGGTTCAGTTTTGCATCAGGGTAAAATTGCCGAAATGATGACGGGGGAAGGTAAAACATTGGTTTCAACACTTCCTATTTACTTAAATGCACTTACAGGAAAAGGCGTGCATTTGGTAACCGTAAATGATTATCTGGCAAAACGTGATGCTGCCTGGATGGGGCCAATTTTTGAATTCCATGGATTGAGAATAGATTGTATTGATCACCATGAGCCAAATTCAGATGCACGAAGGAAAGCTTACAATGCAGATATTACTTACGGTACAAATAACGAATTTGGTTTTGATTATTTACGTGATAATATGGCGCATTCACCAAACGATTTGGTGCAACGCCCACCCAATTTTGCGATTGTGGATGAGGTCGATTCCGTTTTAATTGATGATGCACGTACGCCTTTAATTATTTCAGGGGCGACAGCGAATGCAGACCGTCACGAATTTAACGAGTTAAAACCAAGTGTAGACAAAATTGTTTCTACCCAACGAAATTATTTGACTGCTGTTTTGGCTGAAGTAAAAAGGTTATTAGCTGAAGGCGACACAAAAGAAGGCGGATTTTTATTGCTTCGTGTTTTTAGAGGTTTGCCAAAAAGCAAAGCCTTAATCAAATTTTTAAGCCAGGAAGGTATCAAACAACTCTTGCAAAAGACGGAGAATCATTATATGCAAGATAACAATCGTGAAATGCCTAAAATTGACGAAGAGTTATATTTTGTTATTGATGAAAAAAACAACTCCATTGAGCTGACCGATAAAGGAATTACCTTTTTATCTGGTGATGATGGGGATGAAAACTTCTTCATTTTACCCGATTTAAGCACTGAAATCAGCAAATTGGAACGTGAAAAGGACACGCCGGAGGTTTTAACTGAGAAAAAAGAAGAACTATATCGTGATTACAGCATAAAAAGCGAACGAATTCATACTATGAATCAATTGCTTAAGGCATACACTTTATTCGAAAAAGATATTGAGTATGTAATTATGGACGATAAAATTAAAATCGTTGATGAGCAAACAGGACGTATTATGGAAGGTCGCCGTTATTCAGACGGATTACATCAGGCGATTGAAGCAAAAGAGAACGTTAAAATTGAAGCTGCCACACAAACATATGCTACGGTCACGCTTCAAAATTACTTTAGAATGTACCGCAAACTTGCCGGTATGACTGGAACTGCAGTTACAGAAGCTGGAGAATTCTGGGAAATTTATAAATTAGATGTTATTGAAATTCCACCCAACAGAGAATTAGTTCGGGATGATCGTGACGATTTGGTTTTCAAAACCAAGCGTGAAAAATACAATGCTGTTATTGATGAAATTGTAAAATTAGTTAATTTAGGCCGACCTGTGTTGGTGGGAACCACTTCCGTAGAAATTTCCGAATTGTTAAGCCGAATGCTTGCCATCAGAAAAATAAAACACAATGTATTAAACGCCAAAATGCATAAAAAAGAAGCTGATATCGTTGAAGAAGCAGGAAACTCGGGTGTCGTAACTATTGCAACCAATATGGCTGGTCGTGGAACGGATATAAAACTTTCCGATGAAGTTAAAAAAGCGGGAGGTTTGGCTATTGTGGGTACAGAACGTCACGATTCACGTCGTGTAGACCGCCAGTTACGAGGTAGAGCAGGTCGTCAGGGAGATCCGGGTTCTTCACAGTTTTATGTATCATTGGAAGATAATTTAATGCGATTGTTCGGTTCCGAACGTATTGCGAAAATGATGGATAGAATGGGGCTTCAGGAAGGTGAAGTTATTCAACACTCCATGATTTCCAAATCCATTGAACGTGCACAACGCAAAGTAGAAGAAAACAACTTTGGAGTTCGTAAAAGGTTGCTTGAGTATGATGATGTTATGAATTCTCAAAGAGAAGTCGTTTACAAACGTCGTCGCCACGCCTTATATGGAGACCGTTTGCAGGTGGATATCGTAAATATGGTTTATGATACCTGTAACATGTTGATCAGAGAAAATAAACTCACGAATGATTATCAGAATTTTGATTTTGAACTGATTCGTTTTTCTTCCACAACTTCTCCTTTTAACGAAGAAGAATTTAAATCACTTTCGGAACAAGAACTTACAGATCAACTTTTTGATGTGGTATACAAACATTATAGAGAAAAGTTAGAAAGAAATGCAAAAGCTGCTTTTCCCGTAATTAAAGATGTTTATGAAAATCACGGTGAAAAATATGAACGAATTGTTGTTCCTTTTACTGATGGCGTTAAGGAATTGAAAGTAATTACCAATTTAAAAGACGCTTATGAATCTGGCGGAAAAGAGTTGGTAACAGATTTTGAAAAAAATATTACACTTGCTATCATTGATGATACCTGGAAAGATCATTTACGACAAATGGATGAGCTTAAACAATCGGTTCAAAATGCAACTTACGAACAAAAAGATCCGTTGTTAATTTACAAATTCGAGTCATTTGAACTTTTTAACGGTATGCTTGATAAAGTAAATAAAGAAGTTTTATCGTTTTTATTCAAAGGTGAATTGCCTTCTCAGGATGCGACTCGCGTATTGCCTGCAAGGGAACAAAAACGCGAAAAAGTTCAATTGAGCAAGGAAGAATATGGCAGTTCAATGCCAAATCCGCAAACAAATCAAACACAACAACAACAAGTTATTGAAACTATTGTTCGCACCGAGCGAAAAATTGGACGAAATGAACAAGTGACCATTAAACATGTGTTGTCGGGCGAAAATAAATCAGTAAAATACAAACAAGCCATTCCTTTAATTCAAAAAGGTGATTGGGTATTGGTAGAGGAATAATACAACCATAAGATTAAAAAAGAGGCTGTAAGAAAATATTACTTTTTTTACAGCCTCTTTTTTTGATTGGTTTTGTCTTCAAAACCAAATAAAGTTTATAATTTTCAACATGTTTTAATTTTAATCAATTAATGATTCTCCATTTAAATTGGTGGTAAGCACTTCACTCATATAATCCAAATAGGGTCGCATTGCCAAAAATGAATCCATAACTTCCCTTAAAAAGTTTGGCGATAAAACTTCTTCATCAGTAAATTCGCGTGTAACAATAAATTGCTTGAACCTTATGAAATCAATATTAGGATGATTTTTATCAAAACCTCTAGGTGCTGATTTTACAGCATTACCTTGTAATTTCCCAAAATGCTTCTTAAAATCAGGTGCGTTTACAATGGCCCTAATTTCAGAGACGTCAGTTTCAAATTCCTTTCTAATTCTTAACAAATCCTCTTTATTGGGTTCCCAAAACCCACCAGCCAGAAAACTTTCTCCCGGTCTTATTCTTAAATAATAACCGCCGCGCAATTTGTTAGTCGCCCGAGTGAAATGACCGGCAAAATGAGGTTTAAATGGTGTTTTATCAGGAGAAAAACGAATATCCCTGTAAATCCTAAATATTTTTACATTTTCAATAAGGTCATGTGTTTTCAATTGTTCCATTATGGAATTGTAAAACCCTTTAACCTTTTTTTGTTCAGCCTCAAACTCCGCTTTATGCTCATTAAACCACTCACGATTGTTATTGGCTTTCAGCAATTTTAAAAAGTCTAAGGTCGATTTTGAAATTGAGGTCATTATTGTTATTAAAATAAATTAAGAATATTAAATATACGATATAAAATATTAGAAGTTAAAAGTTATATATTAAAAGTTAGAAGTGTTTTTTTTTACTTTTTACTTTATACTTATTGATGTCTGTTTTCTAAAATTTTAACAGTATCCTGCAAAGTAAATCCTTTTGCCTGCAACAAAATTAAATAATGAAAAAGTAAATCGGCACCTTCATTTAAAAATAGATCATCATTATTATCTTTCGCCTCAATAACAATTTCAACGGCTTCTTCACCGACTTTTTGTGCTATTTTATTAATTCCCTTTTCAAATAAAGAGGCCACATAGCTATTTTCAGCATTACCTGCTTCTCTCCTATTTTTAATCACTTCTTCCAGTTGCGTCAAAAAACCGTAGGACTGATTATTCGATTCTCCCCAACACGTATCCGTTCCTTTATGACAAGTTGGACCAACCGGATTTACCTGAATTAACAAAGTATCATTGTCGCAATCGTTTTGTATGGAAACTACATTTAAATAATTACTACTTTCCTCCCCTTTTGTCCATAATCTTTTTTTAGTTCTGCTAAAAAAAGTGACTTTGTTTGATTCAACGGTTTTGTTAAAAGCCTCTTGATTCATATAACCCAACATTAAGACATTTTTTGTGCTATTGTCCTGAATGATTACAGGTACTAAATGATCCGTATTTTTATTAAAATCTATGTTCATAATTTTATTTTGTCATTGCTAAGCAAATTTTTCATTTGCTTAGCAATCTGTTAATTTTTAGTTATTTATCAAAAGATTACTTTGTCATTAAATTCCTCGTAATGACGTTTTTTTATTACAATCTAACTGGGATATTATTTCTTTTTAATTCTTTTTTTAAATCTATAATTTCAATTTCTTTAAAATGAAATACACTGGCTGCTAAAGCCGCATCAGCTTTTCCTTTTATAAAAGCATCGGTAAAATGTTGCATATTCCCAGCTCCTCCTGAAGCAATTATTGGGATATTAACCAATTCACTCAAATAGGCCAAAGCTTCATTTGCAAATCCGTTTTTAGTGCCATCGTGATCCATAGAAGTAAATAAAATTTCTCCTGCACCACGTCGCGCTACTTCTTTTGCCCAATCAAATAGTTTAATGGTGGTAGGCACTTTTCCACCCACCAAATGCACGAGCCATTCTCCATCAATTTGTTTCGCATCAATGGCAACAACAATACACTGGCTGCCAAATCTAGCTGCCAAATCATTGATCAACTGAGGGTTTTTAACTACAGAAGAATTTATGGAAACCTTATCCGCTCCTGAGTTTAATAAAATTTCAACATCTTCCACCGAAGAAATTCCGCCACCGACTGTAAAAGGAATATTCACTTTTTCCGAGACATGCATGACCAATTCAGCCAATGTTTTTCTACGTTGCTCCGTAGCAGTTATGTCTAAAAAAACCAATTCATCTGCCCCATTATTTGCATAAATCTCAGCCAATTCAACAGGATCACCCGCATCCCGTAAATCAACAAAATTCACACCCTTTACGGTTCTTCCATTTTTAATATCCAAACATGGAATTATTCTTTTTGTTAACATTCTAATTGTTTAAAATAAAATTTTCAATTTCCTTCATACTAATTTTATGTTCATAAATAGCTTTTCCGATAATAGTTCCTTCACAACCCATTTCTGCCAATTTAGGCAGTTCTACAAAAGTAGAAATTCCTCCGGAGGCTATTAATTTTATGTTTGAAGCTTGACTGATTATTTTTTGATACAATTCAAACGATGGTCCTTGTAACATTCCGTCTTTTGAAATATCGGTACAAATTACATATTTAACGCCTTCTTTTTGATAATTTTGAATAAATGGAATAAGATCTTCGTCAGAATCTTCCAGCCAACCGCTAACAGCTATTTTTTCATTCAAAGCGTCGGCACCCAAAATAATTTTATCAGAACCGTATTTTTCCAACCAGCTTTTAAAAATTGCAGGATTTTTTACAGCAATACTTCCTCCGGTTATCTGGTTTGCACCACTTTCAAAAGCAATTTTCAAATCGGCATCCGACTTCAATCCACCGCCAAAATCAATTTTCAAATTCGTTTTCGAAGCAATTTGTTCCAAAATTTTGTGATTTACAATATGACTTGATTTTGCGCCATCTAAATCGACCAAATGCAAATACTTTACCCCATGATTTTCAAACATTTTCGCTACTTCTAGCGGATTTTCATTATAAATTATCTTGGTGCTGTAATCTCCTTTTGAGAGGCGTACACATTTGCCGTTTATAATGTCTATTGCTGGTATGATTCGCATAATTTTTATATTAAAAGTTAGATATTAAATATTAAAAAGTATTGGTTGTTGTTTGTTTCGTTTTTCATTTCAAAAAATCTAATATTTTATATTAAAAATCTTTATTTATTTTTTATTGTTCCTTTTTTCCTTATTTATTGAAGCTACCATAATGGCAAGAATTTCATTCCCTTCTTTTTTAAGAATTTGAATTTCTTCCAAATTATCTTGAATTATAATTTCAAATATCTCCAGCCAATAAACACTTTCATCTACTTCTTCTTCAACAATCTTTAATTTGTTAATAAAATCAGCTGTAGATTTAGCTCTTTGTGACGCTCTGTAATTTGCACCAACAGAACTTGAACTTCGTATAAGTTGATTCACAAAGGCATTATACTCTCTTTATTTTGGTACTTTTTCACAAAACCTCCAACAATCAATTGCAAATGCTTTAGTTCTTATTAATATTTCATTTTTCATAACAAAACTTCTTATTTAACTTCTAATATCTAATATTTAATATCTAACTTTAGAAAATTATTTAAAATTTGTTCTCCAGCTTTACTGCTTTTCTCAGGATGAAACTGTACTCCGTAAAAATTATCTTTTTGCAATGCTGAAGTATATTTTATCCCATATTCAGTAATTGCAATAGCTTCCTCATTCAACGGAACATAAAAACTGTGCACCAAATACATATACTCCTTTTCCACAATCCCTTTAAAGAGTTCAGAATTCAAATTTTCAATTTGATTCCATCCAATTTGAGGAACTTTAACTTTATTACTAAACTTAACAACATCAACATCAAAAATTCCCAGACCTTGTGTGTTGCCTTCTTCACAATAATTACACATTAACTGCATTCCCAAACAAATACCTAAAACAGGCTGTTTTAAAGTTGGAATCAATTTATCCAATCCGGTAAATCTCAATTTTTTCATCGCACTGCTAGCTTCTCCAACTCCGGGGAAAATCACTTTGTCAGCCCCCTTAATTTCTTCAGCATCGTCTGATAAAACAGCTTCATACCCCAACCGTTGAATTGCAAATTTAATAGATTGAATATTTCCTGCACCGTAATTTATAATGACTATTTTCATTAAAGCATCCCTTTTGTACTTGGTAAAATCATTTTTTCTGAATCTCTTTTTACCGCAGCTTTTATGGCTTTTGCAAATGCTTTAAAAATAGCTTCAATTTTATGATGCTCATTTACGCCTTCAGCTTTGATATTCAAATTGCATTTTGCGCCATCCGTAAATGATTTGAACAAATGGAAAAACATTTCCGTTGGCATTTCCCCAATTTTTTCACGTTTAAAATCCGCATCCCAAACCAGCCAGTTTCTTCCACCAAAATCGATGGCAACCTGCGCCAAACAATCATCCATAGGCAAACAAAAACCATAACGATCTATTCCCATTTTATTCCCCAATGCTTTTGCAAAAACTTCACCCAAAGCAATCATGGTATCTTCGATGGTGTGGTGTTCATCCACGTCCAAATCCCCTGTCACTTTAATCGTTACATCCATTTGTCCGTGACGTGCAATCTGATCAAGCATATGGTCAAAAAAGGCAATGCCTGTTGAAATATTGCTTTTTCCTGTACCATCTAAATTTAACTTAATATAAATATTGGTTTCGTTTGTGTTTCGTGAAAGCTCAACAGTTCTGTTTTTTAACTTTAAAAACTCATAAATTCGTTTCCAATCGTCTGTTTCTAAAGCAATAAATTTATTTAAAACCTCTCTTTTGACCGTTATTTCATCGGTTCCAAGATTGCTGTTTTCATTGATAAAAATTCCCTTTGCTCCTAAATTTTTTGCCAATTCAATATCTGTTAACCGATCTCCAATTACAAATGAATGCTCTAAGTCATATCCTTCTGAAAAATATTCTGTCAATAATCCTGTATTCGGTTTTCTGGTAGAAGCATTGTCTTTTGCAAAAGTTTTATCAATAATAACCTCTTCAAACGTTACACCTTCATTTTCAAAACATTGAATGATAAATTTTTGAACAGGCCAAAAATTTTCTTCCGGTAAACTAGACGTTCCCAAACCATCCTGATTGGTTACCATAACCAAAGTAAAATCGAGCTCTTTGGCTATTTTTCCTAAATAGGTGAATACTTTTGGATAAAATATTATTTTTTCAAAAGCATCAACCTGCTGATCTTCAGGCTCTTTTATCATGGTTCCGTCTCTATCGATAAACAGTACTTTTTTCTTCATTTTAAATTTCTTTTAATGCTTTTATCAATTTTATGTTTTCACTGGTTGTGCCAATAGTCAATCTCAATGTGTTTTCACATAATGGCTGCGTTGTTCTGTTCCTAATTACAACTCCTTTTTCTAATAATTGATGGTATCTTTTTGTAGCATCATCCACTTTTACTAAAATAAAATTGGCATCTGTTGGATAAATTTCTTCAATAAATGATACAGATGTTAATTTATCTATCAGTTTTTTCCGTTGTTCTAAAATATTATCAATTTCATTTCTGACCTTGTTTTTAGTCAAAATCCGTTTTAATGCTCTTTGCTGCGTTAATTCATTTACATTATACGGCGGTTTAATTTTGTTCAAAATCGAAATAATTGCTGAAGAAGCAAAACAAATTCCCAACCTAATCCCTGCCATTCCATAAGCTTTAGATAAAGTTTGGGTCACCACTAAATTCGGAAATTCATTTAACCTTTGCAACCAGCTTTTTTCCGAAGAAAAATCAATATAGGCTTCATCAATAACAACCAATCCTTTAAATGAATTCAACAATATTTCAACACTTTCACTGTTAAAAGAATTTCCAGTAGGGTTGTTAGGGGAACATAAAAACAAAATTTTTGAATTTGCATCTGCCGCTTTTAAAATTTCATTCACATTTGGCTGAAATTTATTGGTTAGTAAAACCTCCTTTTCCTCAATATTATTAATGTTTGCCAATACCTTATACATCCCATAAGTGGGCGGCAACGTAATGATGTTGTCTTGTTTTGGTTCACAAAAAGCCCTAAAAATTAAATCCAACACTTCATCACTTCCATTACCCAATAAAATTTGACTTACAGGGACTTCTTTTAATTTTGACAATGCTGCTTTTACAGTGGTTTGTTGCGGATCCGGATAACGGTTTACGCCATTCTCAAACGGATTTTCGTTTGCATCTAAAAACACCATATCAGCAGTCATCTCCTTAAATTCATCTCTTGCTGAAGAATATGGTTTTAATGCCTTTATATTTTCGCGGACCAATTTTTCAATTGCAAACATAATTACTTTTTTAAACTTTTTAAACGTAAAGTTACTGCATTTTTGTGCGCATCCAAACCTTCTGCTTCGGCCATTAATTCTATGGTTTTCCCAATATTCTGAATTCCTTTTTCAGAAATTTTCTGAAAGGTAATCGATTTCAAAAACGAATCTAAATTAACACCGGAATACGCTTTTGAATAGCCATTTGTGGGTAAAGTATGGTTGGTTCCAGAAGCATAATCTCCTGCACTTTCCGGGGTATAATTACCAATAAAAACAGAACCTGCATTTTGAACATTCTCAACATAAAAATCGTTGTTATCTGTACAAACAATAAAATGTTCAGGTCCATATTCATTAATCATTTCCATTGCCGTTTCTTTTGTTTCCACAAAAATCAATTTCGAATTTTCAATCGCTTTTGCTGCTATTTTTTTCCTGGATAACAGTGGCAATTGGATTTCAATTTCCTTTTCAACTTCTTTCAACATTTCCATAGATGTTGACACCAAAATTACCTGACTGTCTGTGCCATGTTCAGCCTGACTCAATAAATCGGATGCCACAAAGCTCGCATTGGCGCTATCATCAGCAGCAATCAACAATTCGCTTGGACCGGCAGGCATATCAATGGCAACGCCGTATTTGGTTGCCAATTGTTTCGCAACGGTAACATATTGATTTCCAGGACCGAAAATTTTATACACCTGCGGAATGGTTTCCGTTCCAAAAGTGAGTCCGGCGATGGCCTGAATGCCGCCAACCTTTACAATTTTAGTAATACCACAAAGTTGTGCCGTATAAAGAATTGCCGGATTAATTTCTCCTTTTTTGTTGGGCGGAGTACATAAAACGACTTCTTTACAACCTGCAATTTGTGCCGGAACAGCCAACATCAATACTGAAGAAAACAACGGCGCTGTACCTCCCGGAATATACAATCCCACTTTCTGAATTGGTCTTTTTTCTTGCCAGCACTCCACGCCTTCAACAGTTTCAGCAAAAACTTTGGCTGTTTTTTGGGCCAAATGAAATTTTTCAATGTTCATTTTTGCCTTTTGAATGGCTTCTTTTAATTCATCAGATACTAATTTTGCTCCTGCTGAAATTTCTTCCTCAGTCACGCACAAATTATTCAATTCAACACCGTCAAAAATAGCAGTATACCGTTTTACGCCATCGTCACCGTTTCTTCTGACATCGTCAAATATAGAAGTTACCGTATTTTCAACAGCTTCAATGGTTTGGGTGGGTCTTTTTAAAATGGTAACCCATTCCTTTTTTATCGGATTTATTATTTTTTTCATCTTTTTGATTTCATAAATTTAAACAACCATTTTTTCGATGGGAACCACCAGTAAACCTTCGGCACCCAATTGTTTCAGCTCGTCAATAACTTCCCAAAAAGTATCTTTCTCAATTACGGTATGGATAGAGCTCCAGCCTTTTTCTGCCAAAGGCAATACTGTCGGACTTCTCATTCCCGGCAATATTTTTATGATTTCGGCAATTTTATCATTGGGCGCATTCATTAAAATATATCTCGATTTCCTGGCCTTTAACACTGCCTGAATCCGAAATTGAAGTTTATTTAGCACCAACAGACTTTCCGAAGAAATGGTTGGCGAAACCGCTAGAACAGCTTCACTTTTAAGCATCACTTCAACTTCCTTTAAATTATTTTTAAACAGGGTGCTTCCACTTGAAACAATATCGCAAATAGCATCAGCCAAACCAATACTTGGGGCAATTTCTACAGAGCCGCTAATGATATGAACATCAGGTGTTACATTAAATTTTTTAAAGTATTCCTTTACCGTATTCGGATAAGAAGTGGCGATGCGCATTCCATCTAAATCGTTGATTTTTTTGTAATTTTTTCCTTTGGGAATAGCCAAAGAAACGCGGCATTTTGAAAATCCAAGACGTTCAATAATACCAATGTCATTTCCTTTTTCAATCAAAACATTTTCACCAATAATAGCGATATCAACCACGCCATCTTTAAGATATTGAGGAATATCTCCATTTCTCAAATATAAAACTTCCAAAGGAAAATTACTTGCTGACGCTTTTAACTGGTCCTTTCCATTATCGATGGAAATGCCACAATCTTTTAGAAGTTGAAGAGAATCTTCGTTTAGTCTTCCTGCTTTTTGAACTGCGATTTTTAATTTACTCATTTTTATTTTTTGGTGTTGTGTTTGAGTAAATCAATTGGTTTTAAAGAAAAAACCCGCTTGATGAACTCAAACGGGTTTTAAATATATGTTTAATTTTTACACAATACATTTTCAACTCACTTGAGTGGGACTATGAAAATGATGATGGTGGTTTTGTGTAAAATTCATTTCTGTGATTATTATTTGACAAATATAGAAAAATGTTTAAGATTCCGACACTACTTATCAAATAAATTTACAAATGACGCTTTTTTGTTAATTATTTAACAGATATCATTTCTTCCCTTCTCACAATCATTCCATATTTCAATTTATTACGTTTTAAATTAATAATTCATTTAATCAATTAACAATTATTTGATTAAATTTGCACTTTCTAACAATACACTAAAAAATCAATTTATGATTCAATTCTTTGGAAACAAAAACAGTAAAATAGTTGCTGTACAAACGTCAAAAGAACTTTCCCATACCAACATTCAAAAATTAAACTGGCTTTTTGGTAACCAAGAAAAATTAGCTGAGGCATCTGTGGATGCTTTTTTTATTGGTCCGCGTGCTGCTATGATAACACCCTGGAGTACGAATGCCGTTGAAATTACCCAAAATATGGGTATTGAAGGGATCCTTAGAATTGAAGAATTTAACGCTTCAACAAAAGACGCCGAATTTGATTCGATGATTTTTCAAAAATATGCTTCTTTAAACCATGATATATTTACCATTCATATTGAACCAGCGGCTATTTTGGAAGTTGATGATATTGCTGCTTATAATAAATCTGAAGGCTTGTCTTTAAGCGAAGAAGAAGTTGATTATTTGAATGACTTAAGTGAAAAAATGGGTCGAAAATTAACCGATTCTGAAGTATTCGGATTTTCACAGGTAAATTCAGAACATTGCCGACATAAAATATTTAACGGAAAATTCGTCATAGATGGTGAAGAAATGCCAGCCTCATTGTTTAAACTAATCAGAAAAACTTCGGAAATAAACCCGAATGGAATTGTTTCAGCCTATAAAGACAATGTGGCATTTGTTGAAGGTCCGGTAGTTGAACAATTTGCACCAAAATCTGCCGATAAACCAGATTTTTATCAGAAAAAGAATTTTAAATCGGTGATCTCTTTAAAAGCAGAAACACATAATTTTCCTACAACAGTAGAACCGTTTAATGGTGCTGCAACCGGATCAGGTGGTGAAATCAGGGACCGGTTGGCTGGCGGAAAAGGATCTTTACCATTGGCAGGAACCGCTGTTTATATGACTTCCTATTCTCGTTTAAATGAGGACAAGCCATGGGAAAAAGCAATGAAAGAACGTGATTGGTTGTACCAGACACCTATGGATATATTGATAAAGGCTTCAAACGGCGCTTCCGATTTCGGAAACAAATTTGGGCAGCCATTAATTACAGGTTCTGTTTTAACTTTTGAACATGAAGAGCACTTCGACAAGCTCAGTGTGACCTCAAGAAAGTTAGGCTACGACAAAGTGATTATGCAAGCGGGTGGCATTGGTTATGGAAAAGCAGATCAGGCTTTAAAAGACAAACCGGCAGCAGGTGATAAAATAGTGATATTAGGTGGTGACAATTATCGAATTGGTATGGGTGGCGCAGCAGTTTCATCTTCAGATACAGGTGAATTCGCAAGTGGAATTGAACTTAACGCTGTTCAACGTTCCAATCCGGAAATGCAAAAACGTGCCGCAAATGCTATTCGTGGCATGGTAGAAAGTGATGTCAATCCTATTGTTTCGATACACGATCACGGTGCCGGCGGACATTTAAACTGCTTGTCGGAATTGGTGGAAGAAACCGGCGGGTTAATTGACTTAGACAAATTACCGATTGGCGATCCAACGCTTTCAGCAAAAGAAATCATAGGGAACGAATCTCAGGAAAGAATGGGGTTGGTAATTGGCCAGAAAGATATTGAATTACTCCAAAAAATTGCTGATCGTGAACGCTCACCTATGTACCAGGTTGGTGAAGTAACAAATAACAATCGTTTTACTTTCAAATCAAAATCAACAGGTGAAAAACCAATGGATTTTGCCTTGGCAGCTATGTTTGGCAGTTCGCCAAAAGTTGTGATGACCGATAAAACCATCAAATACAACTATGCCAATTTAGAATACAATATAAGAAACATCGCTACCTACTTAGAGCAAGTGCTGCAATTAGAGGCGGTAGCTTGTAAAGACTGGTTGACCAATAAAGTAGATCGTTGCGTGGGCGGAAAAGTAGCCAAACAACAATGTACCGGACCATTGCAGTTACCATTAAACAATTGCGGAGTAATGGCTTTGGATTATTTGGGTAAAGAGGGAGTCGCAACTTCAATTGGTCACTCACCTATAGCCGCCTTAATTGATCCTGTGGCAGGAAGCAGAAATGCAATCGGTGAATCTTTATCCAATATTGTTTGGGCGCCCATTAAAGATGGTTTAAAAGGAATTTCATTGTCTGCCAACTGGATGTGGGCTTGTAAAAATGAGGGGGAAGATGCTCGTTTATATGCAGCTGTAAAAGGTTGTTCGGATTTTGCAATTGAACTGGGAATCAATATTCCAACGGGAAAAGATTCGCTTTCAATGAAACAAAGATACCCCAAAGACGAAGTTATTGCACCGGGAACTGTCATCATTTCGGCCGGAGGAAATTGCACCGATATTACCAAAGTGGTGGAACCTGTATTACAAAAAGACGGCGGATCAATTTATTACATCAATCTTTCACAGGACGACTTTAAATTAGGAGGTTCATCATTTGCGCAAACGCTGAATGCTATTGGAAATGAAGCACCTACCATTAAAGATGCTGCTTTTTTCAAAAGAGCCTTTAATACCATGCAAGCATTAATTTCAGAAAATAATATCCTTGCGGGACACGATATAGGAAGTGGCGGATTGATCACGACTTTGTTAGAAATGTGTTTTAGCCCCATAACCCCCGAAGGGGGAACTGGAAATTTTACAGAAGCTGGGATGTTACTGTCTTTTGATCATTTTAAAGAAAAAGATTTGGTTAAAATTTTATTTTCAGAAAATATTGGAGTCGTTATTCAAGCAAAAGACGATATTGTTTTTGAAAGTAAATTAAATACAAATAGTATTGAATTTTTCAAAATTGGTTCTGTAACAAATAACGGAACTTTAGACCTCGGACTTTTGACTTTTGACATTCCTAGATATAGAGACGTTTGGTATAAAACCTCTTACCTACTCGATCAAAAACAATGCGCAAATAACAAAGCACAAGAGCGTTTTGAAAACTATAAAAATCAACAGTTAACCTATGTTTTCCCAAGTCATTTCACAGGTAAGTTAGAAGACTTCATTGTGAGTGAAACGAAGCAATCTGTTTCTAATGGAAAGATTGCCGCGTCGCAAACTCCTCGAAATGACGGTAAAAGACCAAAAGCAGCCATCATTCGTGAAAAAGGAAGCAATTCTGAACGTGAAATGGCAAATGCTATGTACCTGGCTGGTTTTGATGTGAAAGATGTTCATATGACCGATCTAATAAGCGGACGTGAAACATTGGAAGACATACAGTTTATTGGTGCAGTTGGCGGATTTTCAAATTCGGATGTTTTGGGTTCTGCAAAAGGTTGGGCAGGTGCATTTTTATACAATGAAAAAGCAAAAAAAGCCCTGGACAATTTCTTTAAAAGAGAAGATACCTTGTCCGTAGGAATTTGTAATGGTTGCCAATTGTTTATGGAATTGGAAGTTATTAATCCGGAACACAAAGTTCATGGAAAATTATTGCACAACGATTCCCACAAGCACGAAAGCGGATTTACTTCAGTAACTGTACAAAACAACAATTCGGTCATGTTATCTACTTTGGAAGGAAGTACTTTAGGCGTTTGGATTTCACATGGCGAAGGGAAATTTAACCTTCCTTTAGAAGAAAAAGAATACCATATTGTGGCCAAATACGGTTATGATGCATATCCGGCAAATCCGAATGGTTCCGATTATAATGTTGCTATGATGAGCTCAAAAGACGGTCGTCATTTAGTGATGATGCCACATATTGAGCGTTCTATTTTTCAATGGAATTGGGCTTATTATCCCAAAGAAAGAAAAGATGAAGTTTCCCCTTGGGCAGAAGCTTTTGTGAATGCCATAAAATGGTTGGAAAACAACTAATTTTATAATTTATATCATAAAAAAGGGATACCAATCGGTATCCCTTTTTTAATTTTTGGAAAAATTGTTAGTTCCCATTTTCTAATATTACTTCCTTCATATCTTTTGATATTAATTTAACTTCATCAAATCCCATAGTCTGAAATTGAGCAAATTGTGTGGCCGCATCACCTACCACAACATAAACCATTTTAGACTCATCTAAATATTTATTGGCCAATTGCTTGTGCTGTTCTAGCGTCATGTTATTAATTGTAGCTTCTTCCTTTTCTATATAGTTAGAAGGTAAATTATAATTGCTTATTTCTTGTAACATTCCCAATAATGAAGTTTGTGTTTCAAAACGTCTTGCATTCGATTTAATCAGGGCATTTTTCGTGAATTCTAAATCTTCCTTACTAATGCCTTCTCTATATTTTGCAATCTCATCTTTAAAAATCTGCACTGATTCGCCTGTTGTATTTGTTCTGACACTTGAAGAGGCTGTAAACGTTCCAGGTGTTTTTGAACCGCTAAAACTGGTGCGTGCACCATACGTATATCCTTTTTCTTCCCTCAATATCAAGTTTACATTTCCTGAAAATGAACCACCTAATTTATAATTCATCACTTCAGCAGGATAAAAATCTTTATCTGTTCGTGCCAATCCAATATATCCAATATTGATTACAGATTGTTTGGCATTCGGAATATCAATAAAATACAAAGATGATTTATCTCTTGTATTTGCTATAGGAAATTCAGGAATCTGAACATCTTTAGCTTTCCAATGATTTTCCAAACCACTAAGATTTTTCAAAATTTGTTCCTTGGTGATATTACCAACAATATTAAACATACTTACTGATGGTGAAAAATTAGCAGTATAAAATGCCTTTAAGTCGTCCATTGTAATAGCTTCAACCGAAGTTTCTGTACCACTAGTCGGGTATGAAAAAATATGATCTTCACCATATAAAATTTTATTAAACATATTGTCAGCAACCACATTAGGATTGGCATCTGAACGTTTAATTTGATTTATAGTTTTGGTTTTTATACGGGAAAATTCATCTTCATCCCAACGAGGTTCCAATAAAATTTCTTCAACTAATTTCATTGTTTTATCAAAATTTCTAACCAATGTATTTCCTCTTATTATAATAGACTCATTGGTTGTATACATATTAATGTTGGCGCCCAACATTTCTATCTCTTCTTCAAGTTGTTCAGGTGTTTTATTGGCTGTTCCTTCCATCATTATATCCGTCATCAAATTAGCCACACCATTTTTGTTTTTAGTATCCAAAAGATGTCCTCCTGCAATTACCAAACTAAAATTTACTGTTGGAATTTCGTTTTGTTCAATTCCATAAACTTTCATATCATTACCCAATGTTGAAGTCCAACTTTCTGGAATAGATAATTTAGGTGAAATCCCTTGATTAGGTTCCTTAGATCGATCAATTAATGAAGGTGTTTTTACAATTTCTTCTTTAACATCTATAATTGTTTTAACCACATTTTCCTTAATCTCTTCTTCAACAATTTCTGCCTTTATAGAGTTTTCGGTAATTAAATCCAATTGTCCCTTTGGTACAAAACTGGTCATTATATATGGTTTTCCTTTAATGTATTTTTCATATACACGAATAACATCCTCTTTGGTAACCTTTTTAATATTTTCAATATCTTGTTCAATAAATCCGGGAGTTCCTGCAAACACATTGTATCGCGCTAACTGGAATGATTTACCTAAAACACTACTGATACCATTGTAAAAACTGGTTTCCAATCCGGCTTTAATTCGTTCCACATCTTTATCAGATACACCTTCCTTTTCAAATAAGTCGAAAGCTTCAAAAATTCCCTTTTCAACATCTTTTAAACTATTTCCTGTATTTGCTGTAATATTTATATGAAATTCTCCAGCCAATTCTTGTGAATTATTATAAGCACGTGTTCTGGAAGTTAATTTTTTTTCTTTCACCAAAATTTTATAAAGTGGTGCTTTTTTTCCGCTGGATAATATTTCAGATAAAAAATCAAGTGCATACGCATCTTCTGTATATTGTTGTACTGTTGGCCATACCATATTTAATTGAGGTACTGTAGCAAAGTTATCTTCATGATAAAAACGTTTTGTTTTTGCAATAGTTACAGGTTGTGGTTCCAAACGTTTCACTTCTTCCCTCCTCTTTATTTCTCCAAAATACTTTTCAATCAAGGCTTTAGCATCTTTAATTTCAAAATCACCGGCTAAAACCAACGTTGCGTTATTGGGTCCATAAAATCTGTTATAAAATTCCTTAACATCATCTATCGTAGCATTTTGAAGATCTTCTAATTCTCCAATTACCTGCCAGCTATATGGGTGTCCTGCAGGATAAATATTTTTATCTAATACCCAACTGGTATGTCCATAAGGATTGTTATCAACACGTTGTCTTTTTTCATTTTGAACAACTTCTTGTTGATTGTTAAAAGCAGATTCTGTAACCGTATTAATTAAAAAGCCCATACGATCACTTTCTAACCATAAAACTGTTTCCAGCGCATTGTTGGGAACTACTTCATAATAAACAGTACCATCTTTCCATGTTCCTCCGTTAAGTGTTCCGCCAACATCCTGAATTTTTTTGAAAAATTGATCTTGTGGAACATTTTCGGATTCCTGAAATAGCACATGCTCAAATAAATGGGCAAACCCAGTTCTTCCTGTTATTTCTCTATTGGAACCAACACCATATTGTATGGCTAAAGAGACTATTGGATCACTTTTGTCTTGATGAAGCACTACATCAAGACCATTTGGAAGTTCATACTTTTCAAATGCAATAGAAAATTTTACATCCTTATTTGAATTTTGTGATATTCCTTTAAATGAAATGATCATAAAAGACAAAGTCAGTAAAGCTAAAATTGAAAATTTAAAATTAATTTTTATCATTGTACAATTATTTTTTAGAATTGCATAAATATACAATAGATTTTTTAATAATTAATTAGCGAAAATTTAACCAAAACCCTCTTAAGATTTCATTTTTGTGAAATACTTTTTTTTTCTACTTTGCAGTATCAATATAAATCTATGTCAAACCAAATTACACGTTTATTCGATTTTGCCTATCATCAATTAGCAACCAATCCACAACAAAAGTGTTTTAACACAAAAATTGACGGCAAATGGATTTCAACTTCAACACAAAGTTATATCGACCAAGCGAACTGCATTAGCAGAGCCTTGTTACGGTTGGGCGTAACACCAAACGATAAAATTGCGGTAGTAACTTCTACAAACCGTGTTGAATGGAGTATTTTAGATATTGCCGTCTTACAAATTGGCGCGGTAAATGTGCCTTTATATCCTACCATTTCTTCCGATGATTTTCAATACATTATCAATCATTCTGATGCTGTTTTGTGTTTTGTTTCCGATAATGAATTGGCGGAAAAAGTTTTAAAAATTAAAGACAAGACCCAGTTAAATGACATTTATTCTTTTGATACCATTGAAGGTTTTTCAAGTTGGGAATCGTTACTGAAATTGGGTGAAGACGAAAGCAATCAATCTGAAGTTGAATTGTTAATAAAACAAGTTTTAGGCGCCAATTTGGCAACAATTATCTACACTTCCGGAACAACCGGCACGCCAAAAGGCGTGATGCTTTCACATAAAAATATTGTGGAGAATACGTTTACCAGTGCCAAAGCATTAAATTTTACACCCGGAAATTATATGGTTTTAAGTTATTTACCTATTTGCCATATTTTTGAACGCTTTGCCTTATATTATTATCAAAATATGGGATTTGAAATTTACTTCGCAGAATCCATCGATAAATTAGGGGATAATTTAAAAGAAGTAAAACCACATTTTATTCCGGTTGTGCCTCGATTGCTCGAAAAAATATACGACAAAATTGTGGACAAGGGCGGCAATTTAAAAGGAATAAAAAAAATGCTTTTCTTTTGGTCACTTGATTTAGGAAAAAAGTATGAACCTTATCGTGAGAATGGGTGGTGGTATCATTTTCAGCTGAACATTGCCAATAAGTTGGTTTTTAGCAAATGGCGCGAAGCATTAGGCGGAAATATTAAGTTTTTAGTTTCTGGAAGCGCTGCACTACAACCAAATTTAATTCGTGTTTTTACAGCCGCCGGAATTCCTGTTTTTGAAGGCTATGGAATGACGGAAACTTCTCCGGGAATTTCCATCAACGATTTCAGAAATAAAGGATTTAAAATTGGGACGGTAGGCAGAATCCTTGACGATATGGAAGTCAAAATTGCAGGGGACGGCGAAATTTTGGTAAAAGGTTCAAATGTGATGATGGGTTACTATAAAAATTCAGCATTGACAAACGAAACCATTGTTGATGGTTTTTTACATACCGGAGATATTGGGGAGTTAGACGCCGACAGATTTTTAAAAATTACAGATCGAAAAAAAGAAATATTTAAAACATCAGGCGGTAAATACATTGCCCCTTCAGCAATTGAAGGACTTTTAAAAGAATCTCGTTTTATTGAACAGGCGATGGTGATTGGAGAAGGCGAAAAAATGCCAGCAGCCTTTATACAACCTCATTTTGAATTTTTATTGGCCTGGGCAAAACACAAAGGACTCCAGTTTGATGGTTCAAATGAAAATGTTATTCAACATAAAAAAGTACGGAAACGTATTCAAAAAGAGATTGATAAAGTAAATGAAAAATTAGGCAAATGGGAGCAGATAAAAGCCTTTGAACTCACTTCAGAAAGTTGGAGCGTTGAAAATAATTTACTTACGCCTACACTAAAAATGAAACGGAAAATTATTTTACAAAACTATAGCCATCTGTACATAAAAATCTATAAAAATTAATTTTAATGAATGCAACCATGGCTATTGTGAATTTGCTTTAATTATCATACTTTGCAAGAAAACTAACCAACCCTATATAAAATGCCAATAAAAATTACACGATTATTTGATTTTGCCTATTACCAACTAGAACAATACAATTTAGAAAAAGCTTTTTCCACAAAATATAATGGAAAATGGGTTTCAACTTCAACACAGGAATATGTTGATAAAGCCAACGCCATTAGTAGAGGATTGCTGAGATTGGGCGTAAAACCGGGGGATAAAATTGCCCTTATATCTTCGGCCAACAGAACGGAATGGAATATTATGGATATTGGTATATTGCAAATAGGCGCCATCAATGTCCCTATTTACCCAACAATTTCGGAAGAAGAGTATAAATATATTTTTAACCATGCCGAAGTTACCTATTGTTTTTTATCAGATCAAGTGCTTTATGACAAAGCAATTTCAATTAAAAATGATGTAGTCACTTTAAAAGAAATCTATTCCTTTGAAGAAATTGAAGGCTGTAAAAACTGGGAAGAAATTTTAGCGCTGGGAAAAGATGAAAGTAATCAGCCAGAAGTTGAAGCATTAAAAGACTCCGTTAAGCCTTTTGATTTAGCAACCATTATATATACGTCAGGAACAACTGGAAAACCAAAAGGTGTTATGCTTTCCCATAATAATGTGGTTACCAATGTGCTGGATAGTTTTCCAAGAATGCCATTGGAGTTAGGAACTACAAGAACCTTAAGTTTTTTACCGGTATGTCATATTTTTGAACGGATGCTGCTTTACTTATATCAATACTCAGGAACTTCCATTTATTTTGCGGAATCCCTTGAAAAACTTGGAGAAAACATCAAAGAAACCAACCCGAATTTAATGTCGGTAGTACCTCGTTTACTGGAAAAAATATACGATGGCATCATCGCAAAAGGATCAGAATTAAAAGGAATAAAAAGAATACTGTTTTATTGGGCCGTAGAATTGGGCTTGAAATATCAACCTTATGGAAAAAATGGTTGGTGGTATGAACAACAATTGGCTGTTGCGAATAAATTAATATTTGTGAAATGGAGAGAAGCTTTAGGTGGTAATTTAACCACGATGGTCTCGGGAAGTGCGGCATTACAACCACGTTTGGCCAGCGTGTTTACAGCGGCAAAAATGCAAATTATGGAAGGCTACGGTCTTACAGAAACATCACCGGTGGTATCCGTGAATATGTATAAAGACCATATGTTTAAAATTGGCACCGTTGGAAAACCCATTGAAAATGTTGAAGTTAAAATTGCAGAAGACGGTGAAATATTGGTGAAAGGGCCAAATATTATGCTTGGTTACTATAAAGATCCTGAAAAAACAGCAAGTATAATGACTGGCGAATATTTTCATACCGGCGATAAAGGTGAAATTGACGCGGATGGATTCCTTAAAATAACAGGTAGAAAAAAAGAGATTTTTAAGACATCGGGAGGAAAATATATTGTTCCTGCCCTACTTGAAAATCAAATGAAACAATCTCGATTTATAGAACAAATTGTTGTGATTGGCGAAGGGCAAAAAATGCCGGCAGCAATTGTGCAGCCAAACTTTGAATTTTTAAGGAGCTGGGCCAAAATTCATCATGAGCCAATATTGCAAAATAATGAAGATTTAATTCAAAATCCAATTATCATTGCCCGAATTCAAGAAGAAATAGATCTTGGAAATAAAAATTTCGGTAAATGGGAAACCATCAAACGATTTGAACTAACCCCTGAAGTTTGGGGAATTGACAATGGGTTGCTTACGCCAACAATGAAACCAAAACGGAATGAGATTATTTTAAGATACAAACACTTGTATAATAAAATATATGAAATTAAGAATTGAAAGTCCGTTTGAAATAAATAGGGTAGCGCCCGAGCTATCCGCAATGAAGTTGAAAGATAAATAACAAACAGATTGCCAGAGGTTTTTAAAAACCTCTGGCAATCTTGAGATAAAGGTATGAACAAATTTATAAATTAACAATTGGTTTTTATACTTTTGTAACCAACAAAAAATTAATTCATGGAACATTTTATAGTATCGGCCCGTAAATACAGACCTCAAACTTTTGAGGATGTTATAGGACAACAGGCAATTACCAATACGCTTGAAAATGCTATAAAAAACAACCATTTGGCACAAGCATTATTGTTTACAGGCCCCAGAGGTGTTGGAAAAACAACCTGTGCACGGATTTTGGCCAAAAGAATCAATCAGGCCAGTTGCGGAAACCTTGATGAAGATTTCGCTTTTAACATTTTTGAATTGGATGCCGCTTCAAACAATTCGGTTGACGACATTCGAAATTTAAACGATCAGGTGCGTATTCCGCCCCAAACCGGAAAATACAAAGTATATATTATTGATGAGGTTCACATGCTTTCGTCAGCCGCATTTAATGCGTTTTTAAAAACTTTGGAAGAACCGCCGGCCCACGCTATTTTTATTTTGGCGACTACAGAAAAACACAAAATAATTCCGACCATACTTTCACGCTGTCAAATATTTGACTTTAAGCGTATTGGTGTATTAGATACTAAAAATTACCTTAAAAAAATAGCTGTTCAGGAAAATATTGAGGCAGATGATGACGCCTTGCACATTATCGCCCAAAAGGCAGATGGCGCTTTACGTGATGCGCTTTCCATTTTTGATCGTGTGGTAAGTTTTTCTGGCAAAGAATTAACCCGTAAAGCAGTTACCGAAAATTTAAATGTGCTGGATTACGATGAATATTTTAAAACAACCGACTTATTGCTTGAAAATGACATACCGGAAGTTTTGGTTCATTTCAATTCCATCTTGTCCAAAGGATTTGACGGAAATCACTTTATCACCGGATTGGCTTCTCATTTTAGAGATTTACTGGTGAGCAAAGATAAAATCACCATTGAATTGCTGGAAGTTGGCGACAATGCCAAAAAGAAATATTTAAGTCAGGCAGAAAAATGTGATTTGCGTTTTTTATTAAAAGGAATTGAGCTGGCAAATGATTGTGATTTGAAATACAAAAGCAGTAAAAATCAGAGATTGCTTGTTGAGCTTGCATTGATGCAACTGGCCTCTGTCACTTTTGACGGAGAAAAAAAAAACAATAAACCCTTTATAATTTCGGCGGTTGTTTTCAGATCAAAAACCTCAAAAAAAAGCAATGCGAAGTTTATTGTAAAAGAAGAAATTAAGGTCGTTGCAAAACAGAAAGTTCCTGCAATAAAAAACGAATCTAAAATTACCGTAACGCCCGGCATTGAAACTTCAAAAGCCGATTTAAAAAACACCGGACGAAGACGTTCAGACCTTTCCTTAAAAAGTATTGAGCGAAAAACAGAAATTTCAAAAATGGAAGTTGTGTATGATGAAGTCGAGGGCTTGCCTACAGATGCTTTTTCAGAAAGCAAACTGCTGCTGCTTTGGGAATCATACATAAATAACCTTATTGAGCATGGTAAAAAAAGTTTGGCTTCCATTATGAATTCAAATGTTCCCAGGCTGGAAAACAGAATCATTCATTTTCAGCTTCCGAATGCCATGATGAAAGACCAGCTTGATCGGGCTAAATTTCCTTTGGTGAAGTATCTGCGTGAAAAATTGAACAATTTTAAAATTGACCTTATTATTGATGTCAATGAAGAAGAAACTAAGAAATTCGCTTATACGCCAGATGAAAAGTATCAAAAATTAAAAGAAAAGAACAGTGCATTGGAACTATTAAAGAAAACTTTTGATTTAGACCTGTAAATTTCGGTATTAGTTTCCTTTCTTTATCTCTTGCTAATTAAACTAATTAATTTGGATATAAAATTATTAATAACCCTTTTGGCCGGATTTTTAATTGTAGCTATTGCAGCAAATGAAATTGCGAAAGTTTTTCAGAAAATAAAATTCCCATTAATTACCGGATTAATCATTACCGGAATAATTGCAGGCTCATCTGTGTTAAATTTCATAAGCCCGAAAGCATTAACAGAACTCTATTTTTTAAATGAAATTGCTTTGGCAATTATTGCCTTTTCAGCTGGTTCAGAACTATATTTAAAAGAATTAAGGAGTAGAATTAATAGTATTAAATGGATGACCATCGGTCAACTCGTAATCACTTTTTTTATGAGTACTGCCGTTATTTATTTTTTCGCACACAAAATTCCGTTCATGGCAAATATGCCAGCCAGCCATAAAATTGCAGTCGCTGTTTTATTTGCTGTTATTTTTGTTGCAAGATCGCCTTCTTCAGCAATTGCCGTTATTAATGAAATGAGAGCAAACGGACCATTTACTAAAACGGTCATGGGTGTAACTGTTATAAAAGATGTTTTGGTAATTATTTTATTTGCAGTTTGTTTATCCATTGCAAAAGCACTAATTAACGATGAAGTAACAGGAATTTTGTTTTTTGTTATTTTATTTTTAGAATTAATTGTTTCCGTTGGACTGGGTTTGGCAGTAGGAAAATTATTGAAACTCCCCTTTTTAACTAAATTTGATATTAAAATAAAAGGAATTCTTATCCTTATTATTGGCTACAGTATTTATGCCTTTTCACATTATATAAAACTAAAATCAATTGAATTATTAAACTATGAATTTGCTTTAGAACCATTATTAATTGCTATCATAGGAAGTTTTGCATTAACCAATTTCAGTAAACACAGAATTGAGTTTTCCAAAACACTGGAAGAAATAAGTCCGATAATTTACATCGTGTTTTTCACTTTAACAGGAGCTTCCTTATCAATGCAAATATTAATGAGTGTTTTCGGAATTGCTATAGCCTTATTCCTTTTACGTTTGGTAACCATGTTTTTTGGAGGAATATTCGGCGTTTTTGCTGCAAACGATTTTAAAAAATACAGGTTTATCGCCTGGATGCCCTATTTAACCCAAGCTGGAGTTGCTTTGGGATTAGCGACCATTATTTCAAGTGAATTTCCAACCTGGGGTCCGCAATTTGAAGCAATTATAATTGCCATTATCGTTATCAACCAATTGGTTGGTCCTCCCCTTTTCAAATGGTCACTTAATTATGTAAAAGAAAGTCATTTACGCGCAAACATCCCACAATTTGACGGTACTCAGGATGCCGTAATTTTCGGATTTGAAAACCAGTCTGTTGCACTCGCAAAACAATTGCAAAAAAACAAATGGGAAGTCAGAATTGTGAATACTGAAAAAATGAATGAAGATGAAGTTAAAGACGTTGAAATCATAAAGTTAAAAACGATAAATTTAACTGCGCTTAAACAAATAAGCCTAAAAAAAACGGAGGCCATTGTTTTAATGCTTTCTGATGAAGACAATTACAAATTGGCCCAACTCATTTATGAACATATTGGAACCAAAGATGTCATTGTTCGCTTAAATAAACGTGAAAATTTTGATAAATTTTATAAGCTTGGAACTTTAATTATTGAGCCTGCTACTGCAATGGTAAGTTTATTGGATCATTTTGTACGCTCACCAAATGCAACATCATTGCTACTTGGGCTAGGAGACGGCCAAGACACTATTGATATGGAAATAAGAAATAAAGACGTCCACGGGTTACGGTTACGCGATTTAAGATTGCCTTCTGATATTTTAGTGCTTGCCGTAAAAAGAAAAGGACTACTGCTCGTTTCTCATGGGTATTCACGTTTAAGATTGGGAGATATTTTGACAATGGTTGGCTCAGCAACGAGCTTAGATGAAATTAAATTTAAATTTGATACATAATGTTAGGCTTAAAACTTCCTACAGACCCACGATGGGTAAATATTGCAGAAAAAAATATTGATGAAATTTTAATCGACCATGCGCATTGCGAGCTAAAAGCAGCTTCAACCGCGAACTCACTAATTATGAGTTTTCCCGAATATTCAGATTTGGTTACAGAAATGGTTTCACTGGTTAAAGAAGAAATGAGTCATTTTAAAATGGTACATGACCGCCTTTTAAAAAGAGCCGTTAAACTGGGTCCCGACAGAAAGGACATTTATGTCAATAATTTATTAAAATTTTTCCCCAAAGGCGGAAGCAGAACCACACAATTGGTGCACCGCTTATTGTATGCGGCACTTATTGAAGCCAGAAGCTGCGAACGTTTTCGCCTGCTTTCAGAAAACATTAAAGACCAGGAGCTGGCAAAATTCTATCGCGATTTAATGGCTTCAGAAGCAAATCATTACACCTTATTTTTAGGTTTTGCACGAAAATATGGAGACAGAGATGAAGTAGATCATAAATGGAACGATTTATTGGAATTTGAAGCAACATTAATGAAAGATTTGGGAACACAGGAAACAATTCATGGGTAAATTTCAATTAAAAATTGATAATGAATTTTGAATGTTAGATTATAGATGTTGAATTATTTTAGATCTCAACGAATAAACGACTCAACAAATAATACAGTTAAACAATTTAAAAAGTTTACAGTTTTCAGTCGCAGTTTTCAGTAAAAAATTTAAAATTCAAAATTCATAAATCGTAAATCAAAAAAACTAACAACTAATAACTCAAAACTAAAAGAACCGTCCTATGATTTTTTTCGTCGTAAAATATTTAATTTTTTTAGCGTTGGCAGACGCTGCAACCCAAAGAGCCTCGTGGTTGGTAAAGCGGGGAAAAGGCGGTCTGGGTGATGTGGATATAAAAATTCAATTACTTTTACAGAAAAAGATCACCAGACTAGATTTTTTTGTTACTTTTTTTATCAATGAAAAAAAGTAAAAAGATAAAATGGATGAAGTTCCAAATAGGCTGTTTATAATTAATTTCTGATATAATGTTGAATTATAGATGTTGAATTATTTTAGACACCGACAAATAAACGATGCAACAAATAAACAATTACACGATTAAACAGTTAAACAGTTAAACAAATAAACAGTTTATAAAACGTGAGTTCCAGTATTTTTTAATTGAATGCAATGGAATAAAAAATGTATCGAGAACACACGATTTGTCACCCTGAGCGGAGTCGAAGGGAAACAGATGACGACTCAACAAATAAACAAATCAACAATTACACAAAAAAAATGTTCAGCAAAGAGGAATCAGCACAGTTAAGAAAAGAATTTTGGACAAGTTTCGGCAAATCTTTTCCAAGAAAATGGGTGTTGTACAACACCCAGATTAAAGACTTCAGTTTTAAATTTGTTGCCGAAAAAAATCAAGTGTTGGTTTGCTTGGATATTGAATCTTTCGACAAAAATAAAAATAAGTTGCTTTTTGATCAAGTCTTAGAATTAAAAAGCAATCTGACTGATGATTATTTGCCGGATGTTATTTTCGATGAGCTTTATCTATTGGATAATGGTAAAATTATTCATAGAATTTATGTAAAATATAATGGGGAATTTGATATTCACAATAAAAACACATGGCAAGGAGCCTACATCTTTTTTAATGAAGCGATGCATCAATTTGAAGAATTTTATGAGGATTTTGAAGATTTTATCAAACAAGTTATTTATAATTAATTAATGATTTAATGTTGAATTTTGAATTTTAGATGTTGTATTATTTTAGGCAGCAACAAATAAACGATTAAACAGTTTATAAAACGTCAGTTCGAGTGTTTTTTTTAATGGAATGCAATGGAATAAAAAATATATCGAGAACACACAATTAAACGATTAAACAGTTAAACATTTTGTCACTCTGAG
>NZ_JBFFKM010000016.1:0-49531 GCF_041555395.1 Lutibacter sp. | reverse complement strand
GGTGACAGTATGGTGGCCGGATTGATTTATGGAATTCAAAATAATTTGCCACCAGAAAAGATATTGAAATGGGGTGTGGCTTGCGGTGTGGCAACAACTATGAGTGAAGGAACAGGTTTGGCAACTAAAGAAAACATTGATCGTGTACTGAAATTGATGAAGTAAAATTTA
Source organism: Lutibacter sp. (assembly GCF_041555395.1). GTDB lineage: Bacteria > Bacteroidota > Bacteroidia > Flavobacteriales > Flavobacteriaceae > Lutibacter. The sequence goes on along the minus strand of NZ_JBFFKM010000016.1, from coordinate 49,360 downwards.
TTTTACAAAAAAACTAAAGCCATCGCTTAAAACTTTAAATATTTTCTTATTTTATTTAAAATGAACCCTGTATAAAAGCTCCACTTTAAAAATTGCGCCTTTTTCAAAATTAGTGTTTAATTGTGTTCGGTCATCACCAAAATATAGAGAACTCAGCGACAAATCCACTTTATCATCATTGTTGTATACTTTATATGTGCGGCTTATTGAATAACCAACCTTGGTTTTGGCATATAAAGATTTTCCAAGTTGAAATTGAAGATACGTATATAATTCGTTAGAGCTTCTCACAACATATTGTCCTCTAGGCGTGTAAATTGATTCATGTAAATTAAAACTAGAAGTCAATCCGTCGAAATTCATTCCCAAAGCTGTTTTTTTAGCCAGTTGATAATTAAAGTCAGCTTGTCCGGGCAACATTAAAGTCGATTCAAATTTATGGTTCGGGCTCAAATAATACAAGCCCAATAACGGCACAAAAAGTGGGCCATATTTTTCGGTATTGGCATAGAACCCAAATTTATATTTTAGGTTTTCATTTTTTTTGTAAGTGAATAATGATAATAATCCGAGCTGTAAATCTTCCTTAGTAATCGCTGTAAAATCTGAAGAAATGCTAGGCAGTAGGGCATAAGTTCCAGTCCATTTTTCAGAATAAACCTGATTTAATCCTATCTGTAGCCTAACTTTATTAAGAGCAGTATGATCTGGAAAATCTGGATCCAGTTTCAATCGGCTTTTGTCTGCAGACAATCCGGTCAATATAATTGTCTTTTCATTGAGCACTACCGGAAATGTCAAATTCAATCCAAATTCCTCAACTTTAGTTTGTTCCGAAGTGTTTTCAAAACTATTTAGAGGCGTATTCGCGTAGGAAAAACGTACAATATCAATATAATTTTGTGCATTGGCCGTGATCAAAACGAGTCCTAAAAAAAAACTTAATATGTACTTCATAATCTCAATTTATGAGTCCGAAGATACATGAAATAATATTACGATGAATTTTTTAAGTGACTGACTCCTGCTATTTAATAATTAGGCGTTTAACAAAAAAATGATTTGGCTTTTAACAGCAGGGTAGTGCAATTTAAAAATGAATTGGGATGTTCCTGAAACTAAGAAATTTTTCCATGGCAGAACCATAAAATTAAAGCGAATATATTTAGAATTAATCAATTTGTATTTCATAATATTGTTTGATTAACAAGCATCTAAAAAATTCAATAAAATTTAGTTATGGGCAAATTAAGAAGTCCGACTTTTCTCATCTTTTTAGCGTTTTTTTCTATTTATGTAATTTGGGGGTCAACGTATCTTTTAAATAAAATTGCGGTTACTGAATTGCCTCCTTTTATGCTGGCTTCTATTCGATTTATAACTGCAGGGATCTTAATTTTCATCATTGCCTATTTTATGGGAAGTAAATTAAGTGTTACCCGAAAACAATTGATTAATAGCATCATAGCCGGTTTTTTGTTCTTATCATTTGGAAATGGCGTCATTGTATGGGCTCTTAAATATGTTGACAGTAGTTTTGCAGCCCTTGAATCATCTGCACAACCACTGGTGGTGTTATTGTTAATGCGAATTTTAGAAGGAAAAAAAATAAAAGCAATGTCGGTTGTTGGTGTTGTTTTAGGAATGGTTGGAATTTTTCTTTTGGTGAGTCAAAAACAATTTATGAATCAGGAAGGAACATTGTTGGGAATGGTCATGATTTTTGTATGTATCATAAGTTGGGCGTATGGAAGTTTATTTGTTGTGAAAGCCGATCTTCCTCCAAACTTTTTTGTAAATACCGGCTACCAAATGTTAAGTGCAGGCATCACACTTTTAGTTGTTAGTTTATTATTGGGCGATGAATGGACCTATCCAACACAATGGAGCGGAAAAGTTCAGTTTTCTATGATTGCGCTTGTTTTATTTGGAAGCATTGTAGCATTCACCGCGTTTAATTATTTGTTAAGAACAGTGTCTCCAGAAAAAGTGGCGACTTCAACCTACGTAAACCCAGTTATTGCCATGGTTCTTGGGTGGTATTTTTTAGAAGAACAAATTACGACACAGTCTGTTATTGCAGCATCTGTGTTGTTAATAGGCGTTTATTTTATCAATACAAGGAAAAAAAGAGTTATGTTTTCACGGTTTTCAAGACGAATTAAACCTTAGAAATAGAAATTTTCTTAAAAATTATTAATTAATTTTGTGTATATGACAAATAGTAAAGACATGAATAGAAGGCCTATAATAGAAAAAGCAATAGTGTCTGAAAATATGAGCGAGATTGAAAAATTTCAGAACAAAACATTAAGGCCAATCATTAAAATGAAACATGAATTGCTGATTGCTTATTTTGAAAATTATTTGGCCAATAAAAAAATTGATTTCAAGAATTTAAGTGTCATAAAAAAGGCTGAAGTTACGAACCTGACATTTTTAAAAGACAATCAATTCCGAAATGAGTTAAAAGGAATTATCATTGGACATTTTACTTTAGAAGAATTTATTCTTTATAAAAACTTCTCTAAAGAATCAAATAAAAGAATTATAAACATGGTTAAAGAACGTCTTTTAAGCACTTTAATAAGTTAACCATATCCTTTCCTTTTATACTACCACAAAAAAATAAATCACAGCCAAAATTTTAAAACTATATTTGCAGCCTTAATGCTTCGGCAACGCTCAACACAAGTTTAGCCGATTTCAGCACAAGTTTTTTTATGATGCAAAAGAAGGAAATGGAAAATATCAAGACAATCACTCCTGAAGAAATTGAGAAATGTATTGCCGTATTGTCTCAATTGGTTACAAATACTGATCAGATTTTTGATATTGAGAAAGAACAAAGAACAGAACTTATAAAAGTTGCCGGTATGTTTTCCAGACCCGACAGGGATGAATTTGCACGCAGAAAAAAGGATGGTAAAAAAGTGGCGAAACGCAAGATGGCTGCCAAAGAAAAAAATGCCCGAAAAGAAACTGGCATCAGAAATGCCCGTGAAGCTTCAGTGTTTATTGCTCCTCTATTACTTCCAATGGCCGATTTGGAGCATAAAGAACCTCAGGAATTTGAGTCACACAAAAGCTGCTATGTTTGTAAAACGCCATTTATTAAAATGCATCATTTTTATGACAGCATGTGTTCGGATTGTGGCGATTTTAATTATGCCAAACGTTTTCAAACGGCAAATGTAGACGGACAAATAGCCGTAATTACAGGTTCTCGTTTAAAAATAGGATATCACATTACGTTAATGCTTTTGCGTGGCGGTGCAACCGTTGTTGCAACCACCCGTTTTCCGGTAGATTCAGCTTTGCGATTTTCAAAAGAAACTGATTTTGAGGAATGGGGGCAACGGTTAAAAATTCATGGGCTCGATTTAAGGCACATTCCAAGCGTGGAAATTTTTTGCAATTTTATTGAGCAAAAATATGGAAGACTTGATATTTTAATCAACAATGCGGCACAAACTGTGAGACGCCCTTCCGGATTTTATCAGCATTTGATGAAAAACGAAGAAACTCCAATAGCATCCTTACCAAAAAACACAAGAGATTTATTATTTGACCATTGGAGCTGTTTGCAAGAGTTAAATACATTAACTGCGGGAGCTTCATCCAATCAAAATATGCCGGTTACCTGGCATGGACCCGAACCGGGAATTGGGTTAAGGGCCTCTGCAAGGTTATCTCAAATTCCGTATAGTTTTGATAAAGAATTGGTTACCACTGAAGTATTTCCAACAGGAAAACTGGATGCAGATTTGCAACAGGTTGATTTAAGAAAAACGAACAGCTGGCGTTTAAAACTTGGCGAGATTGAAACCACTGAAATGATTGAGGTACAGCTGGTGAATTCTGTGGCGCCCTTTGTGTTGTGCAACCGCCTTTCTGAAGTGATGAAAAAGGACAATTCCGGACAAAAGCATATCATCAATGTTTCTGCTATGGAAGGAAAATTTTACCCGTCTTTCAAAGAAGATCGTCACCCTCATACCAATATGGCCAAGGCTGCATTAAATATGTTAACACATACTTCCTCAGGAACTTTAGCAAAAGACGGTATTTTTATGAATGCCGTAGATACCGGCTGGGTTACCGATGAAGATCCTGCTGAACTGGCAAAAATGAAAAAGGAACTGCATGATTTTCAGCCACCGCTTGATATTGTTGATGGTGCGGCACGTGTTATGGATCCGTTATTTGACGGTATCAATACAGGGAAACATTGGTGCGGAAAATTTTTAAAAGATTACAAACCGATAAGTTGGTAAAAGCTTAAAAAAATTATTAGGTCAGTTAATAAGAGCAAACTTTCTGTTTTTAAACAAATAAACAGTTACACAATTAAACTTTTTTTCATAAAAAGTCAATCACTTTTTTTAGGGCCGCTGTCACTACCTAATAATAAGGATAGCATTTTTAAACTTTCCGTACGGTCTGCAATTAATTTCACAATACTTATAAACGGTATGAATAAAATCATGCCAGCAGCTCCCCATAAAATACCACCGGCAACTATCACAACAATAATAGCCATCGTATTGATTTTTAATCTGTTTCCCACAGCAAAAGGAAATATAATATTAGCTTCTAGTATTTGAACAATGGTAAAAACCAGCACGACTCCCAATGGATACCAAAGAGAGTCGAAGGTTATCCACGAAATTGTAATCGGTATCAGCGAGGAGATGATAATTCCGGCATAGGGAATAAATGTTAATATTGAAGCAATAAAGCCGAACAAAAATGGATGTGGAATGCCTATAATAGCCAAACCAACACTATTTAAAATACCCACAATCAAATAAACCAGTAACATCCCCTTGATAAAATTGTAATAGGCATGAATTGTTTCAGCAAGAATTTCGCGAATGGTTTCGTTTTTACTGGATGGAAAAAGCATGTACAGCACATTTACGAGCATTTCGCGGTAATAAAGGATGAGGGCCGAAAAAACAGGAATTACAATGATAAAAAAAGTTGAAATAGACATTGAATAGAGCATATTTGCCAAAATTCCTAAAATTTGTGTTCTGGAACTGCTCATCAAATTTTTTGGTAAATCTGATAAACTATCTGTATTGATGCCATATTTTTCTTTTAGAAAAGCAAACAATTGCATTAAGGACTCTGAAAATTTAACCTTGAAGGTGGGCCATTCATGTAAAAATCCTCCAATTTGATAGAGTAGCAAGAAGGTAATTGCTCCAAGTAATAAGAAAACTATAGAGATTGATAAAAAAATACTAACTGTTTTATTGATTTTCTTTTTTTCAAACCACTTACAAATCGGATAAAGAATAAAACTGATAAGCATTGCAAAACTCAGCGGAATAAACAGCGTTTTTCCAAAATAAAGCACAACGGAAAGCAATACTGTAAATTGAAGAATTTCAAGTACAGAATATTTTCTGTTTGGAGGAAGAGGAACCAGTGTTTTTATAATTTGCACCATGAGTATTCGAATTTTAAAAGGTTCTGTACCGTGTTCAACGAGTTTAATCTTTTTTAAAAAGGTTAGCATAAAATTATAAAATGTTCTAAATCAATGCTTAGCGATTTTTTGTTTTAAAATTAACCACTCTAATTTAGTGATTTTTTAAATAATAATGGGCAGTTTTCAATTATATTTTCCACTCACAAACTCCTTCAAAAAACAACAAATAGGACGCGTAAATTAAAAGCTATTATAACTTGTAAGAAGCAATTGCAAATAATCACCTATAAAAAACCCTTAAAATGAAGAATATACTTTAATAAAATAAAAATGATGCCGTTAGCATGATCACTAATGCAATTGGCAAAACAAAAATTAAATAAATAAAAGTGACCATTCCTGTTTTAATAAAACTAATAAAATAACCTTGTCTATAAAATTGCTTTACAGCTATTAAGAGATAGATGTAAGATAAAGCTGTAACAACACCATTTATCCAGTCAGGTATTTTCCAAAATAAATTAACAAGCATAACAATGCCCATGACCGTAAATAAATAGGAGAAGTAATAAAAGCTAAATACCAGATGATGAGGAAAGTTTCCTCTTTTCCAATAGAATATTTTTAAAATAAACGCAAATATTGGAAGTAAAAAAAACAAGGCAATAGGAATACTGTCAAAAAGGGCTTGCATAATTCCCCCACCGCTATTTTTTTGAAATTTAAGTATTTGAGCGTAAAACCGTCGTTCTAAGAAACCGGCGTCATCATCCATTCCCATAGCCTTTAATAAATCTGCCTCAGGTGCACCGATGGCAATTAAGGAGTCTAATTTTTTATTATTGAAACCGAATTTTCCATGAACAATGTTATCAGGGGTTGTACTGGCTTTTATCATGGAATCCAATTCTTTTAATTCCTCATCATCCATACCTGTTATGATCTTCTGGTCGATTAAAGGCTTGGTAAGGTTTGTTACGGAAACAGAATCCAAGGTGTTTTCAGGAATAGAGTCGAACTTTAAAATTTGCTCATTTTCAAAACCTTTCTTCAAAACATTATCGACTTGTTGGGTGTATTCACGGGCTTGAAAAGAAAACAAAAAGAAGAAAACTACGGAAGTAAATAAATAGTATTGGGCAGGATGCAGGTATAACAAACGTTTCCCCTCAACAAACTTTTTTGCCAAATAACCTGGAAGAAACAATAGCGGAAAGAAGCTCTTTAAAAATCGGGCATCAACTGAAAAATAATTGCTTATTGTGTTATAAAATAAAACACCCATGGTAAGGTCGTCTTTTGCCTTTTGGCCACAATATGGGCAAAACTGAAATGATTCCTGAAATTCTTGTTCACAGTTTTTGCATATTGTTTTATTGTTTTCCATGGCAATTTAAGTTGAGGAAATAAAAATACTAAAAATTAAGCCAATATCTTTCAGTTCATTTAAAATATTTCAATAAGTTCTTGAACCATTAATATTTAAAAGAAATGTTAATGGTATATTGTTGTTTCTAGTGAACAAAAATAATATATTTGGGTTAAATAATTTTTTCCTTAGGCTTAGCTATTTTAACGAGTTAAATCTATATATAATATTTAAATTTCATGAAAAACAAACAAGCATTATTGCAACCATACAATAAAAATGGATTAGACTTAAAAAACAGGGTTGTAATGGCTCCAATGACCAGGAGCAGGGCCGATAACCCGGAATTTAAACCTACAGAAGCGCTGCAGGCTGCTTATTATGAACAACGGGCATCTGCAGGGTTAATTATTACAGAAGGCGCCCAGATTTCTGAAATGGCTGTCGGTTATATAAATACACCCGGAATTTATTCAAAAGCACAAGTGGAAAGCTGGAAAAAAGTCACCGAACGCGTTCATGCGAAAGGAGGGAAGATCTTTATACAATTGTGGCATGTGGGAAGAATTTCTCACCCTGATTTTCACCATGGAGAATTGCCTTTGGCACCATCGGCTATCAATCCGAACAGCAAATCTTTTACACCACAAGGATTTAAGGACACGGTTACCCCAAAAGTGATGACATTGGAAGATATTCAAACAACCATCAACGATTTTAGAAAAGCTGCAAAAAATGCTGTTGAAGCTGGCTTTGATGGGGTGGAGATTCATTCATCTAATGGTTATTTGTTCCATCAGTTCTTTAATAATTGTTCAAATCAACGAACCGACGCTTATGGCGGAAGCATTGAAAATAAGACAAGATTCTTTTTTGAAGTGTTGGAGGCGGTTAAAAAAGAAATCCCAGAAAATAAAATAGGGGTGAGATTCAATCCTTCGATGCACAATTTGCACGGAATTATGGTTGACGAAGAAACCATTCCAACCTTTGATTATATCATTAAAAAACTAAATGATTATCAGTTGGCCTATGTTCATTTATCTGAGCCTTTTACAGATGTTTCTGAGGTACCTTTTGCCGAAAAAGAAATCGCAAAACATTTTAGACCATTATATCATGGAACACTAATGATTAACGGCGGATTTACTCAAGAAACAGGAAATGCTGTTATTGAACGTGGAGAGGCTGATTTGGTGGCGTTTGGAAAGCTTTTTATTTCAAATCCGGATTTGGTGGAACGCTTTGAAAATAATCTGGCATTAACCGATTGGGACCAGGAAACGTTTTATACGCCCGGTATAAAAGGGTATTTGGATTATGAACCAAGTAAATTATAATTAATAAAACTAAATCAAGTAAAATAGCGCCTTTATGGCGCTATTTTTATGTTTATTAAATTGCTTTTAGCGATAGTTAAGTATGATTATTAAAGGCGAATTACAATTTTAATTTATTAACTTCTTCTTCATGTTTATTAAAAATTTCGGCAATCAGAAGGTGTTTCTCTGAAAAAGCTTTGTTTAAAGAATCCAGAAATTTTTCAAGTTCCTTATCAGGGTAATTAAATAAATCTACCTGTAGGTGACCAATTTTTACCACCAAACTTTCTGTGGAATTTTTAATGTCTTCTATTTTTCTTAAAATTTCTTCTTTGATTTCAATATTTCCTTTTTCCATGATATATGTTTTTTATTTTTATTTTTTTGAAGAATAATAGCTGCAGCTATTATCTAAATTATTTAAAGTTACAAATAATATTATTGAAAACAATAATTATTCAATACAAATATGCACTCAAAACCAACAGTTTACATTACATAATTTTTAATAAAATTTGCATAATTCACACATGATGCTTCCTTTTATACTGAGATTTAGAAATAATTAAGATGCTAGGAACCCTTTAAAATAGCGCCAATTGGCACTATTTTAAAGGGTTCCTAATCAATTATAACCGCAATGCTGATTTGTCAGCAATTATTAATTTAACTTACTTCTGTTTTTAGTAGGATAACTTTTTGGGTCTATAGAAGTAGCGGTCCAATTATTAAAAAATTCCAGAACTTCTTTGGTTGAATACCCTTTACCTTCTTCTAAATAAACGCTACTTTGGGTATGCAATCTATTTCCCTTAGCATCTAATACTACAAATACCGGAAAACCGAAGCGTTGAGGATAGCCAAGACCGGCCAACAGTTCTTCGTTCCAGTTTTCTTTAGAATAATTAAGATGATAGGTGATGTATTTATTTGTTAAAATACTTTTTAAAGTGTCATTTCCAGTTACCTTTTTATCAAATGCAACACACCATTTACACCAGTTTCCACCAATTTGCAACAGCACATGTTTTCCTTCAGCATTTGCTTTTGTTACAATGTTTTGAATATCCATTTTAGCATCTGCTTCAGGATTGTATAATTTAACTTCTGTTGTCTGAGCATTTAAGTCAATCATCAATAGTGTGATTAAAATAAGCAAGATTATTTTTTTCATTTGATAAAATTTTAGAGCCAAAAATAGGATAAATTTTTCACTCAAAAAATTTACTTATAACAGAATATTTTAATATCCTGTATGTCGTCAAACAAATCTGAACTTTTTTGCTTTCTCATTAATTTTTGTGGTGTTAATTTTAGTTTTTTCGGCTATATACATTGGTATAGGTTAAAAAAATAATATTTCATAGCCATTTAACCGCTAATATCTATTTATAATTTTCATTTTATTAGCGACTTTAATTATTTAAAGTAACTGTTAATTTTTTAGTGTTTCTTTAAATTTAAACATAAACTGATGCGTTACTTATGCAATGTTAATGGATACTTATTATACTGATAAAAGAAAGGAGGGAAGTCTTTTGAGCATTTCTAAATTGATATATCTCATTGTCTCATTCTTTATCATAACATAATTTAATACATCAAAAAAAGACCTGACGGGAGATGGTGAAATAAATTCAACAAATACTGTCAGGTCTATAAATAAGATATATTAAATTTTATTCTTTGATATCAACTACTTCAAGATCAAAAGTAAGTTCTTTACCAGCTAATGGATGGTTACCATCTATGATGATAGTTTCCTCTTTAACTTCAACTATTACCAAATTCATTTCCTGTCCATCTTCAGATTTAGATATAAGCCCCATTCCAACTTCTGGTGTCATATCAGGTGGAAGTTGACTTTTTTGAACTTCTTGAATTAGTCCTTCGTGTGGTTCACCATAGGCTTCCTCTTTTGAAATAGTAATTGTTTTTTTCTCATTTAATTTCATATCGATGAGTCCTTTTTCAAAACCTGGAATCAATCGTCCTTGTCCTAAAGTAAACTCTAAAGGTTCTTTTCCCTCTGAACTATCAAAAATCTGACCATCTGATAATTTTCCAATGTAATGTACCTTAACCGTGTTGTTCTCTTTAACTTGAATCATAAAATCACTTTTTAATTTTAAAAATACGTTTTGCATAATTTTTACGCGCTGTGTATTTAATTTAACTTCGTTTTTTAAATGTGCCAAAACCAAGCCAAAAACCGGAAATGATTTTAAAATAGGCTCATTTGGCAAGTATTCTGTATAAAAATAGCGCTTCATCCTTTTACTCATGGGTACTACCTGTTTTTATTAAAATGTTCAAATATTTATGAATGCCATCATTAAAATCGGTAATTATGTCAGTTGCCCTTAAAAATTCAGATAACAAATTACATTAATAGAACACTTTATACGAAACGACGCAGGAGGGAAGTGAAAGCTTTATGTTCAAAAATTCCTTTTAGTTGCTGTTTGTCGTAAGCTTAAATAGTTTTGCTTGCTCAAGTATTTGTAAAGTTACTTCAACAATGTTGTACAATAAAATATATTGCATTTGTGTGGCCTCTTTACTGGTGGTTAGTAATTGTGCGCTAATTTCTTCAAAAGCACCTTCAATATTTTCTATTTTGCTGTTATTTTGAGTTGTTAACCAGTTAAATGCTTCATCTAAAGCTTTTAAAATATGATCTTCAAACGCTAACATATCTAAAGTATCTTTATGGTGCCGATTTCTATGAGCTCCTAATGCCGATAAGTACGAAAGTAAAGCGTGGTTTAAGTAGGTTAATGTAAAGGCCTTATTTTTCAGTTGTTGCTGTTTTTGTGGATCTAATTGCATGTTTTGCCAAGCCATTACCAAATCATTATCGGCTAAATGAGCTTCTCTTCTTGCAATTCTATAAGTTAAATCATCTGTTGTTGGTTTATGATACTCATTTAAGATGGCTTTAAAATAAGCTGTATTTTTAAGTATGGCTTCACTTAATAAACCCGGTAATTTTTTGTATTGCCACTCTGGCCATAAAAACCTGACGACTATAAACGAAATAAATGCTCCTATTAAAGTATCTATTAAACGCGGTGCCATGACATCTACTCCTTTATTGGCTATAATATTAAATGCACATAACACAAAAATGGTAACAAAAATAACGCCTATTGAATAACGGCGTTTCATCCAGATTAAAAATAAATAGGCCGATGTAAGCATTAATACTATTTGCCCTGAAAAAGTGAACAGTCTGATAATTAAAATCCCAATAACTACGCCTGCTAAAGTTCCTATGGTTCTTTGTAATAACCGCCTTCTTGTTTCACTATAGCTGGGCTGTAACACAAATAAAATGGTAAGCAGAATCCATTCTCCTTTTGCTATATGAAAATACTCTGATAATGTATAACCAATTAAAAAAGAAACACTTAATCTTAAAGCATAACGCATTCTTGGGTGATTTATGTGTAACTGTACTTTTAATCGCTCAAAATAGGTACGGGTATCTTTTTCTAATTCTGGCAGTAAATTTGTATCATAATTTTTATAAATGCTTTTTAATGTTTTATGGGACTGACTTAAATTACGAATCAATAATTTGATGGGATGCGCAGCTTTCAACTCATTATTTTGTAACATACCATTGATTGTTTTAACCAACCAGTCTAAAGCCATAGGATGCTTATAGGGAACTCCTGTAAGTAAACTTTCTGCAAAATTTTGAGTTGCATATGACAGTTCATGCAGTAATTGACGAATACCTCCAATTAATTGACTATTTAAAGGGTTGGCACTTAATAAATCATAGCGTTCATGACTCGATGCCGCTCGTTCATGTAAACTTTGCAACACCATAAAATAATGTAAATAAGGTTTTAATGGTTGCTGATTTGTAAGAGATTCTCCATAACTGTTTAAAACTCCTTTACACCTTTCCAATGCTTCAACAGTCTGTACGTTTAATAAAGCCAGTTTTGCTCTTATTTCTTTTTCTGCATGCTCATCGCTCGGGAAAAGTTTTGATTTTTCATTTAAATATAAGGATAGCGCTGAAAACCCTCTGGACAATTGTTCTTCTAAAAGACTATAGGGTTTTAAAAGCAATAACAGGTAGGAGAAAATACCATAAATTAAAGCTCCTGATATCAATAAAACAGGTTGTATGTACCAGTTAGGACTTATTTCCACCCCAATCATCGTATAAATTCCAACCAATAAAGCTCCGAATGTCACCCCTCTAAAACGTTCACTTACACCTCCTATTAAAATAAAAACAATTGTTGATAAAGCAAGTCCAATAGCTAATATTATTGGGTATGGCTGCAACAATTCTACAGAAAAACTTGATATTGCAAAACCTAAAATTTTTAAAGCCATAGACTTTAAACGTCCATTGGGATGATCATCAGTTTCAGAAAGGGCTCCTGCAAGGGCACCTAAACCTAAAGTTACCGCGTAAAAAGGAAATCCAAGACTCACCGTTAAAATAACAAGCGTTCCTATTACTGTTGTTGCCTTAAAAGCCAATAATCTGTTTGGATTGCTTAAAAAATTATTTCTAAAAGAGTTGTACCATGGTATTTGTTTTAAGTTGAAAGAAAATTGCTTCATTTTTAAGGTATATACTTACGATATTACAATGGAACCACAAAAGTAAACAATAGCAATATATAACTAATAGTAATTAAACCTTTCTATTACAGCTAACCTTTTCTTTTTATGAAAAATTTTACCAAAAAGTTACTTCTGCAATGTTAATAGAGCACTTATTAAAATGACTAACGAAAGGAGGGAAGTGTCGTGTGGAATGAATTAATGATATAAAGATTAAAATTAATTTATATATTTACCGTTGATGCAAAAACACATTCAAATAAAATCTTTGTTTTTTCTGGGCATATTTAGCCTGTTGCTTTTGCATCAGGTTGCACCACATCTGCATCACCAATACGAAGTTGCGCACACGCATAAAGCTATTGCACATAGTGATAATCATAAGCATCACCATGATACCCCAAAAAATAAAAACACTAAAAAGGGATTTTTAGCGTTTTTCTTGGATGTACACGTTCATTCAGTAATAGTCGATGAAATAGTGCTAAGGCATCAAGGAAATATAAAAAAACACAATGTTCAAAAGAATGTAAAAATACCATTTCAACTTTATTATAACTTATCTGTAAACTATGATGATGTTGAAAGGGTTGCTGTTTATCAACCTCCTAATAACTATTTTAATCCTTTTCTTTTATCCCTCACTTCACGAGGTCCACCAACTATAGGTTAATCTTACAGGAATAGCTTATACTGGCATATCTAAATATGCGGTAATATTTCTCATTAAAAATTCAGATTAAATCTAAAATTACAAACAATGAATAAAACAATCGTATTCGTTATTTTCGGATGCCTCTTTTTTATTAATGGTTTTTCACAAACCAAAAGTATCGATGAACTACTTAATGAAATAGAACAGAATAATACAGAACTAAAAGGCTACCAGTCTTTTATTGAAAGTCGTCAACTTGAAAATAAGAGTGATAACAATTTGCCAGATCCTGAACTATCTGGGTATTATTTACCGTATGGAGATAATACCACGGAAACATACTTAGAGTATCAAATTTCGCAATCTTTTGAATTTCCTTCAGTATATGCAGTACGCGGAAAGTGGAATGATTTAAAAGCACAACAGCTTCAAACAACTTATGCGAAAAAAAGGCAAGAGCTTTTGCTTAATGCAAAAACACTTCTTATAGCTATCGCTTTCCTTCAAAAACAAAAGCATATTGAAAATGAAAGAAGAACCCAAAATAAACAGGTTTTCAACCAAATTCAAGCGTTATTTAATAAGGAGCAAGTAGGGATTTTAGATTTGAACAAAGCAAAAATTGCCTGGATTCAAGAGCAATTTGTAGTTGAGCAGATTAAAAGCGACATCCAGATTCTTAATGCTAAACTTGAAACTCTAAATGGAGGAAAAGCAATAGAAGTGCTTACATCCGAAATTATATTACCCATTGAAATTGAAACAGCAGAAAATCTTTGGCAAGAAAAATCAGCAAAAGAGCCTTCATTGCTGGAATTAAAGGCGAGTGAGGCTGCTTCATTTCAAAAAGTAAAATTGGAGAAAAATATGATTTTACCCAATGTAGCTTTAGGATATAATTATCAAGGTGTTAGTGGCAGTAATTATTCAGGTTTTTATGGAGGTCTTACTATTCCATTATGGAATAGTAAAAATAAAGTAAAAGCTGCTCAAGCAAATTATGAGTATCAGCAATCCAATAATGAAGTAATGACTACGATGCTTTACACGCAATTTCAAGAAACCTTTAATCGCTATCAATTGATGCTCGAAAAATATAATGAGTATCAACACACGATGACAGGATTAAATAGTGAAAAATTGCTATTTAAAGCCTATATGTTAGGCGAGTATTCATTTATGGATTACTATGTAGAGCTTCAGTTTTACCGAAATGCATCAGATAAAATGCTGCAAATGGAAAAAGAATTACAACTGCTTCAGGCACAATTATTAAAACATCAATTATAACATTTAAAACATAAACAGATGAAAATTTCAAAATTATTATTCGCAATTGCAACAGTTTCAATTTTTACACTAACATCCTGTAAAGACACAAAATCTAAATCAGAAACTACAGAAGAGCACGGTCACGAACACGATGCTGATGGAAATCATATGCACGATGAAACCGTTGAGCAAGAAGAATTTACGGTTGAAAAAGATTCTTTACAAATTAAAGAAGAGACCCATTCACACGATAATAGTGAAGAGCAACACAAACACTAAAAAATAAATAGAGATAAAAGATGAAACATCCATAACTAAAATCATAATTACATAAGTGAATCATTATATGGATGTTGCAGGTGACCAATTGAAAAACGATAAATATAAACACATGAAATATATAATCATAGTGCTTGCCTTTTTGGCAATGTCTTGTAATAACAAGGCAGAAGATGCACACGCACACAATGCCGATGGTAGTCACCTGGGTGAAGAAATTCCTCGATTAGACCATACCATATGGACGGATAAAACCGAATTATTTGTAGAGTTCCCTGCCTTAATAGTGGGTAACCCAAGTCGTTTCGCAGCTCATTTTACTGTATTAGATAAGCACCAACCAGTTAGTGAGGGTTCGGTAACAGTAAGTTTGATAAAAGACGGTAAAGGCATACGCAACACTGTTGATGCACCTTCATCACCAGGCATATTTTCGCCCACAATTCAACCTAAAGAAGCAGGAACTTACCAACTTGTTTTTGAATTAAAAACACCTGAATATTCTGATAAAATCACAATAGATGGTATTACTGTTTTTGCCAATACTGAAGAGGCTATAAAAGTTTTAGGTACTGCCGAAGATGATGGAAGCATTTCATTTTTGAAAGAACAAGCATGGAAAATTGATTTTCAAACTGCCCCTGTGGTTTCTGGTAAAATTTACGATGTGATTAACACTTCTGGTGTTTGGATGCCATCACCAGGTTCTGTAAAATCATTAGTCGCTAAATCAAACGGAGTTGTTGATTTTGCGGTTAGCAATCTTACAGAAGGTGCACAAGTGAAACAAGGCCAGTTATTAATGAATTTAAGCAGTAGGGGTTTGTCATCTAATAATTTGAGTACTGAAATTGCCAATGCAAAGGCAAATTTTGAACAGTCAAGGGCGGATTACGAACGTAAAAAGGAATTATACGAATCAAAAATTATCTCAAAAGCTGAATTTGAAAAGGTTGAAAGTAACTACTCAATTGCAAAATCTAATTATCAAACCCTGTCATCAGGGGTTTCAGGAGGAAGTAAACAGATTCGTGCACCTTTTAATGGCTTCATTAAATCCATTAACATTTCTAATGGCGATTATGTAGAACAAGGAGTTGCACTGCTAGTTATTGGAACGAATCAATCCAAAGTATTAAAAACCCAAATTGCACCAAATTACGGACTAACAATGGAAAATATGCAAGGCATTTGGTATCAAACTAAAGATGGTCATTGGACAAATGTAACAAAAGATGGAGGAGCAATACTTTCAATTAGTAAAGATGTAGATCGTGAAAAACCATTGATTTCAGTTTTTGCGCAAGTAAATGCAGCTATAAATATGCCGGAAGGAAGTTTGACACAAGTGCAAATTGCGATGGGAAATGCTATTCAAAAAACAATGATTCCTGTTAATGCTTTATTGGAGGACTACGGTAGTTATTCAGTAATGGTTCAGCTTTCAGGTGAAAGTTTTGAAAGGCGATCTGTAAAAATTGGCAAACGAAATGGCGAAAATGTAGAAATACTCCAAGGATTAGAAGTAGGCGAAGTGGTAGTTACAACAGGAACATATCAAGTTAAAATGGCTTCAATGTCGGGTTCAACACCTGCACACGGTCACGAACATTAATAATTAAATGAATTTTGAATTGAAAATTTTAAATGATGAATAAAGAAAAAGACAATATCATTTTAACCAAGTCCTTTGAGTTTGCTTTGGATATTATGAGCTATATAAGCAAATGAAGGCTCAAAATGAGTATGTGCTTTCTAAACAAATATTAAGAAGTGGCACAAGCATAGGTGCAAATGTTGAGGAGGCGATGGCAGGCTTTAGTAAGCGTGATTTTATTCATAAAATGTCAATTTCGTCAAAGGAGGCGCGTGAGACAAAATACTGGTTAAGACTTATCCAACATAGTCAAATTGTGGATGTAGAAATTTCAAGTATGTTGGCTCAAGTAGAAGAATTGATTAGAATCCTTACTTCTATTGTTAAAACGTCTCAAGACTCAATTCAAAATTGACAATTCAACATTAAAAATTAATAAAATATGTTAAACAAAATATTATCAATTTCACTTCAAAATAGACTACTCATTCTATTGGGATCGGTTGCATTGAGTATGTTGGGTATGTACTATGCTCGCACAATGAACGTAGATGTGTTCCCAGACCTTACAGCACCTACAGTAACCATTCTTACAGAAGCGCACGGAATGGAATCTGAAGAAGTAGAAAAATTAGTCACCTATCAACTTGAAACAGCCTTAAACGGCTCACCAAATGTGCGAAGAATACGTTCTTCATCTGCAGCAGGAATTTCAATTGTTTGGGTAGAATTTGAATGGGGAACAGATATTTATCGGGCACGTCAAATTGTAAATGAACGCATTCCAATGGTTCGGGAAAATTTACCCGAAGGTATTGGAGCACCAACTATGGCACCTATTTCATCCATTATGGGAGAAATAATGCTCTTGGGCGTAACGTCCGATAGTCTATCGCCAATGGAATTAAGAACCTTGTCCGATTGGACAATTAGACCACGTATAAAAGCAATTGGTGGTATTGCCAATGTAGTAGTTATTGGTGGCGATTATAAACAATACCAAGTATTTGCCAATCCTGAAAAGATGAAGCATTACAATGTAAGTCTTACTGAATTGGTAAAACACGTTAAGGAAGCCAATGTAAATGCACCTGGTGGTATTATCAATCAATATGGTAATGAGTATATTATTAAAGGAAGTGGTAGAGCGTATGCTTTAGATGATTTACAGGAAGCTGTCTTAAAACAAGTCAACGGTCAAACCATCAAAATAAAAGATGTGGCAACCGTTAAAATTGGTGCTTCCGATAAAATTGGGGATGGTTCTTTAAATGCAAATCCTGCGATTATTTTAACTGTTTCAAAACAACCCGATGTTAACACATTGGAATTAACAGACCGGTTGGATGAAGCTATTGCCGATTTAGAAAAAACATTGCCAAAGGGTGTCAATATCAAAAGTCATATTTTTAGACAATCCGATTTTATTAAGGCTTCTATAAGTAATTTGAATCAAACTTTGTTAGAAGGTGCCTTTTTTGTAATGATAATCTTATTCATCTTTTTAATGAATTGGAGAACTACGCTTATTTCATTACTGGCAATTCCAATTTCATTATTGGTATCAATCATCATCTTAAAATGGTTGGGTTATACCATTAATACAATGAGTTTAGGTGGAATGGCAATCGCGATTGGTGCGTTGGTTGATGATGCTATTATTGATGTAGAGAATGTGTATAAACGCTTACGTGAAAACATTAGAAAGCCAAAAGATGAACGCGAATCTACCTTAACAGTGGTACGTGATGCTTCCGTAGAAATAAGAAGTTCTATCATTATTGCAACCTTGATTATCATCGTGTCTTTTATCCCTCTGTTCTTTTTAAGCGGTATGGAAGGGCGTTTGCTAAAACCATTAGGGATCGCATTTGTAACTTCGGTATTAACATCATTAATTGTTGCAGTAACTGTAACACCAATATTGTGTTCCTACTTATTGAATGATGAAAAGCTATTAACTAAAAGAGCTGAAGGCACAAAAGTAGAACGTTGGTTGCAAAAACACTATGCTCATATATTACAACGTGCAGTAAAAATTCCTAAAACAGTTATTGGTGTAACGGTAGTAGTGTTTATCATTAGCCTTTTCGTTTTAACACAATTAGGAAGAAGCTTTTTACCAGAATTTAATGAGGGTTCTTTGGTAATTAGTGTTGTAGGTCCACCGGGAATGTCTTTAGAAGAAAGCAACAAAACAGGAAAATTAATAGAACAAATTTTATTGGATTTACCTGAAGTGGAAGTTGTTACCCGAAGACAAGGTCGTGCCGAATTGGATGAACACGCACAAGGTGTAAATGCAGCAGAAATTGATGTGCCATTTATTTTGAAGGACAAAACCAAAGAAGAATTCTTTGAAGAAGTCCGAAGTAAATTAAGTATCGCTCCAGGAGTAAATATTACTTTAGGGCAACCCATTGCACACCGTATAGACCATATGCTTTCTGGAACACGCGCTAATATCGCCATTAAAATATTCGGTTCAGATTTACAGAGATTGTTTGAAGTTGGTAAAAGCGTGGAGCAAAATATCAAAGATATTGAAGGATTAGCTGATGTTGCGGTAGACCAACAAATTGAAGTGCCACAAATTCGTATCAAACCAAAACGCCAAATTTTATCGGCTTATGGAATGACTGTCGGTGATTTAATGGAGCAAGTAGATATTGCTTTTGCAGGTGAAGAAGCAGGCGAAATTTATGAAGGTCAGCAGTATTTTGATTTGGTAGTTAGATACGAAAAACCATTTAGAGATGATATTGAAAACATCACAAATACTTTAATCAGTCTTCCAAATGGTGGTCAAACAACATTAGGTGAACTGGCAACGGTTGCTTCGGTAAGTAGTCCAAATACCATCAACCGTGAAGATGTACAGCGTAAAATAGTTGTGGCGGCTAATGTACAAGGGAGAGATTTGCGAAGTGCAGTAAACGAAATAAAGGAGGTTGTTGCAAATAATGTAACAATGCCTGAAGGCTACCGTGTGCAATATGGCGGACAGTTTGAAAGCGAATCCAAAGCTTCTCAATTACTTTTAGTAACCGCAATTATTGCCATAGCCATTATATTTCTATTGTTGTATTACGAATTTAAAGATGTAAAACTGGCGTTTGTGGTCTTAATAAATCTGCCATTGGCCTTAATTGGTGGAATCTTGATTGTGTATTTTACTTCAGGAATTATCAGTATAGCGGCAACTATTGGTTTCATTAGTTTGTTTGGAATTGCAACTCGTAACGGTATTTTATTAGTATCTCGTTATGAAGATTTAAGGAAAGAAGGAATGCAAGGGTTTCAGTTGATAAAAACAGGAGCTTTAGACAGATTAAACCCAATTTTAATGACAGCCTTTACCACAGGTTTAGCATTAATACCATTAGCCTTAAAAGGAGGAGAGCCCGGTAGCGAAATACAAAGTCCAATGGCCGTAGTTATATTAGGCGGATTATTATCGGCTACAATTTTAAATTTGGTAGTAATTCCTTGTGTGTATCAACTGGTGATTGTAAAACGAAAGTATGATTAACATTTTGAAAGTAAAATAATAAGGAAGTAGGCTACATATATCCCGATAGCTATCGGGATATATGTAGCTTTTTTTTCCAGCACGCCATTAGCTATTATATAATTATAACTATGATTGATTCAACCATTGTGGAATTTCGCCAGCGCGCCATCTTTCTTGATTATAGCTTCAGCCACTGGCTAAACCAACAATACAAAATGTACTATAATGTTAGCGTTATGTTACTTTGCTTTGGTTAAAAGCAACCTGTAAATTTTCATATTATGAAAAGTTTTATACCAAAAAGTTACTTCTACAATGTTAATACAACACTTATTATACGAAACGACAAAAGGAGGGAAGTGTAATGTGTGTGGAATGGATAATAATCTAAATTTATCACTTTTAAAATAAATAATGATATTTCAGTTCAAAAGTGATAATATCTCAAAATCCACTTTTAATAAAATTTGGGAAACTTCAAAATCTTGGAAATATCCCGAGAAAACCGTGTGTAAGTCAATTGGAGTTGGAACAGTTAGTAATTATATAGAATACTTGAAAGAGTTAGGAATAAAAAGGGAATTTATTCTTTCTATGCCTCAATACTTTGTTTTGGGACTTTGAACAAAAGAATAATACCTATTAAAAAGAATATAAATAAAAACAAAATGGAGTTTCTCATACTTCCCGTAATTTGATCAATTATCCCAAAAATTAACATTCCTATTACAATTCCTATCTTTTCAGCGACATCAAAAAAGCTGAAATAAGAAGTTGTATCTGCTGTTTTTGGTAAAAATTTAGAGTATGTGGAACGGGACAATGATTGAATGCCTCCCATGACGAAACCAACCAAACTGGCCGTAATATAAAATTGAACAGGAGTTTCAACAAAGTAACCATAGAAACACAAGGACATCCAGACCATATTTATACCAATTAAAGTGTTGATATTCCCAAATTTAGCGGATGATCTTGAAGTTAAAATCGCTCCAAAAACGGCCACAATCTGAATAATTAAGATACTCACAATCAATCCCATAGTTTTTTCACTCTGACTTCCCCAGTTTATCTCTTGTTCACCAAAATAAGCAGCTACTAACATAATGGTTTGAACAGCCATACTATACACAAAAAAAGCATTTAAAAATCGTTTCAACCTTAAATTATGAGTCAAACTCTTCCAAACAAATTTTAATTCATTTATACCATTAAAAATAACATTTCTTTTTATTTTATTCCCTGTTGGAACTCCTTTCGGCAAATGATAAAATGAATACTGGCTAAATAAGACCCACCATAAGCCTACCGTAATAAAAGAAGTACGCATAGCTAAAATAGAGGCCGCATTCCTTTCTGCTTCAGTCGTTCCAATATCAAAACCAAACCATTCAGGTTTCATTACCATGGCTAAGTTTAATATCAATAAAGTAACACTACCTATATACCCCATGCTAAAGCCTTTGGCACTTATTTTATCTTGTTGTTCTTCAAACGCAATATCAGGTAAATAAGAATTATAAAATACCAAACTACCCCAATACCCTAAAAGGCCAAAAAAATAAAAAAGCAAGCTTAAATAAATATAGTCCAAACTAAACCAGTATAAACCAAAACACCCAAAGGACCCTAAATAACAAAAAAACCGCATGAACATTTTTTTATTACCAACATAATCGGCTATTCCAGAAAGTAGAGGAGATGTAAAGGCCACTACTAGAAATGTAAAGGCGGTAACAAAAGAAATTAATGCCGTATTTTTTAATTGAACTCCAAAAATATCCACTTTATTATCATCAATAAAATTTAAGGTTCCATAAAAAATGGGGAAAATTGTTGATGCAATAGTAAGCGTATACACTGAATTTGCCCAATCATAAAAAGCCCATGCATTTAATAATTTTTTACTGCCTTTTTTTAAATCACCCATAATAAAAAAAGCTACTTTTATACAGCAGCTTCTAAAGTAAACAAATTATTTGTTATAAGTCATAAATCATAGGCATCCTAAATAGTGACTTTTTTAGGGTATACCATAAAATAGGATTCAAAACGTTTTAGTATTGGGTGCATTTTTTCTGAGTATAGCACATACTGGCACTTGTCAATACTTTGAGTGATCGACATCAGCGCATTATAAGCTGTTTTTTGAACTAAAAACTCAGCGTCATCAACACTAAATATCATTAATTGAGAGGTGCCTACACCGTTTGATAAGAACAATTTATTCATTGTTTCTGGTGTGGAAATAAGAATATCTACACCTTCAAAGATTTCTGATTTTTGCAAATCAAGATAAACATGTTCAAGCCCTACATAAACTCGTAACGAATTATGTTGCGTATACGTTAAAAAAGCATCATATAATTCTAAGGCTCTTTCCTTATTTTCTACAAGAACTATAGCCCTTGGAAGCGTTCCAACTGCCTCATATTTTAATTTTTGCAAGGTAGTAAGTATAAGCGTAGTTGTTTTTCCACTATCTTTTGCAGCGGTGCAATAAACATTGGATCCACTTTTTATTACAGGAA
Source organism: Lutibacter sp. (assembly GCF_041555395.1). Classification (GTDB taxonomy): domain Bacteria; phylum Bacteroidota; class Bacteroidia; order Flavobacteriales; family Flavobacteriaceae; genus Lutibacter. Next base: position 26,779 of record NZ_JBFFKM010000016.1, on the reverse strand, counting down.
TACTCTTGCTCTGAAAAGGAGTAGGTGTTACTATTTCGAGATACTCTAGCTTCTCTTGTATATCAGAATGTAATTTTTTAAAAGGCATAAGAATTAAAGAAATAAGTATTTTGTGTCGTATTTATAATTAGGGCAAATATACTACCTGCAATTGAAATAAATGAGGGAAGTTACTTTTTCTATTATCTAAAAAGCAATCGAGCAATTTTAAGCGAACAATTTCAAATCTGTAATTTAACATTAATGTACACCAATTTATCAACTATAAAAGAGAATTTAGCATAATGGCAAATTATAATTACAAATTAAGTATTAAAGCCACTTAACGAGAATCGCATATTTAAAACTTTCTTAACCTAAGTACAGAATATCGTAAAGAAATTTAAGGCTTATGGGATATTTAGCACAATCACAATAGACGATAATAACTATTAAATTGGCTAAACCTTTGGAATTTGGCCAACGCGCCATCTTTCTTGATTATAGCTTCAGCCACTGGCTAAACCCATAATACAAAATGTACTATAATTTATATTATGTTAAATAGGATATTTGAAAACCCAAACAGTCATTAATTGAATACCTTACCTATTTGCTTCTTTTGCATGACCAAAGTTGTCATAGCACGCTTATTATGGACTATGGTCGTTTTTACGTTTTCCAATAATGAGATGCTGTATTTCGTTTGTATATCATCAAGAATTTTCTGTGTTAATAAAAACCGGGTTGAGCCATCAAGCATTTCGTAAACACCAGCACTTATTAATTTAACGCGGTTTTCCATTCCAAAATTTGAAGCGATTCTAATAAATAAAGTTCCCTGAGGTTTCAATATTCTAAGTAATTCTTCAAACATAATGTAAAAATGGTTTAAATCTGCGGCAAAATGCAATACAGCAACGCAAATCACATGATCAAAACTATTTGATTCATAAGGCATTTTCTCTACAGTTCCCTGAATAAAATTTTCTTGTTGAAGCTTATACAATTCTATACACTGGTTCACTCGTTCCATATTTGGATCAATGCCATATATTTTAAAACCGGCTTGATAAAACCATTTTAAGTTTCGGCCATTACCGCAACCGACATCTAAAATCTTAGCTTTCGGTTGATAACGATCTTTTAAAATCTGATCCAAAATATAAATATCAACGTCTTTAATATGTTCCTTTAGTGATTGTATGTTCATATGTTTCATTTTTTACCCTGCAAATTACAAATTCTTATTTACAGATCAATTTAAACTATTAAAGTATCACATAATCATAAATTCAATTGCTGTACATTTGCAAAATGTTAAAAAGGAGTCCATCCCAATTTGAATTCATAGCACTCATGGCATCTTTGATGTCTATTGTCGCATTGGCCATAGACGCATTACTGCCTGCTTTAGAATATATTGGGATCTCTATTGGCATCACTCAAGTTGTTGACAATCAATTATTAATCACCATGATTTTCCTGGGACTTGGTCTTGGTCCGCTATTTTTTGGTCCAATATCAGACAGTTTAGGCAGAAAACCCATTGTTTATATGGGATTTGGTTTGTTTATCATTGCCAGTTTTATCTGTGTGTTTTCTGAAAGTCTGGAAATGATGATTTTAGGAAGAATTTTACAGGGAATTGGGCTTTCAGCACCAAGAACTATCAGTATTGCCATGGTTCGTGATACCTATAGCGGTGATTATATGGCACGTATTATGTCGTTTATTACGGTTGTATTTATTTTTGTACCTATCATTGCTCCTGCTTTGGGTAAATTTGTGCTGGATCACTACAATTGGCAGGCTATCTTTTATATTCAGCTAATATTCAGCGTATTGGTTTCATTTTGGTTTTGGAAAAGACAACCTGAAACTTTGGACAAAGCGCACCGTGTAAAATTAACAAACCATATTTTTGTGAACGGCTTCAAAGAAATTATGAAAGCCAAAAGAACGATTGGTTTTACCGTTATTGCCGGTTTTGTAACGGGTTCTTTTATGGTTTATTTAAGTACCGCCCAACAAATTTTTCAGATCCAATATGATTTAAAAGAACAGTTTCCGTATATATTTGCCGGATTGGCAATTGCCATTGGTTCCGCCACTTTTTTAAACGGAACACTGGTTATCAAATATGGAATGGAAAAAATGGTGACCGTTTCATTGAGCGCATTTTTTGGCGTTTCTCTTCTTTACATTGTATTATTTCATGGTGCAGCAAACCCCAATGTTGGTGTTTTGTTGTCTTTCTTCGCCATGCAATTTTTTGCTATCGGATTTTTATTTGGAAATTTAAGAGCTTTGGCTATGGAACCTGTTGGTCATATTGCAGGGATTGGCGCGGCAATTACCGGATTTATTTCTACTATGATGGCTGTTCCTATGAGTATTTTTATAGGCAGATTCGTTTCCGATACGGCCTTGCCTATATTTTATGGATTTTTATTTTGCAGCTCATTGGCGCTTCTTGTGTTGGTTTATTTAAAAGTATATACAAAAAATGTTGATCCTAATGTTATTGAGAATAAGCTTTAAGTCGGTTTGAGATCTTTAAAAAAAACAGAAGGCACTTCCTCCTATTAATTTGCGGTTTTTACTCAATAACGCTAATTATCTCACAAAATCAACTAAACTTTTTAATTAATACGCGCCCCAATTATAGTTCTTTTTGTAACTTTAAGTAAATTTAAAATACACGCTACATGAAAAAATCATTTCAAGAAATAGTCAATCATGAGGTTCCTGTTTTAGTCGATTTTTATGCAGATTGGTGTGCTCCGTGTAAAAATATGGCTCCTGTTTTAAAACAATTAAAAGGGGAATTAAAAGACAAGGTTCGTATTATCAAAATTAATATTGATACAAATCAATCATTGGCAGCACATTATCAAGTTCAGGGAGTACCAACTTTTATGGTGTTTAAGCACGGAAAACAAACTTGGCGACAATCCGGAATGCAAACTGTTTCGCAATTAAAACAAGCGATTGGATCTAACTAATTTGAGGTATTATTGAGATTGTTGCACTGAAAAACTGGTTAATTGTTCGTTTTCAAATTTCACGGCAAATTCCAAAGGATTACAGCATACTTCACAATCTTCAATATAAATTTGATTTGTTACTGAGGTATCCAATAATATAGAAACTTCTTCCCAACAATAAGGACACTGAAAAAAATGTTCTTCCATAAGTATTTAATTTTAAATTATCTAAAAAGCATTAATAATGCTCCCACAGCAGTTACAACCATAATAAATTTACGATATACTTCATTGTTTAATAATTTAACAAGCATCACACCGGTAAAAAAGCCTATTAAAATTCCAGGAATCAAAAATAAATTGAGCAAAAGCGTTTCAGTAGTAACTGTTTTCCATACAAAAATATGGAAAGGCAGTTTAAATACATTGATAATTAAAAACAGCCAGGCTGCAGTTCCTATAAATTCGTTTTTAGGCAAGCGAATGGCTAAAAAAAAGACATTGACAAAAGAGCCCGCCAAGTTTCCAATCATGGATGTAATTCCCGATAAAAGTCCCATACTGCTGGCGAACAACCAATGTTTTGGAACTCCTATTTTCTTTTTTTGATCCATCCAAACCATCATAATCACCGTTATAATAATAAAAATGGCCATAACCTGTTTAAATAATTTCTCAGAAATGTCATTTCCAAACCACACCCCTATCAATACACCTAAAATCATAGTAGGCAATAATTTCAACAATAACTTCCACTGTGTATCTCTATGATAATATACAACGGCTAAGATATCAACAACAATCATTAAAGGGATTAAGATCCCTGTAGAAGCTTTTCCACCAAATACGATAGCCATTAAAGTAACGATAAGTACGCCTATTCCTTTAATTCCTGCTTTTCCCATGCCCAGTAATAATGCTGCTAAAAAGGCCAAAAACCAGTTTAACCACGATAATTGGGGTTGAATAACGATGTCAATGATGTCTTGCAATTCTTATAATTTAAGGGGTGTAAGTTAGGTATAATTCATATTAATTGATGAGGCGTTTTATTGTTTAATTGAATAGTTTATTAATTATTATGCACTACAAATAAATTTGAAGATTTGATTCGTTTAAATTTTAAACAAAAAAAAGCCCGAAACAAATTGTTTCGGGCTTTTTCAGTGCAATGGGGTTATTAGTTTTGGCCAGCTTCTTTTTTAGCATCATCAATCATTTTGTCATTTGGAACGATTGCGATATTTACCCTACGGTTTTGAGCGCGACCTTCAGCTGTATCATTGTCAGCAATTGGTTGATCCTCACCAAACCAAGTGGTTGTAAAACGTCCTGAACTCAATCCTTTATTATTCACAAAGTAATTGGTTACTGCATAAGCTCTTTTTTCAGAAAGCGTCATATTGTATGATGCTGAACCAGAACTGTCTGTATGTCCAACCACAAGTACATCTGTATCAGGATATTCTTTTAAAATATTTGCTAATTTGGTAAGCAATACTTCGGAAGTCGCATTGATATTGTATTTTTCAGTTTCAAAATGAACACCACTATTTTCATCAAATGTTACCAAAATACCATCATCAATACGTTCAACTTTAGCTCCAGGAATTTCTTCCTCAATTTTTTGAGCTTGTTTGTCCATTTTATTTCCAATAAGTACTCCTGCAGTTCCGCCAACAACACCACCAATAACGGCACCAAGCTCTCCTCCACTACCTTTTTTACCTGTGTTATTTCCTATAATAGCGCCCAATATAGCACCTCCGGCAGTTCCGATTACGGCACCTTTTTGAGCGTTATTTGCGTTTTTGGTAGCTTCACAACTACTTAGGCCGGCTACAAGTACTACTGTTAGGGCCACTAATGCTGTTTTTTTAAAGAATGTTCTCATTATTCGTTTATTTTATTAAAGTTCATATAAATTTTAAAAGCTTTACCTTCTAATGAAACGGTCTGTTCCCATATCATAGTAGTTTCTGTCAATTGTGTCAACTGAAGTCTGAAACCTGCATTGTCTTCAGAATTTTGTTTTGCATCCGTTGGTTTTAACAAGAAATCATAAAGTCCGGTAGTGGCATCAATTTCCTGAATGGTAAAATTGAAATTACGTTCACCGGTTGGTACACAATGTGCATCATTAATGGTGTATATCCCGGTATTGTTATTCGGAATAAAACGCCATGTACTTCCTATGAAACATTCTTTGGAAGCGTCATTAAATAAGGTTACATCAAATGTTCCCGGTTCACTATAAGAAATTTGGCTTAATGACCAATATCCTTTAATTACTTTTTTGGACTGTATAACCGTTTTTGGAGTTCCACAAGAAATGACCATGGAAGCTAAAAGTACAAATACTATTATTTTTTTCATCTTATGATTGTTTTTAAATGTTGAAATTATATACTGCAAAGTTGCGAAATAATAAGTTTAATAAAGTTACATATTTTTTGTTATTAGTTGCAAAATTCACACATCTTTAATGTTAAAGATGTATTAAAATAGCTGTAATCGTTAAGAATTACGCTTTATTAGGGTCTTTCCTGATAAAATAACAAGCACATTATAACCATCCTTTTTACGCGTATATTTGCAACATGAAAATTGAAATTCTTTTTGAAGACAACCATATTATCATTGTAAATAAACCCAACAATGTGCTTATTCACAATTCCTATTATGCGCGAAATATTAAAGACGAAACCTTATTAGATTTGCTTTACGCGCAATTCGGATTCCATTTTTATCCTGTTCACAGGTTGGACAGGAAAACATCGGGCATTTTAATGTTGGCAAAGCAAAAAGAAAATGTTTCTGTGTTTCAGGAGTTATTTAACGCCAATCAAATTCAAAAAACCTATTTGGGAATTGTTCGCGGATTTGTAGATTTATCAGTTTCAATAACCTCTCCGGTTAAAAATCCTGATACCAATGTATATAAAGATGCGGAAACATTTTGTGAACCCATTCATACAAAACTTCTTGATATTCCGGTAATTCCTTATGAAAATTCACGTTACAGTCTGGTTAAATTAACGCCATCAACAGGAAGAATGCACCAATTAAGAATCCACATGAACAAGATCAGCCATCCTATCGTTGGTGATTACAAATATGGAGATCGATTTCACAACAGAATGTTTGAAAATGAATTTGACTGTGAAAATTTATTCTTACACGCATATTCACTTCATTTTACGCAACCTATATCCGATGAGGTTATTGACTTAACGGCGATGCTGCCAAATGACTGGGGAAAAGTTTTTAAAATATTTGATTGGGATTTTTAGCAAATAATAAACCGTTTTCAATCTTCAATTCTTGCACTTTCTCTTTTTATATATTTATAAACTGAATGTCATTTAAATGGAGTATCATCCCATATCCCATTAATAATACCCTCATAAACAGCAAAATGATTTATAAAAATTATTACTCCTATTTGTATAGTGCATCATTGTAATCCCCAATATTAAAATCATTGGTGTTTATTAAACATTTTCTTATTATACCATACAAAATTTCAAAAAACTGAAAGATTGAAAACGGAATTATTAAAAAAAACCGTTTTCAAATTCTGGTTTATACAGACCTGCTGCTTGAAAATTTTATGTAAACACACTAAGTAAGGTTTCATTTCACCCCAAATAAAACAACCCTGTTTTTAGCTGTGTTTTAATATATTATTAACATCTTATGTTTTTCAATTGTCACGTCCACAATGTATTAAACCATAATTTGTTTTTAACTCACATAAAAATTTCAAAGAACCAAAAGTTGAAAACGGCATATAAATTAATTATACTTTACACTGTGCCTGCGCATAATTATAGGTTATACATAACCCAATAATGTGCTCGGCAAGTAATTCCTTTAGAAAATTTTGTTCAATTTCAATAAACTCAATTTCTGAAATCCATTGTTGGGCTTTGGAGTGTAAACGCTCGATAGTGATTTCAAAATTTGTAGTTTTTTCTTTTTAGGTCAACTGATTTCTTTCCATTTTTCCCATATTTAGGTTAAAGAATCCGGAAAGTGTTAACTTCGCGGATTTTGAGAAGAAAATTAGCTTATTTCAATTATTTTTTTCTTTTCTCCAGTTTTTGAAGCTTCTAATTTTTCTAAATGAATTAACAATACACCGTTCTCATAATTCGCTTTAATTTTATTTTTGAGATCTACACTTTTTGGCAAAGTGAAAGTTCTGTTAAATGAATTACAGGAAAACTCCTTACGAGAATAATTTTCCTCTTTTTCTTCCATTTCCCTCTTACTTTCAGCCGAAATTGTTAAAATATCATCAGAAATTGAAACTTCAAAATCTTTTTTTGTAAAGCCTGGCGCAGCAACTTCAATTTCAAAGTCTTTATTGTGTTCTTTTACATTAACTGCTGGCATCCAGTTGTCTCTTTGAAATAAATCTTCGGTCAACATGTTGTCAGTAATGTCTGAAATTTCAGGAAACATTCTGTCAAATATTGGAAGACGTCTGTTAAATTGTACTAATGACATAACTAAATAATTTAATGGTTAATAATGAGCAAATTTATTCTTAAGGTATTATGATTACAATGATGCTCATCATTACAAGCAATGATAGATATCAGTTTATACCACCAAATTTATAGTTTTAAAATTTTTTATTTTTAAAGTTGACTGAACAAGGAAAAAACAGCTGTAAATAATTTAGCTCCTTAAAGTTAATTAGGGAGAAATATAAATAAAGTAGAAAAAAATGACTTATTTCATATGATGAAAATCAAATTTAGTTTTCTATAATCAGTAATTTAACAGGTCAATTATTTCACTATGTAAACGGTTCTTAGGTAAAAACTGATCTTCCAGGTTTTTGGCAAACGGTATTGGAGTTTCTAAACTGCCTAAGCGTTTTACCGGAGCATCTAAATAGTTAAAGCAATTTTCTGTGATTAATGCCGCTAAATCTGATGCAATGCCACCAAACAACGTGTCTTCATGCAAAATTAAAGCCTTTCCGGTTTTTCTAACCGATTTGTAAATAGCTTCTGTATCTAATGGTTGCAAAGTTCTCAAATCGATGATATCGGCTGAGATTTGGTGTTCTTTAACTTCGTTTAACGCCCAATGCACGCCGGCACCATAAGTAATAATACTTAAGTCGTTACCCTCTTGTAATAAAGAAGCTTTACCTAAAGGAATGGTATAATAATCTGTAGGAACATCCTGATAAACCGATCTGTACAATGCTTTGTGTTCAAAAAATAATACTGGATTTTCATCTTCTATTGAAGTAGCCAACAAACCTTTTGCATCATAAGGAAATGCAGGATAAACCACTTTTAGTCCGGGGGTTTTTGTAAACCAGGCTTCATTGGTCTGGCTGTGAAACGGCCCTGCTCCTAGTCCGCCGCCGCAAGGCATACGCAATACAACATCAGCAATTTGATTCCAGCGATAATATGATTTTGCAAATAAATTAATGACCGGATTAAACCCGGAAGTCACAAAATCAGAAAATTGTAATTCCACCACCGATTTATATCCGTTGATAGAAAGTCCGTAAGCCGATTCAATAATGGTGGATTCACAAATGGGTGTATTCCGAATTCTGGCTGCTCCAAATTGTTCTAAAAACCCTTCAGTAATTTTAAAAGCACCGCCATATTCTGCAATATCCTGCCCCATGATGATCAACTTATCAAAGCGCTCCATACTTTGTCTTAAACCTTGAGATACAGCATCAATGAATCTAATATTTGAAGTTTTGGTTAAAGGTAAAGTTTCCTTATAATTTTGATGTTTGTACACATCGGCTAATTCATTTTCAATGGTTGAAGAAATCTCTTCTTCAGCAAAAGCTGTTTTTAAATGTTCATTAATTTCGTCAACAATTTCCTCCTTAATTAAAGCATCCATTTCATCGGAAAGCATATTTTGTTCTTTCAAAAACGCATGATAATTTTTAATGGGATCTTTTTCTCCCCATTCATTGATCAATTCCTGCGGAATATATTTCATCCCACTAGCCTCTTCATGGCCACGCATTCTAAAAGTTTTAAATTCAAGAAGTACCGGACGCGGATTTATTCGCAGGCTTTTGGCAATTTCACTCACTTTTGAATGAATTTCCAAAATGTTATTTCCATCTATAATATGGCTTTCCATTCCGTATCCAATTCCTTTATCTGCAATATTTTCACAATTAAACTGTTGGCTTACAGGAGTTGATAGACCATATCCATTATTTTCAATACAAAAAAGCACCGGTAAATCCCAGACAGAAGCCACATTCAAGGCTTCATGAAAATCACCTTCACTGGTACCGCCTTCTCCAGAAAAAACAGCAGTGACTTTAGGTTCATTTTTAAGTAAATTGCCTAATGCAATCCCATTTGCGATCCCAAATTGCGGACCCAAATGTGAGATCATGCCCACAATTTTATATTCCTGGGTTCCAAAATGAAATGAGCGTTCACGACCTTTACTAAACCCGCTTTTTTTACCCTGCCATTGAGAAAACAGTCTGTGTAACGGAATATTTCTTGAAGTGAAAACCCCTAAATTTCGGTGCATCGGCAAAATATACTCATCAAAATTTAATGCGTTTGTTATGCCCACTGAAATAGCTTCTTGCCCAATACCCGAAAACCATTTGGAAATTTTGCCCTGACGCAATAGAATTAACATTTTCTCTTCTATCAATCGAGGTTTAAGAAGGGATTTATATAAATCGATTAATTGTTTATCTGAGTAATTTTCGCGGTTGAAAATCATTTTACCAAAAGTGTTGTTAATTGTGTCCATTAAAAATGAATAATTATATCAAAGATAATACTAATGCTATGAAACAAAAATACCCTATTATAAAAAATAATAAGGTATTTTCAGCTATTTGATTTCAATTAAACTTCCTTAAATATGGAATGCATTAAACGTGTTTTGTCATTAATGCTTTCTTCCAAGGAAATCATTGTTTCAGTTCTTGAAACGCCGTCAATATCGTCAATTTCAAAAATTATTTCTTTTGCGTGTGTGGTATCTTTAGCTCTAATTTTGCAGAAAATATTATATTTCCCGGCAGTAATATAAGCAATGGTGATATTGGGGATTTTCTTTAATTCGCTGATAACCTGCTTTGTTTTTGAAGTTTTGTCTAAATAGATACCTACGTGTGAGATAAATGAATAACCCATTTTTTCATAATCAAGCGTTAAGGTTGAACCTTTAATAATCCCTTCATCTTCCATTTTCTTAACCCTAACGTGGATTGTTCCTGCGGAAACCACTAATTTTTTGGCTATATCGGTAAATGGTGTTCTTGCATTTTCGATAAGAATATCTAATATTTGATGATCAATTTCATCAAGTATAAATTTTTTCATAATAACTACTTTGTTTAAGATAAAATAATAAAGTACAAATTTATTAAAAAAAAATCGATAAATAGATAATATATTTACGAATTTGACAATTCTAATTCCTTAATATCTAAATTTTCTGCATTTATATGGTTATACGAATAATAATCTGATAAATCCCCCACTTTTTCAATGTGTTTGTACATTACAAGTTTAGATGCTATCACTTTGAATTTTAGCTGAATACCAATATCAACAATTTGAATACTATTATTTTCAGTAATTTTTATATTTTTATAAATTATATCTAAAAACTTAGTGTCATTGTTGGGAATGTCATGGTATGACTCATAATTATCGTAAATTTTTTCTGTTCCAATAAAATAGAGTGCTTGCAGGAGTGCGTAAAAATTATATTTCCTTGTAATTTCTCGTTGATAATCGTCTTTAAAATGCCCTGCTTCTATTAATACGGTATTATGTCCCAATTTTTGAAAATTATCACCAGTTGCTGTCGGGTAAAATTCATCGGTATAGCGTCCAATTTGATTAGGAATAACTTGTTGTAATAAACGATTCATGGCTACAATAACGCTCATTGTTTCTTTTCTTCCTTTCGTAACTGTTCTGTCAACATCTTCGGAAGGTGCCAAAAAAGATATCGTAGCAGGATTTTGCGTGCCCTCAACATTAAAAATAGAACGTTGGTCGTGTAAGTTGAAACAAAATTTAGGGTTGAAATTATCTAAAACGGTCCGGAGCAGTCTACTTTCCTTAGCCTTTCTCTCAACAGCATCTCGATTTAAATCGATATTATTGGCATTTTCTCTGGTAAATTTAATGGCTCCATCGGGGTTTAACAATGGAATAAACTGAATTGTGCAACTTTTTAAGATGGATTCCGTTATTTTTGACAATTCAGTATTGCTTTTTTCGAAAAAATTAAACAAGTCGAATAAGGCCTTTGTTCCTGTGCTTTCATTCCCATGCATTTGTGACCAGATTAAAATTTTTGTTTTACCGGTTCCTATAGAAATTTTATAAATAGGGAGGTTGTTTTCCGAATAGCCTAAAATTTCCTTTTTAAATTTTGCGGATAACTTTTGAAGTAATGGATCTATATCATCAAATAAAATTCTTCTTCCTTTTAAATTTTTTTCAAAATTTTCCAAATACCAAAGCTCTAAGGTTTTTACGTCTGTCAATTTCATGTTACAAAAGTAAATATAAGATTGTTTACATTTGTAAACAGTAAATATGGAGGGTGATTATACAATTGTAATCAAGTTTTCCTCAAATAGAAAGGCTACTCACTCTTGCTGAACAATCACTATAATAAAAGTTGATATTAAACACATATAACACTATAATTGAATTAAATAACTAGTTTAATATAAACCTATGCTTAAATATATTTTAACATGATAAATTAAGATGTAACTTCTAATTTGTGAATTAATATTAAAATGATTACATTTGTAACTAAAATATAATTTACAATGGTAAACATTGAGCAATTTGCGAAACGACTGAATATCCTTATGGATTATTATGAAATATCTGCCGCTTTATTGGCGGAAAAAATAGAAGTACAACGGTCCAGTATTTCCCATATTCTTTCCGGAAGAAATAAACCCAGTCTTGAATTTGTGTTGAAGATTTTAAAAGAATTTCCTGAAGTTGAATTATATTGGCTATTAAATGGAGTTGGACATTTTCCTAAGCAGGTCGAAATTAAGGAGTCTGCTCCTACACTATTTTCGACTACTAAAGAACCTGAAACAAAAAAAGAGGAACCAAAAGCAATAACAAAATCTATTGTCAGCGATCATTTAAATCAGGAAATTGAGCGAATAGTTATTTTTTATAGAAATGGTAATTTTAAAAATTATTTACCATAAAAAAAGCCTCTGTAAATACAGAAGCTTTTGATTAACTTTTCGTTAAATTCTTATTCAATCAATTTTGATATCCCTGTTTTTAATATAAGAATTAACTCGTTTTTATTGCTGCTTTTTGATTGTTGCTGTGTATATACCAATTGATTTAGCATATTTACGCTCATTTTATCGAAATTGTATTTTTTGTATTGCAGTCCCAATTTTACAAAATCGTTTGTTAAATTTGTTATAGCTTCTATATTATCGCTTTCTGAAATCCATTTAAATGCTTCTCCATAAGTTTGCTGGGTTCTTTTATCTTCTGTTAAAAATAGACCTTTTAAAAGGTGTTTGGCGATGAAAGGAAGCTTTGTTTTGTCCTTTTCCCTAATATAAATAGTGGTAATGGCGTCAGCCAAATAATCTTTGGTATCTTCACTCAATGAATTTACCTTAGCAATAGCTGCTTGTTTATCAATTAAGTATAAAGATGTCAGTGAATTCCCGGTAACTGAATAGCTTTCACTAGTCATTCCTTTTTCAAATAGCGGCTTATAGATAGGGTCAATTAATTTGCCAATTATGCCAATGGCGGCTGCCTGCACCAATGTTTTTGGATCGAATTGCGCCAAATTCACTATTTTGTCAATGGCTTCCTTTTTATTGTATTTTTGAAATAAATCAATATTTTCCAATGCCAATACTCTAATTTCATAATAAGGATCGTTAAGCGCCTTAATTAAGGTATTAAAAGCTTCTTTATTTGATTGGTTTTTTGAAATCTCTTCCAAAGACAACCTTCTGTCTAAATAATGAGGCGCATTGTTAAATTGGTAAATATATTCCTCCAAAGTTTTTTTCTCAGCAATTTCTGCCAACAACACATGTTTTGCGTCGATATTAATTAATTTAGGCAATTTGTTAAATGAGAATGTAAATGAATTTTGCGCGTTTTCAACCCAAACATTATGGCTTGTTTTTCCGCTTTCTTCATAAATATCAATAGATAAAGGAAATTTAAATATATTTCCTTTCTGATTGACGTTAACGGTAACCGTTTTGTTGATGGTATTGTAATCGTAGGTAACGTTCATTTTTATATGTCCGTTTCCATAATACCACTGGTTAAAAAACCAATTTAAATCTTTTCCGCTCACTTTTTCAAATGCCAAACGAAGATCTTGGGCTTCTGCAGTTCCATATTTATGCTCCGTTAAATAGGTATTCATTCCTTGGAAAAAGGCATCATCGCCCAAAATGTCACGTAACATGTGTAAAATGGCATTTCCTTTATGGTAACTTACCGTGTCAAACATATCTTCCCTGTCCAAATAATAAAAACGCACCAAATCTTTATCTTCACTCTTACTTTGCATATAGGTTTGAACATCGCTGTACATATTTGCATCAGCCTTGTCTTTACCGTATTTATGGGCAAACCACAAATAAACACTATAGGTTGCAAATGATTCGTTTACGGTTAAATTAGACCAGCTTTCAGAAGTGACCAAATCCCCAAACCAATGGTGAAACAATTCATGTGCAATGGTACTTTCCCATTCGTTATTATCAATTAATTGTCCTTTTTTTTGATGCGCGTTTTCGGCATGAACAACTGCTGTGGTATTTTCCATGGCACCACTTACATAATCCCTAACCACAATTTGGCTGTATTTATCCCAAGGGTAAGGAATTCCGGTTAGCGTTGAATAAAAAGTAATCATTTCAGGAGTATTTCCGAAAATGGCTTTGGCTTCAAGCGCAAATTCCGGTTCAACATAATAATTAACTTCTATTCCATTCCATGAATCTTTTACTATGCTAAATTCACCAACACCCATAAAAACGAGATATGGTGCATGTTTTTGATCCATTTTCCAGTAATCGGTTCTTGTTCCGTTTGGGTTTTTTGTCTGACTTTTTAATGTTCCGTTTGAAAGTGTCACAAATTTATCCGGAACTGTCATATAAATTTCCTGGGTTGTTTTTTGGTTTGGGGAATCAATAGTGGGAAACCAGCAACTGCTGGATTCTGTTTCGCCTTGTGTCCAAATTTGTGTTGGCTTATCAGGATCTTCTTCTTTTGGATCAATAAAATACAAACCTTTTGCATCCGTAATATTTTCGCTTCCTTGTTGGGTGACTTCTTCAGGTTTTGCCGTATATTTTATGTATACCGTGTATTCTTCTCCCTTTTTATAAGCTTTGTCCAGCTCTATGGTTAATTCATTTTCTGAATAATTATAGCCGGCTTTTGCATTGTTAACTTTTACTTCATAAATATTAAATGACTTAGCATCTAAAACAACTTTGTTAACCTTATAAAAATGGGGTGTTAACGTTACCCAGGCTTCCCCGTTTAACTGACTTTTTTCAAAGTTGAAATCTACTTTTAACTTGGTATGGACTAAATCATTTATTTTTTCTCTTTCAGCCTGGTACATCCTGTCTTGGGCACTAAGAGCTATTGAAAATAATAAAATAACAGCAATTAAAATTTTTTTCATTTGAGACGTATAAAATTTAAGAAAACAAAAATACTGTTTTATTCTTTTTAAGTAGTTAACGGATAGTTAAAAAGCCATACTTTTTAGGGTATGGCTTTTAATTTTTACATTAGAATGAATATTATTTTAAACTGCTAAACAATCCTTCCAATTGTTTTAACTCATTAGAATCTCCATCCATTTTTATTTCTTGAGTTAATGTTAAAATAGCAGCAGGGTTCATTTTTTCTCCAATAACTCTAATTACTGTAAATCCCTTTTGATTATCAGTTCCAAAAATCACAACTTCATCAATTGCATCTTCTTCTCCCAAATAGTTGATACTTACATTTCCTTCTCCTAAATTCATTCTAACCAATTGTTTGTATTTCGGGTTTTTTAGAATTTTTTTGACTTTTTCTTTTTCAGTATTAAATAATTCTAAATTTGTTTCATTTAATTGTAATGCTAAAAAATTAACTTTTTTTATTGTTTTCAGTGTGTTTTTAACTTCTTCAGAAACATCTCCATCTTTCAACTGTAAAATGCTTGAAGGCAAATCAATTGAAATAAACTCATTATTTTCCTTACTGTCCACAATATATTTCTGTAAAGACGGATTTGTATCACATGCAGTTGTTAAAAGTGCTATAAAAAAAGCGACAATTGAAATTTTTAAAAACGTTTTCATGGCGGCTCTTATTTATTTTTTAGTTGTTTGCTACTGTTGGGGATATGGGCATCCGTAATTTCAGAAATTTTATTTAGGTCAATTTCACCGGTTAAAGACAACACGACAGCTTGCTTGTTGGCTTTATTTGTGAGGTCATTCACAAACATTAACAATTCACTCACGTGATTTTCATCTTTGCCTGAACGTATGTAAATTTTAACGTTGGCATCTTTATCTTTTACACGCATCAACTCAACAAGTTTTGAAGATTTCAAATATTTTGAAACTACTTCTTCCATTTGATTGGCAATAGTTGTGCTTTCTGTGGTAAAAACTTTTAAAGATTCTAAGCTTTGAACCATTTCAACATATGATTTTGATTCGGGGCTGCTACCTTTAAATTTACTTAACATTTTAAAGGCTTCTTTGTTTACAATAACTGAGGTAACATCATCCATATCTTCAAACTTGTCGAAGATTGAAATTTGTGCATAGTTTGCGAAGGGCATTATTGCAAGTGCGATTATAAAAATTATTTTTTTCATTTTTTGGATTATTTAGGTTGTTTTAAAATTTTGTTTGTGGTGGTTTCAAACTCTTGCAATTTCGAAATTGCTACAGTTCCTTTGTTTAAATTTGCCGAAAGCATATTGAAAGCCATTTGCGTTTCATTATAAATTTTTTCAGCTTTTTGTTGTTGGTTTTTTTCATACCCGGTATACACACTTACCAATAAAACTATTGAGGCCGCTACAGATAACCATTTCCAATTCCGCTTTTGAGTTTTTAATTGAATGGTTTTTGTAAATTTTTCATTTTTATTGGCTGAAAAATAGCCGAACATCGCTCGGTATTCTTCTAAATGTGGCGCTACATTATCACCTGAAAAATAGGCTTTTAAATTATTTTCTTCAGCAATAGTCGTTTCAGCGGCCAGGTATTTTTCCAACAACTTTTCTATGTTAACTAATTCCATAATTGTGTTGTTTTATTAATTGTTCTTTAATTGTTTTTCTTGCTCTTGATAAGGAAACTCTAACTGCGGTTGGCTGCATGTTCAGCATTTCGGCAATTTCATCAAATTCATATTCTTCAATATCTCTAAGCTGTATTATTAATTTTTGTTGCTCTGGTAAGTTCTCTATCAACTTATGAACCAAACTTACACTGTCATTAAGTTCTACTCTTTTTTGTAAAGACGTTCCACCTTCCTTATAGTTACTGTGCACCAAAGACAAATTACTTGCCTGCTTCGATTTTAATCGATCAAAACAATAATTTTTCGTCATTGTCATCGCAAATGCTTCAATGCTGTTGTAATCTTTTAATTTCGACCTGTTTTTCCACAGTTTAAAATACAGCTCTTGAGTGGCGTCTTCTGCTTCTTCTGTTGAAACCAGTAACCTTTTCGCTACCCGAAACACTTTATCTTTAAAAGGCATAACTGTTTTTAAAAATGCTGACTGATCCATTTTAAGTTTGGTTGTTAAAACTTCTTTATGATGTTGTTACTATTATGACGAGCAAGTTACATTTTTGTAACAGTTGGCATTAATTTTGTAATAAAAATTAATATATTGCGTTCAATTAAACAAAAATAAAAAAAATGAAAAAATTAAGCTATGCCCTTGTAGTTTATTTAGTGTTGGGCCTTACTTTCGGTAGTTGTAATAAAAACGATGAAATAACTCCTGATATCGTTGAAATAGTAAAATTGGAGAACCCAATAAACAATTTTATTTGGAAGGGAATGAATTCCTGGTACAATTGGCAATCCAATGTCCCTAATTTGGCAAATACTAAAGATGATAATTTAGATGCTTATAATACTTTTTTAAATGGGTATTCAACTCCTGACGATTTGTTTTACAGTTTGCTTTTCCAGGAAGGGACCACCGACAGATTTTCTTGGATTGTTGATGATTTTGTGGCTTTGAATAATTCTTTCCAAGGAATTTCTAAATCATTCGGAATGCGTTTGCAAGCAGTATTATTAGAAAATAAAGTTGATATTATTTTTTATGTACGTTATGTTGCGCCAAATTCTCCAGCAAGTGATGCAGGTATTATAAGAGGTAACATTATTAATGCTTTAGATGGTATTGTTTTAAATGAAGGTAATTATTCTGCCACTGTTAGTAAATTATCCAATGAAACGGTTACGTTATCAATTGTTTCTGAAAACGGAGGCATTTTAACTCCTATTGAAGATAAAACAATTACAGCTATTCAATTATCTGAAGATCCTGTTTACTTTAAAACAGTATTTCCTGATATCAGTGGTAAAAAAGTAGGTTATTTGGTTTATAACGGATTTAGATCTTCTTATAACGATGAACTTAATGCAGCTTTCGCTGATTTTAAAAATGAAGGGATTGACGAATTGGTTTTAGATTTAAGACTAAACGGCGGTGGATCTGTATTAACCTCTGCCTATTTGGCAAGTATGATTGATGCAAGCGCTGGTTCGGAAACCTTTGCAAAATTAACATTTAATGCAAAACACAGCATTGAAAATGGTTCTTATACCTTTCAAAATACTTTAAGTGTATATGATACAAATGGTACAAAAACTGGTGAACAAGCCATTAACAGACTTTCAAATATCAGTCAATTGTATGTATTAACTTCCGGCAGCACTGCTTCTGCAAGTGAAATGATTATCAACGGATTGAAAGCTTTTATGCCTGTTAAAGTTATTGGAACAACCACTTACGGTAAAAATGTAGGGTCAATTACCTTATATGATTCTCCTTCATCAGATTATACAAGTGAAACATCAGCAAATTCAGCACATTTATACGCCATGCAACCCATTGTATTTCAAATATATAACAAGGATGGTCAAAGTGATTATATAAATGGATTTGTTCCGGATATTGAAGTGAAAGAATACCAATTTTGGAATACTATTTTACCTTTCGGCGATGAAAATGAAGTGGTTTTAAAAGCGGCGCTTGATGATATTAGAGGTATTACTGCTAAACAGGTAAAGTCACTTAAATTTTCTGAAATTAAAGAAATTGAAGTTTCCAAACTTGAAAAAAGATTTGATAAGGAAATGTATATTACTGATGAATTTTTCAATCAGTAATAACTATGGATTTATATTGACAAAAAAGGCAGGTTTTACTTGCCTTTTTTGTTGTTTAAGAATCCGATTAATTTTACCTAAATTTGTTTTAATCTTCAACAAAAATAAATGAGAAATATATCAATTATTTTAATACTCCTCTTCACTTTTTCAGCTTGTGAAAAAAAATACCAACCACGTGAATTCGTGAAAATTTCCATTGAAAAGTTTAAAATAGACAGCGCCAGCATTCGTGCCATTGAAATTGTGAATGATTCTTCCATTGTGTATGCAAGCTCAAATGGAACTATTGGTATTTTAACCGGAAATGGAAAATTTTTGGGAACCAAAAAAATTATGACTGACACCATCGTTCCTCATTTTAGGGCGATTGCCTACACACAAGAAGCTGTTTTTGCTTTGAGTATTGAGAATCCTGCACTGCTTTATCGTTATAAAAACAATGAAATTGAATTGGTTTATAAAGAAGTTCACGATAAAGTTTTTTACGATTCCATGAAATTTTTTGATGAACTCAACGGAATTGCCATCGGTGATCCAACTGATAAATGTTTATCCGTTTTAATTACCCGTGACGGCGGAAAATCATGGGGAAAAATGGATTGTGAAAATTTGCCGGAAATTGAAGCAGGGGAAGCTGCTTTTGCGGCCAGCAATACCAATATTGCCATTGTTGGCGAAAGTGCATGGGTGGTTACGGGCGGATTAAAAGCGCGCGTTTTTCATACGCCGGACATGGGTTTAACATGGAAAGTATATGATACGCCAATGATACAAGGGAAAAACAGCACGGGGATTTATTCGGTTGATTTTTACAATGAAAGACAAGGAATTATCTGCGGAGGCGATTATACCGATATGCAAGGAAATTACGCCAATAAGTCAATTACTCAAAACGGAGGAAAAACTTGGGAAGTGGTGTCAGAAAATACAGAACCAAAATACGTCAGCTGTGTGCAATATGTACCTAATACACAAGGAAAAGAAGTGTTTGCTGTTTCTGAAAATGGCGTTTTTTACTCAAAAAGCTCAGGAAAAACTTGGGATAAAGTAAGTGACGAAGGTTTTCATGCCATTCGTTTTGTAGATGAAAATACAGCTTGGGTTTCAGGCAATGAAGTGATTGCTAAAATGACGATCAATTAAAATGAGAAAATAGCAAAGTTCGAAGTCCGAAGACCGAAGACCGAAGTTTTAAAAAAATCAATCATATAATTTTCAATTTTTTATGCCAATTAAGTCAATGAAAATGAACTATTATTATAAAATGAAAAATATTGCTTTTATATGCTGGATTTTTTTGCTGATTTTAGGATGTTCCAATCAATCTGAAATTGGTAAAAAGATGAATTGCAGTCCGACAACTTATAAAAACACAAAACAAATTACGGATTTTAACAAAAACTTTACATTAAATATTCCAAGTAATTGGAAAACAGAATTATACTTTGATAATTATCAGTCTGAAATCTTTACCGCTGACACGATTAAGCAGCTTTCTGAAACTTATATTTTAGCAGCTTCCTTTAATTTGGGAGCCTTAAATTTCGACAAAGATTTTCACCACCTAAAAGATTCTGTTTTGAGCGTAAACAACCTAAAAATAACAGATTCCGGAAATCAGACGTTTCAATCAAAACCTACCTTTTGGTATGTTACAAAAGGAACAAAGAATAATTTCGATTACCATCGTTTTACGGTTATAACTAAAATTTCAGAAAATACTTATTTTTCTGCCTATTCTGAAATTTATGGAGATGACAATATAGAGAAACGCATCTGTGAATCAATTTCATTACTGGAAAGTATTCAGTTTTTGGAATAATTTATGATAATTGAATTGTAAAACCTTTCATGAATACTTACTTTTGATAAAAATTTAAAAAAATGCAAAAAATAATAGATCGATTTGTAAAGTACGTTCAAGTGGACACTCAATCCGATGCAAACAACCCCGACTTTCCAAGTACCGAAAAACAATGGGATTTGGCGCATATTTTGGTTGATGAATTGAAAGAAATTGGCATGCAGGATGTCACTTTAGATGACCATTGCTATATCATGGCCACGCTTCCTTCAAATGTGGATTTTAAAGTTCCAACGATTGGTTTTATTGCCCATATTGATACCAGTCCTGATTATTCAGGCACCAACGTAAAACCTCAAATTCATAAAAATTATGATGGCAAAGATATTCTGCTGAATAAAGCAGAAAATATCATTTTGTCTCCTGATTATTTTGAAGATTTATTGCTTTATAAAGGACAAACTTTAATTACAACTGATGGCACTACCCTTTTGGGCGCCGATGACAAAGCCGGTATTACTGAAATTGTTTCGGCCATGGAATATTTGATTAACCATCCTGAAATTAAACACGGTAAAATAAGAATTGGTTTTACACCTGATGAAGAAGTTGGAAAAGGTGCACACATGTTTGATGTGAAAAAATTTGGTGCCGATTGGGCCTATACGATGGATGGAAGCCAAGTGGGTGAATTGGAATATGAAAATTTTAATGCAGCCGGAGCAAAAGTAATTATCCACGGAAAAATTGTGCATCCAGGTTATGCAAAGGGAAAAATGATTAACGCTATGTTAATTGCCAGTGAGTTTATTGCAGGGTTGCCAAAAAATGAGATCCCACAGAAAACTGAAGGTTATGAAGGTTTTTATCATTTAACCAGTATGAAAGGGGAAGTTGAAAAAACTGAACTTGAGTACATTATCAGGGACCACGACATGAAATTGTTTGAACAGCGGAAAGTCGTTTTTCAAAAGGTCGCAGATGATTTAAACAAAAAATTAGGCAGTAAATTGGTTGAAGTTGAAATGAAAGACCAATATTACAATATGCGCAAACAAATTGAGCCTGTCATGCACATTGTTGATATTGCTGAAGAAGCAATGTTACAATTGGGAATTAAACCTCTTATAAAAGCAATTAGAGGCGGAACTGACGGATCTCAATTGTCATATAAAGGATTGCCTTGTCCAAATATTTTTGCAGGCGGACATAATTTTCACGGACGATACGAATTTGTTGCTGCGGAAGCTATTCAATTGGCTACCGATGTTGTTGTTAACATTGCAAAATTAACTGCTGAAAAAGCAAAGTAAAAAATTATATAAATTCATTTATATACTCCCTTTCTGAAATAAGACTGGGAGTTTTTTTTAACAAAATGTTAAATATTGTTATTTTATTGACACTATCTTTCAAAACTATGGTGAGATGGTTACTTTTGAACACTTAAAGAATTAAATTCATGGAAAGTCAATTGTTAGTTTCTCTTACCGAGAAATATGGAAGTCCGCTGTATGTTTACAATGCAGAAAAAATGGAATCGCAATATCATAGAATCACTGCAGCCTTTTCTTCCGTTAAAAATTTGAAATTGAATTACGCGGTAAAAGCCAATTCCAATATCAGTATTTTAAAATTTTTCAAAAAGTTGAATTCAGGTATTGACACGGTATCCATACAAGAAGTGCAATTAGGTATGGAAGCAGGTTTTGCACCGGAAAATATTATTTTCACACCAAACGGCGTTTCGCTTAAAGAGATTGAACAAGCGGCAACAATGGGTGTTCAAATCAATATCGATAATCTCTCTATTTTAGAACAATTTGGCCACCTCTACCCTAACACTCCTGTTTGTGTACGTATCAATCCGCATATTATGGCAGGCGGACACCATAAAATTTCTGTAGGCCATATAGATTCCAAATTCGGAATTTCAATCCATCAATTACCTCATATTAAAAGAGTTGTAGAAAATACAGGGATGCGCATAAACGGCGTTCACATGCATACAGGTTCAGATATTTTAGATATTGATGTGTTTTTGGCCGCTACCGAAATTTTGTTTAATACAGCCACAGCATTTGAAGATTTAGATTTTATAGATTTTGGAAGCGGATTTAAAGTGCCCTATAAGGAAGGTGATATTTCTACAAATATTGAAGAATTGGGTGAAAAATTATCCGAACGATTCAATAGTTTTTGTAAATCTTACGGTAAAGAACTTACGCTTATGTTTGAACCAGGCAAATTTTTGGTGAGTGAATCAGGTCATTTTTTGGCGCACGTAAATGTGGTAAAACACACAACATCCACTGTTTTTGCGAGCATTGATTCCGGTTTTAATCATTTGATACGTCCAATGTTTTATGATGCTTTTCATCATATCCATAATATTTCCAATCCGAGCGGACGAGAACGTTACTATTCTGTAGTCGGTTACATCTGCGAAACTGACACTTTTGCCACCAATCGTAGAATTAGTGAAATTACTGAAGGTGATGTGCTTTGTTTTAACAATGCAGGCGCCTATTGTTTTTCGATGGCTTCCAATTACAATTCCAGATATAGACCGGCAGAAGTTTTGTATTATAAAGGCAAAGATTATTTAATAAGAAAAGAAGAAACATTCGACGATTTAATTAAAAATCAGGTGATTGTAGATTTAGAAGAATAAATACTGAAAATACAATTCGTTTTTTCATAAAATAAAATTGTTTTTAACGGTAATTAGATAGTAATAGTGATTGAAAAATAAATTTTTATTAAAAATTACATAAAATGATTGTCTTTTTAAAAAAATAATTACTTTTGACCTATGCAAAAAGCAAATTCACATAACATTCTGTTAAGCGAAAACACCTCGCTATATTTTGTTGTTGCTACTACGACTACATTCGGGACAACCCTTTAGGGGTTCTTTCTATTTATATCACCCGTATCTATATTCGTTTTCATAAATAATTGAAACAAGGAATAGCCTTTCAAAAAATATAAAAATCAGTTTAAAAAACGACTCCTATGAAGGTTTTAAAATTTGGCGGATCATCGGTCGCCACTTCAGAAAATATAAATAAAGCAATAAACATTGTTAAAAATAGTGCACACGATACAAATATAATTGTGGTGGTTTCAGCCCTTGGCGGAATTACTGACGTGTTGCTGGAAGCAGGGAATTTGGCTTGTGGCGGCGACGAAAATTATAAAAATCAGTTTAAATTAATAGAAGAACGTCATTTAAAAGTGATTCGTGAATTGATTCCCGTGGGCAACCAAAGCGGCATTTTGGGTCATGTAAAAAAAATGCTCAATAAATTGGAAGCTACTTTGGAAGGCGTTTTTTTAATCAATGAACTGTCGGCCAAAACTTCTGATAAAATTGTAAGTTTTGGAGAATTGTTATCTTCCTTTATTATAGCTGAGGCAATGAAAAACAAAGGGTTAGACGCAGGATTAAAAAATTCCCAAGAGCTTATTGTAACCGATGAAAATTTTTCGAATGCAGTGGTTAAGTTCTCTCAAACCAATGAAAATATTTCGACCTTTTTCAGTAAAAACAATCATAAAATAATAGTATTGCCAGGTTTTGTATCTAAAACAGAAAGCGGTGAACCTACCACTTTAGGTCGTGGCGGATCAGATTATACCGCCGCCATAGTCGCTGCTGCAGTCAATGCTTCTGTATTGGAAATTTGGACAGACGTAAGCGGCATGTTTACAGCAAACCCTAATTTTGTGCAACAGGCTTTCCCTATTAAAAACATTTCTTATCAGGAAGCCATGGAATTGTCGCATTTCGGCGCAAAAGTTTTGTATCCTCCAACAATTCAACCAGTTTTAGAGAAAGAAATTCCGATAAAAATCAAAAACACCTTCGATGCCGAGGCAGAAGGTACTTTAATTACAAAAGTTACTTCAAATGCCAATCCGATAAAAGGAATCAGCCATATTGAAAATATGACTTTAATTACTTTGGAAGGAAGTGGAATGGTTGGCATTCCTGGATTTTCTAAACGCTTGTTTGAAGCCTTATTTCAACAAAAAATAAATGTTTCCCTAATTACACAAGCCTCTTCAGAGCATTCTATCTGTATCGCTATCAATAATACTGATGCCGAAAAAGCTAAAAACGCAATCGATGCTGAATTCAGTTTTGAAATTTCACAACATAAAGTGAATCCACTCATTGTTGAAAAAAATAACGCGATTATTGCGTTGGTGGGAGACAATATGAAAAGTCACCAAGGTATAAGCGGTAAAATGTTTAGTGCTTTAGGTAGGAATAACGTAAATATCAGAGCCATTGCTCAGGGTGCTTCAGAAAAAAATATTTCAGCAGTCATTACGCATAAGGATATTAAAAAGGCGTTGAATACTTTACATTCCGAATTTTTTGAAGATCAAACCAAACAGCTCAATTTATTTGTGGTGGGTGTTGGAAATGTGGGGCAGAAATTATTGACGCAAATCAAAAATCAGCAATCCTATTTATTGGAACATTTAAAATTGCAGGTGAGGGTCATTGGAATTGCCAACTCAAAAAAAATGTTATTTAATGAAGATGGAATTGATTTAGAAACATGGAAATTGCAATTGGATAAAGCTAATCATTTAAATATGGATCATTTTCATGATAAAATAACTGATTTAAATTACAGAAACAGCATTTTTGTCGATAACACAGCCGAAGAATCCGTTTCAAATTTATATGCCCGTTATTTAAAAGAAAGTGTAGCTGTGGTTACCTGCAATAAAATTGCTTGCTCTTCTAATTATTCAAATTATGTAGAATTAAAAAATTTAAGTCGAAAATATAATGCGCCATTTTTATTTGAAACCAATGTTGGTGCAGGATTGCCTATCATTGATACCCTTAAAAACTTAATTGCGTCCGGAGATAAAGTCACCCAAATACAAGCCGTTCTTTCAGGAAGTTTAAACTTTATTTTCAATAATTTTAATGAACAAAATTCATTTTATGATGTTGTTCAACAAGCCGGAGTTGAAGGCTATACAGAGCCAGACCCAAGAATAGATTTAAGCGGTGTTGATGTGATGCGAAAAATTTTGATTTTGGCCAGAGAAAGCGGTACAGAACTCGAATTAAACGATATCACAAATGATTCCTTTTTACCAAAATCCAGTTTGGAAGCCAAGTCTGTAACCGATTTTATGGAAACATTAAAAAACGAGTCAGCTCATTTTACCCAGCTGCGAAAAAATGCAGAAGCAAAAAAATGCAGACTTAAATATGTTGCTGAATTCAATCAGGGAATCGCTAAAGTTGGATTAAAAGAAATTCCGGCGACACATCCATTTTACGATTTGGCAGGGAAAGACAATATTGTGTTATTTTTCACAAATAGATATTGCGAACAGCCTTTAATTATTAAGGGTGCCGGTGCAGGAGCCGATGTTACGGCTTCCGGTTTATTTGCCGACATTATTAGAATTGGCAATAATTAACAAGATGAATGAACTAAAAATATTTACACCGGCTACCATCGCAAATGTTTCTTGCGGATTTGATGTATTGGGCTTGGCCTTAGACACAGTTGGCGATGAAATGATTATTAGAAAAGTTGCTGAAAAAGGAGTCAGGATTACAAAAATAACAGGGCAATCAATTCCTTTTGAAACCCATAAAAACGTGTCTGGCATTGCTGCATTGGCACTTTTGGGAGAAGTAAATACCGATTTCGGTTTTGAAATTGAAATAGACAAACGAATTAAACCGGGAAGCGGCATTGGCAGCAGTGCGGCAAGTTCTGCCGGAGCGGTTTGGGCTATAAATAAATTGTTGGGAGATCCTTTCAGTACCAAAGATTTGGTGCGTTTTGCCATGGAAGGCGAACGATTGGCAAGTGGCGTCCCGCATGCCGATAATGTGGCTCCTGCCCTTTTCGGCGGATTCACCTTGGTTAGAAGTTATGAACCACTTGATATCATTAACATTCATACGCCAAGCGAATTATTTGTAACGGTAATTCACCCACAAATTGAGGTAAAAACCTCTGATGCCCGTGAAATTTTAAAAACAACAGTCACTTTAAAAAATGCGATAAAACAATGGGGAAATGTTGGCGGTTTAATTAGCGGACTTTACACGGAAGATTATGAACTTATTGGGCGTTCGCTGGAAGATTTTATTGTTGAACCCATTCGTTCCATTTTAATACCTGCTTTTGATTTGTTAAAGCAAGAATCTATTAAAGCTGGTGCGCTTGGATGTGGCATCTCCGGTTCCGGACCTTCTGTTTTTGCACTCAGCAAAGGAAAGGAGACCGCTTTAAAAGTGGCTGAAGCAATGAGAATGGTTTATGATAAAGTAGGATTGTCCTATGATATCCATGTCTCAAAAGTGAATAAAGAAGGAATAAAAATTTTAGAAAGCAAGTAATATGAACTTTTACAGTTTAAATAAAATAGCACCAAATGTTACGTTTAAAGATGCGGTAATTAAAGGTTTAGCGCCCGATAGAGGTTTATATTTTCCAGAGACAATGCCCCCTTTAAGTAAAGAATTTTTTAAT
>NZ_JBFFKM010000015.1:0-52364 GCF_041555395.1 Lutibacter sp. | reverse complement strand
TATTTATAAAATAGTCAGGATAGAAGGAAGATGGCTATTACCGGAAAAACAAACAATATTTAATTCAGATTTTGATGACTTAGGTGTTGTGTTTAAAACAGAAAAGAGCGGTTTTATAAACACTTTCAGGTATGATAATACTGATAATATATATTATTTTGAATTAAAATAACAGGCAAGCCGGCGTTGGTGAATCTACACTGTGTAAAAAAGTTAAATTCCCTGTTTTTTTGTCAACACCAAAAACACTTATATTTTTACTTCTTTGATTGGCAACTAACAAATAATTGCCATTTGGAGTCAGTGTAAAATTTCGCGGCCAGTCTCCAGAAGTGCTTGTGGTTTGTAATTTTTTAAGTTCACCACTTGTTTTATTGAGCTTAAACACCACAATGCTGTTTTCCCCCCTGTTAGATACGTATAAAAACTGACCACCTTTAGACAAATGAATATCGGCACAAAAACTTTTGCCATCAAATCCATCAGCTAATGTGCTGATGTTTTGAATAAAAGCATAACTTTCTTTTTTCTTCTTCAATACAGAAATTGTGGAATTCAATTCATTGATTACATAAATAAATTTTCCTTTTTGTGAAATTTCAAAATGGCGCGGACCTGTGTTATTTTCAACTTCATAATTGACTTTTAATTGATATTTATTATCTGTATTGTTCCATTGATATTGAGAAAAACTGCTGAGGCCAAGATCAGCAATAAAAAGGTTATTTTTAAAAAACTGGGCTGAATGCGTATGCGATTGCTGCGCTCCTTTGTTATGGTTTATGACTTGTACTGCCTGAGAAATTCCACCGTTTTTTAATACAGAATGAATAGAAACAGTTCCGCCTGTATAATTGGAAACAGCAACTTTGGAATTGTCACTGTTCAATTGAATATGGCAAGGATGTGCACCGTTACTGCTCACTTTATTAATAAACGTAAGCGTTCCGTCTTTTGAAACGGAATAAGCATTCAAAAAGCCACTTTTAGCACCCTCGAAATCATCGATTTCACCAACAGAATACATAAATTTTTTGTCGGTTGAAAAGGTTATGAATGACGGATTTACAGCTTTAACAGCTAATTTTTTATTGGTGAGTTCACCGGTTTTAAGGTTAAAATCGTAACGATATATTCCTTCACTATCTGTATCCGTATAGGTACCAACGTACATAGGAATATTTTGGGCAAAAACTATTGAAAAACAACAAAATGAGAAGATAAAAATCAAAAATTTCATAAAAAAGCAACTTAATTATTTCACTAAAATACCTTTTTTGTTTAACAAGGGAATCATTCTCAATGCACCTTCTTTTATGGTTCCTTTATTAAACAGGTACTTTTTTTCGAACATCGCATTTCCCTCAAAAAAAGTGACGTTAAAAAAATTGGACAATTTCAAAACAGATTCCTCTAACAATTCAACTTTTGCAAAGGATTTTGCAGGAAGTTTTTCAATTTTATGGCGCAATAAGGAAGTTTCCTTTAGTTGGTCCTCATCATAACCTTTTGAAACAATCAATACCATTTCAAGGACTGTATCTTTATTGTTAATTATATAGGCATTCCAATCTTCGCATTGAAAAACCTCGTTATATTCCTTGACAATTGCCATAAATACATCGGTAACTTCAGGAATTTGGATGTCTTTTTTCATTTTTTTTTATTGATATCGGGTATCAGGTACTTGTTATCAGGTATTTAGAAATTAGTTATATTTCAAACTTTCGATATTTTAACTTCCAATACCGAACGTCTAATATCGAACTTCCAATATCAAACTTCTAATATTTAATATATTTAAGTTTAATAAACCGATTTAAACTGTTCTAAAAACCGAACGTCATTTTCATAAAACATTCTGATATCAGGAATTTGGTACAACAACATCGCAATACGTTCAATTCCCATTCCAAAAGCATAGCCTGAATAGATTTCAGGATCAATATTAGCGTTTTTTAGCACATTTGGATCTACCATTCCACAACCCATAATTTCCAGCCAGCCTGTGCCCTTGGTGATTTTATAATCAGTTTCAGTTTCCAGTCCCCAATAAATATCAACTTCCGCGCTTGGTTCTGTAAATGGAAAATAAGAAGGCCTTAGGCGTATTTTTGATTTCCCAAACATTTCCTTAGTGAAATACAACAAAGTTTGTTTTAAATCAGCAAAAGAAACATCGGTATCAATATACAATCCTTCCACCTGATGAAAAATGCAATGTGCACGTGCCGAAATGTCTTCATTTCTAAAAACACGTCCCGGAGAAATTGTGCGAATGGGCGGTTTATGATTTTCCATATAGCGCACTTGTACCGATGAGGTATGCGTACGCAATAAAAGATCTGGATTTTTTTCAATAAAAAAGGTATCCTGCATATCACGTGCCGGATGATATTCCGGTAAGTTTAGTGCCGTAAAATTATGCCAGTCGTCTTCAATTTCCGGACCTTCAGAAACGGTAAAACCAATGCGTGAAAATACTTCGATAATTTTGTTTCTTACCAAAGATATTGGATGGCGAGAACCCAATTCAATTGGTTCGGCCGGGCGCGTTAAATCGCCATAAATCCCTTTTTGTTCACTTGAATTTTCTATAGCTTCTTTTAACTGGTTAACTTTATCTTGTGCAGCGTCTTTTAACGTATTTAAAGCTTGTCCAAAATCTTTTCTTTCAGCTGGAGCTACGTTTTTAAATTCAACAAATAAATCGTTAAGCAATCCTTTTTTGCCCAAAAATTTAATTCTGAAAGATTCAATTTCATCTTTGGAAGTAGTGTTAAAGGCCAATACTTCGCCAATCAGTTCTTTTACTTTATCTAACATTTTATAGAAAATTAGGATGCAAATTTACATAATTTTATGTTTATAAAATAATTAAGAACAGGGTTGTGTATTGAAGATTTTTTAAGTAAAATTTAAAAAACATCATTGTTGAATAAAAATAGGTTGAACAAATCTTAAATAATTAATTGGGAAGTAATTAAACTAATTTAGTTTATATCTTAAAAAATTTAGATAGAACAATCAACAGTATTTTGAAAATCTAATTAATCTTTATAAAAACATAAAAATTCACTCTTAAAATGATATCTTGCATTTGTAAATAGATGCCATTAAAAATGAACAGAAATCCACTGCCAGATCTAAAAAATTATGAGTTTGAAGAGGTTGCGTTTAACCAACTGATGCAAAACAGAATTAACAAAGTACTTATTGTTTGCTCTAATTATGATTTTTATATGTTGGAAGAAGACGGCAGGATTGATGAGCGTATTTTTAATGAATATATGGCGCTGAATTTAAGATATCCTCCAAGTTTTCTTCATGCCAACTCCGCCAAAAGAGCTATTGGCATTCTGAATTCAGATAAAATAGACTTAGTTATGACTTGGTTGGATATTGGCAACTATAAGGCTTTTGAAACTTCAAAATTGATAAAAGAGGCTTTTCCAGCCATACCAATTGCCGCATTGAGCCATTATTCTTCTGAATTAAGAAAAAAAGTGCTGAGCGAAAATACGGGAATTATCGACTTTGTTTTTCATTGGAATGGAAATGTTGACATTTTCTTGGCGATTATTAAACTTACCGAAGACAGCATGAATGCCGAAAAGGACATCAATCAAATTGGGGTTAAAGCCATTTTGCTTGTGGAAGATTCCTTGAAATTTTATTCGAGGTATTTGCCCATTATGTATAAAATCATTTTAAAGCAAACGCACTCATTTATGTCTGAAGGCTTAAATGAGCACAGGGCAATGATGCTTATGCGTGGTCGACCAAAAATATTGCTGGCAACAAACTATGAAGAAGGTTTATCTCTTTTTGAAAAGTATAAGCACAATCTTTTAGGAATTATTTCAGATGTCAGTTATTTTAAAGGGGGAAAACGCGATCCTAATGCCGGGTTCGAATTTTTAAAATATGTAAGAAGTTTGGAACGCTATTTTCCATTCTTAGTGCAATCTTCGGATCAATATAATGAAAAACGGGCCTTAGAACTAAAAGGAAAATTTTTATATAAGCACTCTGAAACATTAGGAAAGGAAATAAAAAATTACATCACTAAATATTTTTCTTTCGGGGCTTTTGAGTTTTGGGACCCCATTCAAATGAAAATTTTGGCAACTGTTGAAGATTTAAACAGTTTTCAAAAAGCATTAAATATGGTAACCTCAGACGCGATAGTTTATCATGCCAAAAGGAGTGAATACTCAAAATGGTTAAAATCGAGGGCGCTTTTTCCTTTGGCTAACTTATTTAGTAAGGTTGAATATGAAGACTTTGAAAATCCGGAGGAAATCAGAGAATTTTTAATTAAAGCTATTAGAGCTTATCGAGTATACAGATCAAGAGGTGTTATTTCAAAATTCAGCAAAAACACCTATGATGAATATTTAGGATTTGCAAGGATTGGAGAAGGATCTTTAGGCGGAAAAGGGCGAGGGTTGGCATTTATAGATTCCTTTTTGAAACGACATAAATTGTTCAACAAGTATAAAGATGTTAACATTTCTATACCCCGAACGGTAGTATTAAGTACAGAAGTATTTGATGAGTTTATGGAAAAACATGACCTTATCGGGTTTGTGGCCAACTGCAATGATGATGAAGAAATTTTAAATAAATTTATATCAAAACCATTACCAAAATGGGTTTTGGAAGATATTCGTGTTTTTTTAAACGTAACAAAATCACCAATTGCAGTGCGCTCTTCCAGTGTTTTGGAAGATTCCCACTATCAGCCATTTGCGGGTGTTTTTTCTACTTATATGATCCCAAATACAGACAAAGAAAGAATGGCGGACATGGTTGCCAGCGCAATTAAATCGGTAATGGCATCTGCATTTTTTCAAAACAGTAAAATGTATTTAAAAGCAACTTACCATACTGTTGAAGAAGATAAAATGGCCGTTATTTTACAAGAGGTCACAGGTAAACAATATGATGACGTTTATTATCCGAACATTTCCGGAGTAGCCCGTTCTATAAATTTTTATCCTATTGAACAGGAATTAGCCAATGAAGGTACCGCAAATATAGCGCTTGGTTTAGGCGAAATGATTGTTGGAGGAGGAAATACGTTAAGATTTTCGCCTTACCATCCAAAAAAAGTGCTGCAACTTTCATCACCGGGATCTACCCAACGCGATACACAGCAATATTTTTACGGTTTAGATATGAATCCGGACAGTTATGTTGCCTCAACAAGCGAAGCCATTAATAAAAAGAAAATTTCCATTAGAAATGCTGAAAAGCATGGTTCTTTAAAATTTGTTGCTTCCACCTATGATTTACAAAATAATATTATTAAACCGGGAGTTTTGCACGATGGTATTCGTGTAATTACTTTCGATAATATATTAAAATACAATACCTTTCCCTTACCGGAAATTTTACGGGATTTACTGCGTATTGGACAGCGTGAAATGCGTAATCCCATTGAAATGGAGTTTGCCATTAATTTGGATGTGCCAAAAGGACATCCAAAAGAATTTAGTTTTTTGCAAATTAGACCTATTGTAGAAAGCATTGAAACCCTGAGCACACTTCCCGAGAATTTTAATGTTGAAGACACCGTAATTTATTCCGAATCAGCATTGGGTAACGGTAATTATGAGCTTCTTCAAGATTTAATTTATATTAAACCCGAAACTTTTAACTCCGCAAATACAAGGAAAATAGCATTGGCAGTTGAACAAATTAATAAAAAATTTACCGCATTGGATAAAAACTATATTTTAGTTGGGCCCGGCAGATGGGGTTCAAGCGATCCATGGTTAGGAATTCCTGTAATTTGGCCACAAATAGCATCAGCAAAAATAATTATTGAAGCCGGTCTTAATAATTTTAGAATTGATCCTAGCCAGGGAACACACTTTTTTCAGAATTTAACATCGTTTAAAGTGGGCTATTTAACCATAAATCCTTTTATGGATGACGGATTTTTTGATTTGGACTATTTAAACAAACAAAAAGCGATTTATGAAGATGAGTATTTAAGGCACGTGCGTTTTGAAGAACCATTAACCGTTATTATTGAGGGAAAAAGCAATAAGGCAGCTATTTTTAAAGAGGGAATTAAATTTAACAAATTTCAAAGTCCATCGGAAAAATTTAATGATGATGTGCCTTTTGAGGGCTATATGTAAACTGTAATTAGGAAATATTAAAGAAAAAATTGCAATTCCCAGTTGTTTTTTTAAGTATAAAAAGGGTCTTATTTACGCTGTTTGTTTTTCTTTAACGAAAACGTTTGAGAAAAATGCGAAAATAAATAATAATTGGTTCTTTTTTAATTAAAAATTAATATAATATCTGTAATTTTGCACCTGATTATTTAAATATTTAATAAATTTCATATACGTTTAAATTATATTATTATGAATGTAAAAAATATATTGACAAACCTTGAAACCAAACATCCGGGTGAAAAGGAGTACTTACAGGCTGTTCATGAGGTGTTAGAGTCTATTCAAACAATTTATGATGAAAACCCTCAGTATGAAGCAGCTAAAATTATTGAACGATTGGTTGAACCTGATCGTATTTTAAGTTTTAGAATTTGCTGGGTAGATGATGAAGGAAATGTTCAGATTAATTTAGGATACAGAGTACAATTTAACAATGCTATTGGGCCATATAAAGGAGGAATTCGCCTTCATCCAAGTGTAAACTTAAGTATTCTTAAATTTTTAGGATTTGAGCAAATATTTAAAAATGCATTGACTACTTTACCTATGGGTGGCGGTAAAGGAGGATCCGATTTTAATCCTAAAGGAAAATCAGATGCAGAAATTATGCGTTTTTGTCAGGCCTTTATGTTAGAGTTATGGCGTATCATTGGCCCTAGCCAGGATGTTCCTGCTGGAGATATTGGAACAGGAGGCAGAGAGATAGGCTTTATGTATGGAATGTATAAAAAATTACAGTTTGAAAATACTGGTGTTTTCACGGGTAAAGGTTTAAATTGGGGAGGAAGTTTAATAAGACCTGAAGCAACAGGTTTTGGTGCAACTTATTTTACAAAACAAATGTTAGAAACTCAAAACGATACTTTTAAAGGTAAAACGGTTTCTGTTTCAGGTTTTGGTAATGTTGCATGGGGTGTTGCTTTAAAAGTTTTAGAACTTGGTGGTAAAGTGATTACCATTTCTGGACCTGATGGATATATTTACGATGAGAATGGTTTAAATGCAGAAAAAATTGATTATTTATTGATGCTTAGAGCGTCAAATAATGATATTGTTTCTCCTTATGCAGAAGCATTTCCGGAAGCTAAATTTGTTGCAGGTAAAAAACCTTGGGAAGTTGCTTGCGATATTGCAATGCCTAGTGCAATCCAAAATGAATTGGATGGGGAGGACGCTAAATTATTAGTTGAAAATGGCGTAAAATATATTGTTGAGGTGTCCAACATGGGTTGTACTCCAGAAGCTGTTGATTTGTTTCATAAACACAGATTGCCATTTGCTCCGGGTAAGGCTGCAAATGCAGGAGGCGTAGGTGTATCTGGTTTAGAGATGTCACAAAATGCCATGAAATTAAACTGGACTGCTGAAGAGGTGGATGCAAAATTGCATCAAATTATGTCTTCAATTCATACCGCTTGTTCTAAATATGGAACGGAGCAAGATGGATATATCAACTATGTTAAAGGAGCGAATATAGCCGGCTTTATAAAAGTTGCCGATGCTATGCTTGATCAAGGTATAATATAGTTTAAATTTAAAAAGAGAAAGCCGGTCTGAAATTATTTCAGACCGGCTTTTTTTATTTTAAATGGTATTATTCTGATTTTGAACCTTCAAATTGCTGTTCTTTAATTTTAAACAAAATGTTGAAGGTGGTTAAACTTCCATAAATTCGGGTGATGTATTGTTGCAAATCAACTTTATCCAAATCATCTAATTTACTCGAATTTATTTTTTGTTCCATCACTCTCAGCCGGTCTCTTACCATCACAATTTTATGAAAAAAAGTATCGATTGGAATTTCTTTGCTGGCCAATTTTGGGTCTTTCGGTTCCATAATTAATTTCCCACCTTTCCATTTGTCGCCAATATGAACATCTTCAGAAATATCTGACCATTGTTTTAGCAAATTTTTCAAGGTAGTTTCAATATCGTAAAAACTAACGGTATCAACCTCATTTTCAACACATTCAATAATTTCAAATTTGCTTTCAATCGCGATTGTTTCCAGTCCGTTTTCAATAAAAGTAACCCAATAATCTTTTGTGCTCACGTTGGTTACTACGCCCAAACCGAATTCCTCGTGATTAATTCGAGAACCTATTCCCAATATTTTCATTTTTGAAGTTTTAATTTAACAAATAGAGTCCTAAAATAGTTAAAATAAAATAAACGGTAATAGACATTGCACCAGCATAATCTTTAGCCAAACGCTGTCCTATTAATAACATGAGCAAAGTAATGGCGGCTAATTCCAGCCCAATTTTAGCTACTGTTGAAGTGCTTTCTGTAAGAAGATAATAACCTCCAAAGATCATTAAAATACCTGCTGAAACTTCAAAAATTAACACAGTCATCAACAATAGCGGGACCATTTTTTGAAGCGGGGAATTTTTAAAATGACTGGTGATAAAATCAACATTTCCTTTCCAATCGGTTAATTTATCGATTCCCGATTGTAAAAAAGTGATGATTAGGAACAGCAAAACCAAAATTTCAGCGGAGTGATTGTTGAATATAGACATAATAGAATGTGATTGGTTATTCTTCTTTTATATGTAAAAGTCGGGTTAATTTTATGGACAAATCAAGTAAAATTATTTTAGCGTTTCCATTTCTTTCTATGTGGTAAATGGCCTCATTTAATTCTTTGTCAATTTCTATAATATTACCGCTGTGTACAAAAGGCGCAAAATTCTCCAGATTAAAATTTGGCGTTTTCGGTTGTAAAAACACCAGCGATTCCGCATTGTAATTCAGCAACAACGCTTGTCTGAAAAATTGCAGGCAATAATTTAAAAATCGTTTCTGGGTTTCCCTTCCGGTTTTTGAAATGGTATCGCTCCATTCAATTAACAATTGAATAACTGCAGCATTTCCTTTTGCCTTAAATGCTGCTCTTACCCATGTGATAAACCATTGCTCAAATTGTTCATCAGAAGTGTCGTTGTGCAATAAATGCAGCGCTTTATTGAAATCACCATCAGCCTGAATGGCAATTTGTTTTGCAATTGGCGGGTCGGTTCCTTCTATTTCAATTAAGCCATTTACAATATCATTTTCCGACAATAAAGGAAAACGTAATACCTGACAGCGCGATTTTATGGTTGAAATAATTTGCTCTTCGTTTTCAGCTACCAAAATAAAAACCGTTTTTTCGGGAGGTTCTTCGAGCAGTTTCAATAATTTATTTGCTGCGGAAGTATTCATTTTTTCAGCCATCCATATAATCATAATTTTAAAACCGCCTTCGTAAGATTTCAGTTTTAACGCTTTTACAATTTCTTCGGCCTCATCAACGCCAATTTGCCCTTGTTTATTTTCGACACCAATCGATTGCAGCCATTCAAATAAATTTCCATACAGATTCAAAGCCACAAAACTTCTCCATTCCTCCAAAAATAAATTACTGACAGGCTTGCTTTTTACCACGTCATTTGTTGCCACCGGAAAAGCAAAATGTAAATCGGGATGCATTAATTTTGAACATCTCAAATTGCATGATTCCACGTCATTACTACCCTTGCACAAAATATATTGAGCATAAGCAATGGCAATCGGCAAAGTTCCGGTGCCTTCTTTGCCAATAAATAGTTGGGCATGAGAAATTCTGCCATTATCGGTAGATTTCATCAAGTGATTTTTCAAATGCGTTTGTCCTAAAATTTTTGAAAATTCCATTGAAGCGAAAGTAAAACTTTTTCAGCAAAGAAAAAATCTTAAGTAGTTAGAAAATAAAGTGATTTATAAACGCTTAGCGTTCTTTGCATTTAAGTTTCTTTTTTAGCTTTTCAACTTCCGACTTCCGACTTCCGACTTTCTGCAATGAAATCGGTTTCGTAAAAAACTAAATTCTTCAAGGCAAATTGACTTATATTTGTAACCTAAATATTTTTTTAAGATGAAAACGATTCAAGACATTAATTTTAAGGGTAAAAAAGCACTAATCCGTGTTGATTTTAACGTGCCGTTAGACGAAAATTATAATGTTACTGATGCTACAAGAATTGAGGCCGCAAAACCAACAATTGATAAAATTTTAAAAGATGGCGGGGCTGTTATTTTAATGTCGCATTTGGGTAGGCCAAAAGGTATTGAAGCTAAATATTCCTTAAAACATATTGTTGACGAAGTTTCTGAAATACTTGGTGTTCCCGTGAAATTTGTTTCAGATTGCGTAGGGGAAGTAGCGGAAAAATCTTCAGCGGATTTAAAAATTGGAGAAGTTTTATTGCTTGAAAACCTGCGCTTTCATGTGGAAGAAGAAAAAGGAGATGAGGTATTTGCAAAACAGCTTTCAAATCTCGGTGACGTATATGTGAATGATGCATTTGGAACAGCTCACAGAGCCCATGCTTCCACCACAATTGTGGCTAAATTCTTTCCTAAAAATAAATGTTTCGGAAGTTTACTGGCTCAAGAAATTATCAGCATAAAAAAGGTATTGGAAGATAGTGAAAAACCTGTACTTGCAATTTTGGGAGGCGCAAAAGTGTCTTCAAAAATAACTATAATTGAAAATATTTTAGATAAAGTAGATCATTTAATTTTAGGTGGAGGAATGAGTTTTACCTTTGTTAAAGCACTTGGAGGAAAAGTTGGAGATTCAATTTGTGAAGATGATAAAATGGAATTGGCACTTGAAATTTTAAAGAAAGCAAAAGAAAAAGGTGTTCAGGTTCATATACCTGTTGATGTAATTGCCGCAAATGATTTCAGCAATGATACAAATACACAAATATGTGATATTAATAAAATTCCTGATGGATGGCAAGGTTTAGATGCAGGACCAAAATCGAGAGAAATTTTCCATAAAGTAGTCATGGAATCTAAAACAATACTTTGGAACGGACCTTTAGGGGTTTTTGAAATGGAAAATTTTTCCAAAGGAACAATTGCTTTAGGAAATTCTATTGCTGAAGCCACAAAAAAAGGTGCTTTTTCTTTAATTGGTGGCGGAGATTCTGTTGCGGCTGTTAAACAATTTGGTTTTGAAGACAAAGTAAGTTATGTTTCTACTGGCGGTGGAGCTATGTTAGAGAGTTTAGAAGGAAAAACATTGCCGGGCATTGAAGCTATTTTAAAGTAATGTTGAACTGTTGATTTTTTGAAATGTTTATTCATCAAATTTTCAAACACAAAATTTTTGAGAACCATTTTCATGTATAATGAAAATGGTTTTTTATTGTTATCCACCAACTTTGAAGGATTAATACCAATTAAACATTCAAAATTCGTTTCTTTTTTTTCATTGGTCGTCATAAAATGGAATCGGAGCTTAGGCTATTCTTATTTTATTTCTAAACTAAAAATAATTCAAATTTTTCATTTAACATTTAAAAATTCAAATGTATAATTATTTATACATTTGAATTCGATTTTTAATTAAACGATTAAACAAATAAACGTTTCAACAATTCAACAAAAAAATGAAATACACTACGCTGCCAAATACCAACATTAAAGTGAGTAAAATTTGTTTGGGAACCATGACCTTCGGACAACAAAATACTGAAAGTGATGCTCATGAGCAATTGAATTATGCCGTAGAAAATGGAATAAATTTTATTGACACTGCCGAAATGTATTCAATACCCGGAAGAAAAGAAACGCAGGGAAGCACTGAGCGATTTATTGGTACTTGGCTAAAAAATCAAAAAAGAGAAGAATTAGTTGTAGCCTCCAAAGTAGTTGGTCCTAATGATTATTTTAAGTATATAAGAGAAAATTTAGGTTTTTCTAAACAGGTTCTTCAAGAAGCTTTAGAAAAAAGTTTAGTCCGATTACAAACCGACTACGTAGATCTTTACCAATTGCACTGGCCTGAAAGAAATACCAATTTTTTTGGAAAACGAAATTACAAACATGATGCAAATGAAAAATGGGCAGACAATTTTAAAGAAGTTATAGAAGTTTTGGACGGATTTGTGAAAGATGGAAAAATTCGCCACTATGGGGTTTCAAATGAAACTTCCTGGGGATTGATGCGTCATTTAGAAGAAAGCAAAATCAATAAAAAAACGCGTTGTAAAACCATTCAAAATCCATACTCATTATTAAATAGAACTTTTGAAATTAATTTGGCAGAAGTTTCTCAACGAGAAAATGTTGGCTTATTGGCTTATTCACCTTTGGGATTCGGAATGTTATCAGGAAAATATTTAAATGGTAATATGCCGGAGGGATCACGGTTAAAATTATTTTCAAATTATTCACGCTACAGCAACATACAATCCTATTTGCTCACAGAAAAATATTTGGAATTGGCCAACGAATTAAATATTAGTCTGGCGCAATTTGCATTGGCCTTTGTAAATCAGCAACCATTTGTAACCTCAAATATTATTGGCGCTACAACAATGGAACAACTTAAAGAAAATATAAAAAGTATTCAAGTAGAACTTTCAAAAGAATCAATTGAAAAAATAGATAAAATTCAAGATTTACAACCAAATCCGGCACCTTAAAAAACCATCTAAATAAACAATGTTTATTGGGTAAACAAAAAAGATAAAAGCACCTTATTACCTGACATAAATCATTTTTTTATTTTGAATCATATTGTTATTTTGTAACAATTATTACAGATACATTAATTCAATCTAAAGAACATGAAAATTAAGAATTTATTACTTATTATTTTAACATTAGTAGCAGTACAAAGTTTTGCCCAGGTAACAATTAGTGGTGAATTAAGACCACGTGCAGAATACAGAAACGGATACAAAACATTAACAGCAGACAGGGCAGATGCAGCCTTATTTGTATCTCAACGCACACGTTTAAACACCCAATTTATCTCGGAAGATTACACTTTTTTTATTAGTTTTCAAGATGTTAGGGTTTGGGGAGATGTTGCACAACTAAACACTTCTGATAAAAACGGAATAGCTATTCACGAAGCTTGGGGAAAAATAAAATTCAGCCCTAACTTTTCTGCAAAATTAGGTCGTCAGGAAATAATTTATGATGACCACCGTATATTTGGAAATGTTGGCTGGACACAGCAGGCACGCAGCCATGATGCCGCAATTTTTGAATTCGGAAATGGAAACTACAAATTAGATTTAGGGATTGCTTATAACCAAGAAACAGAAGCTTTATTTGGCGACTTGTATACAATTTCAGGTAATTACAAAGCAATGCAATATGCTTGGTTCCATAAAGACTGGAGTAACTTTAACGCAAGTTTTTTAGTACTAAATAACGGTTTACAAAATATTGATGCAGAAAAAATTCGTTACAGTCAAACTTACGGAACTCATTTAAAATACAAAGCTAGTAATGTATTAAGCTTCAGTGCAAATGCTTATTTACAAGCGGGTAAAGATGTTGTAAATAATGATTTAAACGCCTATTTAGTTGGATTAGACCTAGGGTATAAAGCTTCAGAAATATTTAATTTAGGTCTAGGTTTAGAAATTCAATCAGGAAATGGTTACGATGGTGATGCTTCTGAAAACAAAGCTTTTACACCTTTTTATGGAACTAATCATAAATTCAATGGTTTTATGGATTATTTCTATGTTGGAAACCACGCAAACAGTGTTGGGTTGGTTGATATTTATGCTAAAATTGGAACTAAATTAGGAGAAAAATCTAGTTTAACAGCTTTTGTACATAACTTTTTAGCACAAGCTGATATTGCACAAGATGTTGAAAAACATTTGGGAACTGAAATTGATTTAGTATATTCACATAAACTAAATAAAGATGTTACCATAGGAGCTGGATATTCTCAAATGTTTGCTTCAGAAGGATTAAAAGTGATTAAAAACAATTCAGACGGAAATAGAAATAACTGGGCTTGGTTAATGATTACAATCAAACCAACATTGTTTACATCGAAATAATAGAATTCTTAATTCAAGATTATGAGCATTTTTAAAAAATTAATTCCACCACCTGAATGGCGCTTACCAGTGCTAATTTTAATGGGTGCTATGACTGGACTTACATTGTATGCGCTTATCGAATCTAAAGCTGTATCGTATTTATCAGACGACCCTAAAACTTGTGCAAATTGCCATGTAATGACGCCT
Source organism: Lutibacter sp. (assembly GCF_041555395.1). Lineage (GTDB taxonomy): Bacteria > Bacteroidota > Bacteroidia > Flavobacteriales > Flavobacteriaceae > Lutibacter. Next base: position 38,125 of record NZ_JBFFKM010000015.1, on the reverse strand, counting down.
CAATATACAACTTGGCAAAATAGTTCTCATAGAGAATGGGCTAGTTGTAACGATTGTCATGTACCACAAGAAAATTTTTTCAAAAAATACGCATTTAAAGCAAAGGATGGTTTGTACCATGCCTCTGTATTTATAACACGTGGAGAGCCTGAAGTAATTAGAATGAAAGAGGCTGGAGTTGAAGTAGTGCAAAGTAATTGCATTAGATGCCATGAAAATCAAGTAACAGATGGGCAATTATCCGCAACGGTTGAAGATCATAAAGAGAACAGAACTACGCGTAAATGTTGGGACTGTCATAAAGAAGTTCCACATGGAAGTATCCATAGTTTATCTTCGGTAAAGTACTATGGAAAAATTGATGAGGAGCATCAAGAAACAGTACCAGAATGGCTAAGTAAATATTTAAAAGAATCAGACAATAAAAAAGATAAATAAAATGAGTACAGAAAGAAAACCTTGGAAAAACTGGGTGTTATTTTTAGCATCCTTAGTAGTAGTGTTTTTGTTAGGACTGTTAGTTTCTTCAATAACAACGCGTAAAATGGAAGCGAAATTTGCATACACTCCACTTGCAAATATTAATAAATTAGAACCTAGAAATGAAATTTGGGGTGAAAATTTCCCAAGAGAATTTCAATCCTATTATAAAACAGCAGACACTTCTTTTCAATCAAAGTATAATGGAAATGCTATGATCGATATGTTAGATGTAGATCCTCGCTTAGTGGTACTTTGGGCAGGATATGGTTTTTCAAAAGATTACAATCAAGGTCGTGGTCACGTATATGCTATTGATGATGTAAGAAACACATTACGTACCGGTGGTCCAACAGGACCTGATGACGGGCCAATGCCTTCAACTTGCTGGACTTGTAAATCTCCAGATGTACCTCGTTTAATGAATGAAATTGGTGTAGACGATTATTACAAAGGAAAATGGGCGAGCAAAGGAGAACAAATTGTAAATCCAATTGGTTGCGCAAACTGTCACGACGAAAAATCGATGAAATTAACAATTACACAACCAGCTTTAATAGAGGCTTTTGAACGTCAAGGAAAAGACATTACGAAGTCTTCACATAATGATATGCGTTCTTTGGTTTGTGCACAATGTCACGTTGAATATTACTTCAACAAAAATTTACCTGAAAAGGAAGGGATTCCTTATTTAGTTTTTCCTTGGGATGATGGACAAACGGTTGAAGATATGGAAAGATATTACGACAGAATCGGTCATGTAGATTGGGTACATTCCATAAGTAAAGCACCTATGTTAAAAGCACAACACCCAGGTTACGAAGTTTATAAAATGGGTATTCACGGGAAAAGAGGCGTGTCTTGTGCAGACTGCCATATGCCTTACAAAACGGAAGGTGGACAAAAATTTACAGATCACCATATCCAATCTCCTTTAAACAACGTTGCGAACTCTTGTCAGGTTTGTCATAGAGAAGAAAAAGAAGAGTTAATTAAAAATGTGTTTGATAATCAAGATCGTATTATTGAAAATCGTGATCAATTAGAACGTTTATTAGTGCGTGCACATGTTGAAGCTGGTAAATGTTGGGAGTTAGGGGCAACTGAAGCTCAAATGGCAGCTATTTTACAAGGTATTCGTTACGGACAATGGCGTTGGGATTATGCAGCAGCATCGCACGGAGGCTCTTTTCACGCACCGGTTGAATTAGGTAGAGTTGTTGGAACAGGAATTGATATTACACAAGAAACCAGAATTAAATTAGCTAAATTGTTAATGGAATTAGGCTTTAAGGGTGACGTTCCTTATCCGGCAATTGAAACAAAAGAAGCAGCTCAAAAGTTTATAGGCCTGGATATGGAAAAATTAAAAGCAGAAAAAGCCACATTCAAAAAAGAGTTGTTGCCAAAATGGGAAGCAGCCGCCAAAGAAAGAGAAGCTAAATATTAATTAAAGTATCAGGTAACAAGTATCAAGTATTTAAATTTTTTACGATACTTTGAACGAATAGTTTTAAATACAAAAGTTTAATTAAATTGTAAATTGTAAATTACAATTACTATCAAGTATTAAGTGAAATAACTTTTACCCGCTACAAGATACAAACTACCAACTACTAATTAATATGAGTGATAATAATAACAAAATTCAACGTAATCTTTGGGAAAACCCCTGGGGTTACGTTGAATCTTTTTTTATAGGGTTTGGTTTAATTATAACAGGCCTTTTTTTAGAAGTGTTTTCCACTTCTAAAAATACTTTTACGATTTCATATCCTTACAATGTTATTTTTTTAGTAGGTTATATATTGCTGTTATTTGTGTTGTTCAAATGGTTTTCAAATAGTCAAATTATTAGATGGCTAACTAAAGTTCCAGCATCAATTTCAAGCATTGCTTTAGTTACTTTAATGGTGATGATTATGGGAATTATTCCTCAGGTTTCTTCACAAAATGATCTTATTAATAACTTAGGCTTGAATCACATTACAAGTAATTGGGCTTTTCTATTAATTCTGTTTCAATTTTTAACATGTTTAGGTTTAATTTCAATCAAAAGAATCCTTCAATTCAAATGGTCTAACTTTGGGTTTATTTTAAATCATGTTGGATTATTTTTAGCATTAACAGCAGGGATTTTAGGAACTGGAGATTTACAGCGTTTGTCAATAAATGTGTATGAAAACGAACCAAGTTGGGTAGCTACAGATGCTCAAAAAAATGAAGTTGAATTACCTTTTGCTTTTTACTTAAAAGATTTTTTAATTGATGAATACAATCCGAAATTGGCGTTGGTTGATAATAAAACAGGAAGTATTGCTCATAATGATGGGAAGAATTTGTATTTGGTTGAAAAAGGAGAAACTTACTTTTTTAAGAATTTTGAAGTTAAAATTGATGACTTTTTACCAAATGCGATCCGTTTTGGAATGCGTTATGAAACGGTAAACGAAATAGGTTCACCCCCAGCGGCAAAAATATCAGTCAAAAATATAGCAACCGATGCTACCCAAACAGGTTGGATTAGCAGTGGAAGTTTCAGATATCCTTATGAATCACTAAAAATTAGTGAGGATTATTCTGTAGTAATGACCATTCCTGAAGTAAAAAAATTTAGTTCAGATATTGATATTTTAACTAAAGAAGGAGAACGTATCAGTACTGTTTTAGAAGTAAACAAACCATTCAACTACAAAGGTTGGGAAATTTACCAGCTAAGCTACGATGATAAAATGGGGAAGTGGAGTGATTTAAGCGTTTTAGAACTTGTAAGAGATCCGTGGTTACCTGTTATATATATTGGAATATTTATGATGATTGCAGGCGCTATTTATATGTTTTGGATGGGAAATAAAATAACTAAAAATCAATAGAAATGACTTGGATAGATTTTCCTTTATACAGTTCAATTACTGCTATTCTTTGGGTATTAGGACTGCTCTTTTTATTGATTTTATATAAAAAACAACCTCTTTTTAAATTTGCAAACATATTGTTTGTACTTGGTTGGCTAGCTTTAATTGTTTTTGTAGTTAAATTGTGGATGGAATTGGACAGACCGCCAATGCGAACCTTGGGTGAAACTCGTTTATGGTACGCCACATTCTTACCCCTTATTGGTTTTGTAACTTATATCCGATGGAAATACAAATGGTTTTTAGCATATAGTATTGCAATGGCAGGAATGTTTCTTACAATTAACTATTTAAACCCAGAAACGTATTCAAAAACCTTAATGCCCGCGTTGCAAAGTCCGTGGTTTATTCCACACGTGTTGGTTTATTTATTTTCATATGCAGTATTAGCAGCATCAAGCATAGTTGCTATAAAAGGTTGGTGGGATAGTTATAAGGGAAATTTTAATACTGAAACCTTAAAACTGGCAGATAACTTAGTTTATATAGGTTTCGCTTTCTTAACTTTAGGGTTACTTTTTGGAGCACTTTGGGCAAAAGAAGCTTGGGGGCATTATTGGACCTGGGATCCTAAAGAAGTTTGGGCATTTTTAACATGGATGGGCTATTTAATATATATCCATTATCGAAATTTTCATATGCACAAAACAAAACAGGCACTTACAATTTTAGCATTGGCTTTTGTGGTATTATTGGTTTGTTGGTTTGGCGTAAATTATTTGCCAGTTGCAACTACAAGCGTTCATACCTATACAAATTATTAATACCCCAATTTTTCTCTAACTCTTTTTAATACTTCAAAAGCGACTTTTCGTGCTTTTTCGGCGCCAATTTCTAAAGCTTTATCCACTTCTTCCAAATGAGTGATATAATAGTTGTAGCGTTCTCTTTCAACAGCATATTTAGTAACCAACAATTCATAAAAAGATTGTTTGGCGGTTCCGTAGCCGTAATTTCCGCCTTCATAATTCGACCTCATTTCAGTGATTTGCGACTGTGTAGCGATTAATTTATACAAAGCAAATAAATTACAGATATCAGGATTTTTAGGATCTTCAAGTGGTGTGGAATCTGTTTGAATTTTCATGATTTGTTTGCGCAATTCCTTATCCGGCAAAAATAAATTGATGATATTCCCGCTTGATTTGCTCATTTTTCCGCCATCTGTTCCTGGAACGTACATCGTGCCTTCCTGTATTTTTGCTTCCGGCGGAACCAGAGTTTCACCCATTTGATGATTGAATCTATTGGCAACATCACGAGTCATTTCTAAATGCTGCAATTGATCTTTCCCAACAGGGACAATTTCTGCATCATACAATAAAATATCGGCAGCCATCAACATTGGATAAGAAAATAAACCAGCATTCACATCTTCCAACCGGTCTGCTTTATCTTTAAAACCATGTGCCAGGGTTAAGCGTTGGTATGGAAAAAAACAACTTAAATACCAAGAAAGTTCAGTCACTTCAGGAATATCGCTTTGACGATAGAATACGGTTTTGTTAACATCCAAACCAAAAGCAAGCCATGTTGCGGCTGTGCTATAGGTATTTCGGCGCAATTCTTCTCCATTTTTAATCTGCGTTAATGAATGCAAATCGGCTATAAATAAAAACGAATCGTTGTTGGCATCGTTTGCCATATTAATTGCAGGTATAATTGCCCCTAATAAATTTCCTAAATGTGGTGTTCCGGTACTTTGAACCCCTGTTAAAATTCTTGACATTTATTTCAAATTTTAGCAGCAAAAATACATATTTCAAAAAGAAAATAAGAATAGAATTTAAATTACTATTTTTGGAGCTGATGAATCGAGCATTCCAAATTTTGAATCGTAAAATAATTATAAATGACGAACAGCATATGTTACCGCAAAAAATAAAATGAAAACATATGAAATTTTTTAGATATTTTTTTATTCTTATTTGGCGTATCTGGTTTTATGCTTGGTTATTGTTGAGTATAATTCCGGTGTTTCCGGTATTACTAATTGTTACCTCGTCGGAAAAATTCTATCCTGCTTTTTTTAAAATTGCAAGAGCATGGGCTAAAACCCTGCTATTTGTTATGGGCTTCAAAATAGAATCGGAAGAAGAAGAATTTTTGAAAAGAGAAAAAAGTTTCATGTTTTGCCCAAATCACACTTCTATGATTGATGTTTTCGTTTTGCTGGCAATTACAAAGAATCCGTTTGTTTTTGTGGGAAAAATCGAGTTAACAAAAATACCAATTTTTGGATTTTTTTATAAGAGAACCTGCATTATAGTCGACAGAAGTGATTCAAAAAGCAGAAATGCTGTTTTTGATAAAGCCAGATTAAGATTAGACGATGGTCTCGATATTTGTATTTTCCCTGAAGGGTTAGTTCCTAGTGATGAAAGTGTGGTGCTAAGCGATTTTAAAAATGGTGCATTTAGACTGGCAATTGAATATCAAATTCCTATTGTTCCTATTACGATGTACAATTGTAAACAACTATTTTCCTATACTTTTTTTAGCGGAAGTCCCGGAAAATTACGTGTTAAAATTCATTCAATTATTAAAACCGAAGGATTAACTTTAAAAGAAAGTAATTCATTAAAAAAACAAACTTTTAATATCATTCATAATGAGTTGATAAGTGATATGAAACAATTGAAAATAAGTACTTAAATTTACCATTTACTTGATTCGAAATGAAGCTAAATAAAATAACCTTTTACGAACCGAAAGAGGAAAAATTCAATGTAATTTCTCATGCAATTGGATTGGTTTTAAGTATTGTGGCCTTCGTTTTATTGGTAATATATTCAAGTTTAAATGGAAGTGGCTGGCACATTGTGAGTTTTAGTATTTATGGCGCAAGCTTAATTTTATTATACTCGGCATCAACTTTTTACCATTATTCCCAAAATCCGAAACTGCGTCACAGATTGAATATTTTTGATCATTCGGCAATTTATGTTTTAATCGCAGGAACCTATACGCCTTTTACTTTGGTTGTTTTAAATGGCTGGGTTGGGTGGACCATTTTTGGAGTTTCTTGGGGATTGGCAATTGTTGGCGTTGTGTTAAAACTCTTCTTTACCGGAAAATATGATAAAATCTCTACTTTCGCCTATGTTTTAATGGGATGGTTAATTATATTTGCAGTAAAACCGCTTGTAACAAATTTTTCTTCTGAAGGGTTAATGTGGTTGTTATCCGGAGGCATTTTTTATACTGTTGGCGCAATTTTATACAGTATAAAAAAAATAAAATATAACCATGCCGTTTTCCATATTTTTGTGTTATTGGGAAGTTTTTCTCATTTTATCGCCGTGTTTTTTTATGTTTTACCTATTAAAAAATAGCACCCTTATTAATTCTAAGATTTTATTGCAAAAATGGTTATAAAAACCTAAGTCCAAAATGAGTGGAACTCAAGATTATTCTTTTTAATTAATCCTGCGAATAAGTTCGAGATTAAGTAAAAAAATAAAAAAATCGCAACTTTTTGAACATATATTCAAAAGTTGTATCTTGCATACAAATTTAACCAAAGTCAACCCATTAACCATGCTACAAATTTTACTAGTTGATGACGAAAATGATGCTTTAGAAGCATTAGAATGGAAATTAAACAACTACATTGAAAATGTGGAAGTTAAAACATGCAATTCACCAATAAAAGCCATAGATATCATCAATAATGAAAAACCAGATGTGGTTTTTTTAGACATACAAATGCCGGAGATGGATGGTTTTACCATGATTGAAAAGTTAGAAAACAGAGACTTTAATCTTATTTTCACAACTGCCCATGATGAATTTGCATTAAAAGCAATTAAAGTTTCGGCAATTGACTATTTATTAAAACCTGTTGATAAGGATGAATTATTGGCAGCAATGGATAAAATTAAAAAATCCAAGAAAGGAGATTTATTGGAAAATAAACTACAATTATTGTTGAACAATATTAATGAAAATTCTGATAAAATTAATATTTCTGCAGATGGCAAAGTTTACTTATTGGACAAAGATGATGTTGTCATGTTGAAATCTGATAAAAGCTACACCACAATTTTTTTAAAGTCGGAGCAGCAAATTGTAGTTTCGAAAACACTTAAAGAAGTGGAGAAAAAATTTATGTTCCCTGAATTTTTTAGAGTTCATAATTCATATTTAGTAAATTTAAATCACGTTAAGGAATACCTTAAAGGGTTAGGAGGGGAACTTATAATGACCAACGGTTTAACAGCGAGTATTAGCAGAAACAGAAAAATTGAATTGTTTAAAAGATTATACCTTGATAGCTAATGCTTTTAGATTTTAATGCTGAAATATATTCCTGGATAAGAGGTGGGCTTTTCGTCTTATTTCTTTACCACTTTCTAATTTTTTTTCAAAATAAAAACAAACTGTATTTGTACTACAGTCTATATTTATTGGCATTAACTATTTATTTATTGCAACACGTTATTTCTGTAGAATTCAAGCCTTTTTTCAACTATGCCAATTTTTCAATTCAATTTTTAGCATATGCCGCTTATGTGGCTTTTGCGAGGGATTTGTTGGATACAAGATCTCATTTAATTAAATGGGATAAGTATTTTGAGATTGAAATTAAAGTTTTGGTTTTATTGGCACCCATATTCATTCTTATTCAATTCTTTTTAGGCTATGACTTTCAAGTAAAAGCCTTTACTGCAATTGTGCCCGCTTTAACAATATTTACCCTCATTTCTTATTATATTATACTTACCCGAATTAACGATAATTTCTCCTTATATTTTGTTGTTGGTTCTTTAATTTACGTTGTTTTGGCCAATGTGAGTTTTCTGGAAGTATTTGTTGGATCCGATTTTTTTATAAATAACGGCGTTCAGCCAATGTTCTTTGTTTATCTGGGCGCTTTGCTGCAAAGTATCATATTTTCAATTCTTCTTGGATTGATTATTAAGAGAATTGAGCAAAAAAGTAAAAATGCAGAAGTTAAATTGGCTGTAAAATTAAAAGAAATGGAGGAACTTAAAATGACGGCTTTGCAAAGTCAGATGAATCCTCACTTTTTGTTTAATTCCTTAAATTCAATTAATAATTTCGTGTTAAAAAATGACATAGAAAAAGCATCGGATTATATCACAAAGTTTTCTAAGCTTGTGCGAGTTATTCTAAACAGTTCATCAAGCCCAACATCAACACTTTCAGAAGAATTAGACGTTTTATTATTATACGTTAAATTAGAGCAGATGCGTGTAAATGGAGGTTTTGATTATATTGTAAATGTGGACAAAAACCTAGATTTAGAAAAAATAAAAGTACCTACGCTATTTTTACAGCCTTTTATTGAAAACGCGATTTGGCATGGAATCATGAAAAAAGAGAATGAGAAAAATAAAAAGATTCAATTAAGCATAAAAAAGGATCAAAGCAATGTGGTATGTGTAATTCGCGACAATGGCATTGGTATCAATAAAGCCAAGGAAATAAACCAAATAACACAGAAACGCAGATTTTTTGGGACAGAAGCGACAGAAAACAGAATTAAAATTTTGCACCAAAATAAAGGTGTTCATATTGAAACCAAGGATATTTCTGTTGGCGCAGAAACAGGCACTCAAGTTACCATAAGTTTTCCTTTAGCTTAGGATAAACTTTGTAAACTTCCCTATTGAATCAATATGATTTAATTTAGTTATAATTGGCATTAAAAATGTAGTTTTAAAAAAGGATGGAACAAATGACGCTTCAAGGTAATTAGGTATTTGAATATAAATAAGTAACATGTTTTTTATTAAAAGCATACAATTTAAACATTGTAAAAAACCATTTGTTGTTAAAAACTTACCATTTGTATATTTTTTAGGCGTATTTGCAAAGTTTTGTAAAAAGTAACGGGTATCAATGCTATCTTTGAATTGTATTAATGTCAAGAGGGGTTTTGGCACTTTACACTAAAAACATTAAATAAGTCTTTGGGGTTGATTTATTTATTCCTTAAACATTATAAATATATTTATATATTATAATGTTTAAGGTTTTTTTTTGCATAAAATTTTAATTATTGATTACTCTTCAAATTTTTAGAACGACTCAGCACTTCGTTATTTTCTTCAACAAAAAATAATAAATTTATTCATATTGATGCTCGGAAATGGAATACATTTACGCTATATTACTGCATGAGAATTTTAGCAGTAACTCAAAAAATTAGTGTCTGAAATATCAAAGGGAAAATCAATAAAAAATTGACGCAAAAATAACTTTGAATAAAACAAACTTATTGCGGAATATGGTGGCTATGATTAATTATCTTTTTGCAATCAAAATAAAATAACAAATAAGAAACTACCATAATAGAAATTGGCATGATTAATTAGTTATGATTCAAAACACAAAGGCAATAGTCATTAATTCCATAAAATATGGGGATACAAGTTTAATTGCAACTTGTTACACCGAAAATTATGGCATAAAAACGTATATGCTTAAAGGTATTTTAACATCAAAAAAGTCGAATGTAAAACTGGCCTATTTTCAGCCTTTAATGGTCCTTAATCTAACGGCAAATCATAATAACAAAGGGGCCTTAAATTTTATTAAAGATGTTGAAGTGCTTAACTTTAACCATTCCATTTATTCCACAATAAAAAAACAGACAATAGCTTTATTTTTGGCGGAAATAGTGTATTTTTCTATACGAGAAGAAGAACAAAATAGCCAACTTTATCAATATCTGGAAACGTCCTTTTTGTGGTTGGAAACCCATGACAACTGCTCAAATTTTCATTTGCTTTTTTTATTGAATTTAACCAAATTTTTAGGGTTTTATCCTGAAATGAAAGCGGTTAATACATCTTATTTTGATTTGATTGAAGGAAATTTTACAAACCAGAATAAATTTAATGCAGTTTCGGGTGAAAACTTAGTGCAGTTTAAGAAGCTATTAGGCATAAATTTTGATGTGTTGCATGAGGTTGATTTTAGTGCCGCGAACAGGCAAGCGATATTATCAATTTTAATTCAATATTTCGAATTGCACCTGAGTGGCTTTAAAAAGCCAAAATCATTAACTGTTTTAAAAGCTGTTTTTATTTAATTATGAGATTTTTTGTATTATTATTACTTTTTTTAATTACACTATCAGCAAAATCACAAGAGGTTAAGGTTCTTGATAGGGAAACAGGTTTCCCAATACAAAATGTTACCATTTACAATGACAACAGGGACTTGGTTGTTTATTCCAATAAACACGGAATTGCCGATTTATCAGCTTTTAAAGATACTGATGTCATTTCATTCAACCATTTGGCTTTTATTGAATTTGAAATCCTAAAAAAGGAGCTGGGCATAATTAACTTTAAAGTTAAATTAACCAATAGATCGGAGCTATTGGATGAAGTTGTGTTATCAGCATCAAGAGGAAAGGAAACTCGGAGCAGAATTGCCGAAACAATTTCAATTACATCAAGGGAAGACATCAAAAAAATTGCACCCCAAACTTCAGCCGATCTGTTGGCAAACCTGCCGGGAATAAAAGTGCAAAAAACCCAAATGGGAGGAGGAAGCCCGGTTATTAGAGGAATGGAAGCGAATAGGGTTCTTTTGGTAGTTGATGGTGTCCGTATGAATAACGCGATTTATAGAACCGGACATCTTCAAAATTCGATTACCGTATCTCCAACTGTTTTAGAACGCACCGAAATTATTTATGGACCTTCTTCTGTAATTTATGGCTCGGATGCTTTGGGAGGTGTAATCAATTATTTCACCAAAATACCTGAAATAAATAAAGAAAATACGGTAAATACTTCAATTTCATCAAGGTTTAGTTCCGTAAATGACGAAAAAACGATGCATTTAGATTTGGAGCTGGGTTTTAGTAAATGGGCATCCTTTACCGCAGTTTCATATTCAGATTTTGGCGATTTAAAAATGGGGAAAACCCGAAATCACGGATTTGACAATTGGGGAAAGGTGTATCAGTATTCCAACAATACAAATACATTTTACAACCCCGTTGGCGTGCCAAATTCCAATCCGAATTTACAAAAAAACACGGGATACAACCAATTGGACTTACTGCAAAAATTTTATGTACCGCTCAATAAAAAGACTGATATTTCCTTTAACTTTCAATACTCAACATCTTCTGACATTCCTAATTTTGATAATTTAGCGGAGGTTTCCAGTGGAAAATTGCGATATGCAGAAGCCTATTATGGTCCGCAAAATCGATTTTTAGCATCCACCTATTTACACATTAATCCGGATTATTCGTGGTTGGAAAAAGGCAGTTTGGTTTTTGCATTTCAACAAATTGAAGAATCGCGTATTGAACGACGAATGAATAGTTTAGACCGATACTATCGTTACGAAAATGTTGATGTTTATAGTTTAAACGGCGATTTTACGGTTCCATTAAACAAAGCAAAAAACAGGAATCTTTCTTACGGATTTGAATTTACGCACAATGATGTAAGTTCCAATGCAATTGGCAGAAAAATAGCGGTTAACGGTAATGAGATTAACGGCTTTACAAATGATTTTGTAATCCAGTCACGTTATCCCGATGGCGGAAGCCAATATTCAAGCGCTGCATTATATACAAACTATCGTCAAGATCTTAGTAGCAAATCAACGTTAAATACAGGAATAAGATTTACATCCACTTTTTTAAAGGCACTTTGGGTAGATGATACCTTTATCACCCTACCGGATATGGATATTTACACGGATAATAAGGCGGTATCGGCTACCGCTGGCTATGTTTACAAACCATCTGCCAATTGGCAGATTAGCACCCTGGTTTCATCAGGATTTCGCTCGCCAAATATTGATGACATTGGAAAAATTCGCTATAAAAACGGCCAGGTTACAGTTCCAAATATCTACTTAAAACCAGAATATGTTTATAATTCTGAACTTGGTATAATGCGTTATTTCAACGAAAAAAATTTTTTAGTTAGCGCCAATGTTTACTATACCTTACTGCATAATTATATTGCTCGTGGTACTTTTGAAATGAACGGCGAAAAAACTTTAGGATATGATGGTGTAATGGCTACAACAATGGCAAATATCAACAATAAGAATGCTTATATTACAGGTGGAACTTTCAGTTTTCAGGGAACAATAGCCAATCATTTTAAAAGCAACGGGTCGGTAACATACACAAAAGGAAGAAGTTACGACAAAAAATTACCGCTATCTTCCATTCCGCCGCTATTTGGAAATTTGGAAGTTAGCTACAATTTTAACAAATTCCAAACAGGTTTAAATTACCGATTTAATGCTGCGAAAAAATTAAATGATTATAATTTGGAAGAAGGCATTGACAATATAGAACAAACGCCTTTTATTGCTGAAACTGGAAATTATTATGGAACGCCAAAATGGAGTACCTTAAATTTAAACACGAATTATCAGTTTTCAGATAAGGTCTCAATATCATTCAGAATTGACAATATATTTGATGTCCACTTCAAAGAGTTTGCCTCTTCCATTAGTTCTCCAGGAAGAAATTATATGGGAAGCGTGTTGCTGAAGTTGTAAAAAAAATCAACTGTTGACCGCATTTTTAATATTTATCTCAAAAAATTTACTTCAGAAATAAGTTTCCAAACGAAATTTAATGGCAGCCGTTTTTGGGGAGATTTTGATTTAATTACCTATAAATGTATAAGTTAAATAAATATTTAATATATTTATTCCCTAATAAACGCTACGCTATGAAAAAAACGAACTGTTTTGCTTCGCAAACCTTAATAATAAGGTGTCTTTTTAAATTTTTTATTTTTTTGCATTCAAATAATTAAGCAACATTTTTTTAATGATGTTATTTCTCTATGGCTTTTTACGTCATAAATATTAGTCCCTAAATGAAAAATGCAGTCGGATAATTTTTTTATGATTTTTTATGATTCACAAAATTAAAATAATTGACTATGAAAAATACGATACCCTTTTTGCATTTATGTTCTTTTGCTTTTAATTCAAAGACCGAAGGCGTTACAGTAATAAAAACAGTTATTAGTACTGGCTCTAAGATGCTAAGTTTATGAAAAGAGATGTGCCTATAAATAAAAAAGGGTTTTTATTTATAATGAGTACAATGCTTTTTTTTGCATTCACCATTGAGAGCTTTGGACAAAGTATTTGGACAAACCCAATCACCGGTGAAGACCCTTCTACTTCTAACCCATATAAAACCGGAGAAACATTTGATGCTGACATCACTGTTTCCGGAATTGGTCGCGGTGCAGGAATCTTTGCAAAGGACGCGAATAATCGATACAATGCCAGAGGATGGAGTTCAGTAACATTGGATTCAACTTATTATTTCACACTCATCCTAACGGCAAAATCGGGATACCAAATTAATTTAACAAATTTTAATTATACTGGGCAGATAAGTTCAACCGGCCCAATAAATTTTGCTTTTCGTTCGAGTCTCGATAATTTTGGTACTGACATTGGTACCCCAACCGCAACCCAGAATCCAGGGACAAACATGACAATAGTCCTAACAAATCCAACCTATCAGAATATTTCAACACCAATAGAGTTTAGAATTTATGCTTGGGGAGCATCAAATGGCCTAGGAACATTCAGCGTAAATGATTTTACATTTAATGGTACTATTTCAAAAAGCAATATTGATTTTGACGGTATTGATGATTATGTGGATTTTGGAGATAAACATGGTTATACAAGCTCCTTTTCATTGGAAGCTTGGGTATTGCAAAAAGCAATGGTTACTTCGGGTACAATTATTTCAAAAGGAGATATAAAAACATCAAATAAAAGAGGTTATCATTTGGCATTAAATAATGGCAAACCAAATTTAACTTGGTATAATAATTTTGGGTTACCAATTTTAAATATTACATCAGATTACGTAATAACAACTGACAAATGGCACCATATTGCTGCAACTTATGATGGTACAACGGCAAAATTATTTGTTGACGGACTTGAAGTTTCAAAAGGAACACCTTCTGGTGCACCAACAAACGGAGCAGAAAAATTCCTTATTGGCGCTATGAATGACAGCGGCACGCCAACGATTCCTAAAAATTATTTTAAAGGCTATATTGATGAAGTTCGTATTTGGAATACCGCTTTAACGACACAACAAATCCGTGAAATGATGAACCAGGAAATAGAAATTAATGGAATGGCGGTTAAAGGAAAAACAATTCCATTAAATATTTCAGGCGCATTATTTTGGAGAAATTTAGTGGGTTATTATCCAATGAATGATAATAATGTAAATGACGAATCTGGTAATGCCATAAAAATAGTTGGCTCTGCTAAAAACATGACAACAAACCAATTACAAACCGCACCATTACCTTATGTTTCTAATGATAACGGAACTTGGGATGCCAATGCAACCTGGTTAAATGGAACTGTACAGAATTTGCCAAATACGGTTGGCATTGATGGTTTAACGCCAATATATTGGAATATTGTTGAAACCAAACATGACATTACTTCAGGAAGCAGAAACATTACTTTATTGGGAATGTTTTCAGAATCGGGAAAATTAGCGATGGATGGAACTACCGATATTTCATCAGGAACGGGAACAGGCCAAAGTCTCAGAATAACTCGTTATTTGGAATTAGATGGCGTTATTGATCTGGCGGGTGAATCTCAATTAATTCAAGATGAAGGCTGTGTTTTGGACCAAGACAGCGGTGGTTATATAGAACGTGATCAACAAGGAACTGCAAATAGTTTTAATTACAATTATTGGTCGTCATCTGTTGGACCAATTATTGGTAATTCGAGCACAAAAGGAACTGGCACCCCAAGCAAAAATGATAATTTTACATTATTTGGTGTTTTAAAAGACGGTACGGATGCGAGTAATCCAAATAAAAATGGAGCGATTCAATTTTTAGCTCCTTATGCCTCAGCCGATTCAGGAGTAACGTCTCCAATAAAAATCAGCACCTATTGGCTATATACTTTTAACGGAGCCGACAACAACTACAATTCCTGGAAATCTATTAATCAAAATACGGCTTTACTTCCGGGAGAAGGATATACCATGAAAGGAACTTCGGGCGCTGTAACAATCACAAATCTACAAAATTACGTGTTTAAAGGAAAACCGTATAATGGTGATTTTACTTTACCAATTGCAAAAGGCGGTGACCGACTTATTGGGAACCCATATCCATCCGCTATGGATGCGGATAAATTTATTGATGACAATATTAAAGATGGAGGAAGCAATTCAGTAGGAAATGTTTTTAACGGCGCCTTATATTTTTGGGATCATTTTGGCCAAAAAAACTCGCATAATTTAAGAGAATATGTGGGCGGTTATGCAACCTATACTAAAATGGGTGGTGCCAAAGCATATTCAAACGACGAGCGAATAAATAGTAACGGAACTTATGGAAACAAAAAACCCGGACGCTATATTCCCGTAAATCAAGGGTTTTTTGTGATTGCCGTGATGGATACTTTATCAAATTCAATTAAAGATCGGATTGTAATTGACGGCGGAAATATCGTTTTTAAAAACAGTCAGCGCGTATTTATGCCTGAAACCTTAGGGAATTCCATATTTATGAAAGGCGTTCAGTCTAAATCTGTAAGTCTGGAAAGGGGAAAAGAAAAAACTCTTATTAAAACCAATGCCGATCTTGATAAAAGATCAAAAATTTGGTTGCAATTCGATTCTTCAACCGGGTATCACCGTCAGTTATTGGTGGGCGTTGATAAAAATGCCTCAAACAATTTCGATTTAGGCTATGATGCACCTATTCCCGATATTGGCAAAGAAGATATGTACTGGACTTTTAGCGGGAGTAAATTTGTGATTCAAGGCGTTAACAATTTCAATAACGACCAAGAATTGCCTTTAGGTCTTAAAATTAGTAAACCCGGTTTGGTTCGCATAAAAATAGACATGATTGAAAATTTGAATAAAAATCTCTTATTAGGCATAAAAGATAAATTAACAAATGAAACCTTTGACATTACTGAAAAACCTTTTGAAATGATGCTGGATGCGGGAGAATATGCCGATAGATTTGCGCTGACATTTAAAATTAAACTGATTGCCGATGAAAATGCTTTATTAATGGATGAAGATATTTTGGTCACCGTAAAAAATCCTTTAATAGCAGAAGATGTTTCCATGGTGCAAAATAAACAACTCATGGATACAGGCGTTCACGTATTTATGAACAACAATATTTCTGAGCTGCAAATTAAAAATGTTATGAATACTGAAATAATAAGCATAAACCTCTACAACAATATTGGGCAATGTGTTAACAGTTGGAACTCCAACCTTAATAAACAAGATATTTCTTTGCCAATAAACAAAGCCACAGGCATCTATTTTGTGCAAATAAACACAAAAAACGGTAAGACAGTCAAGAAAATTAGTGTTGAATAAATAAAAAAGAGGCTTCTAATTTTGAAGCCTCTTTTTTATTTACGTCATTTTGAAACAAGATTAGAATCTCATAAATGATTAGTTTTTATTTAAAAGCAGAAATTCCAGTAATATCCATTCCGGTAATTAACAAGTGAATATCGTGAGTTCCTTCATAAGTAATTACACTTTCTAAATTCATCATATGGCGCATAATAGAATATTCGCCGGTAATTCCCATAGCGCCAAGTATTTGGCGGGCTTCACGCGCAATGTGAATTGCCATATCAACATTGTTTCTTTTTGCCATTGAAATTTGCGCGGTAGTTGCTCTGTTTTCGTTTTTTAAAACCCCCAAACGCCAAGTCAACAATTGTGCTTTGGTAATTTCAGTAATCATTTCGGCCAATTTTTTTTGCTGAAGTTGCATTCCTGCTATAGGTTTTCCAAACTGAATACGTTGTTTGGCGTAACGCAATGCGGTATCATAACAATCCATAGCCGCGCCAATAGCGCCCCAGGCAATTCCATAACGCGCAGAATCCAAGCAGCCAAGCGGTGCACCCAATCCGTCTTTGTTAGGCAATATATTTTCTTTAGGAATTTTCACATTGTCAAAAATCAATTCACCGGTTGCAGAAGCACGCAACGACCATTTGTTATGTGTTTCAGGAGTTGTAAATCCTTCCATACCTCGTTCCACAAGCACTCCTTTAATTCTTCCCTCTTCATTTTTAGCCCAAACCACAGCGATATCTGCAAAAGGGGCGTTTGAGATCCACATTTTTGCGCCGTTTAACAAATAATAATCACCCATATCTTTAATATTGGTGGTCATTCCGCCAGGATTGGAACCGTGATCAGGCTCTGTCAATCCAAAACAGCCCAAAAATTCTCCGCTTGCCAATTTTGGCAAATATTTTTGTCGTTGTGCCTCATTGCCATATTTCCAAATAGGATACATCACCAAAGAAGATTGCACTGAAGCCGTTGAACGAACTCCCGAATCACCGCGTTCAATTTCTTGCATAATCAATCCATAGGAAATTTGATCTAAGCCCGCACCGCCATATTCTTCAGGAATATAAGGTCCGAATGCGCCGATTTCAGCCAGTCCTGAAATAATGGATATCGGAAATTTTGCTTGTTGCGCGAACTCTTCAATAATTGGAGAAACTTCTCTTTTCACCCATTCTCTTGCGGCATTTCGAACTAATATATGCTCTTCAGTTAACAATTCATCCAATTGATAATAATCCGGAGCCTGAAATAAATCTTGTGACATTGATTTTTATTTTTTGTTGTCCACAAATTTAACTAATTAAAGTCTTTTGGAAATTGATTTTTCAAAATCTTTTATTCCTTACATTTGTGTTGATGAAATTTACTTTAGGAAAAGACGAAAAATTAAAAAGCCGCACATTAATTGAGCAACTTTTTTCTCAGGGAAAAAGAGTGAAATCATTTCCGATACAACTTATTTACCTGCAAATCGACCATCCTTCGGAATTTCCTGTAAAAGTCGGGTTTTCAGTACCAAAAAGGGTGGTGAAACTCGCGGTTGACAGAAACAGAATTAAAAGAATGATGCGGGAAGTGTACCGAAAAAATAAATATTTAATTTCTGAAAACATAAAGGAACCCTATATTTTTATGTTTATTTTTACTGCTAAAGATGAATTAAAATATACCGATTTGGAGGAAACTTTCAAAAAAGTGTTCACTAAATTTTTAAGTAAAATTGAAGAAGATGGGCAAAATTAAAAAATGGACCATAGGTGTTTTGGTGGGGTTGGCACTTTTGGTAACCACAGCATTTCAATCTGATTTTTTTGAAATAGCCAAACAAATTGATATTTATACCACCTTGTTTAAAGAATTGAACATGTATTATATTGATGAGGTGAATCCGGCAAAATTGTCGAATAAAGCAATCAGTTCCATGCTCGAAAGTTTAGATCCCTACACGCGTTATTACGACGAGCAGGGGGTTATAGATGCCCGTATTGCCGCTACAGGTGAATATGGCGGAATTGGCGTTGTTACCCGTTATAAAAACAACATGTTAACCATTCGGGAACTGCTCAAAAATTCACCGGCCGAAAAAGCGGGACTTAAACCGGGCGACAAAATTTTAAAAATTAACGATATTGAAGTCAAGGATTTTGATGAAAGAGGTGTTGCTGCATTGCTAAACGGACTTCCAAACACCAAAGTAACCCTTCAAATTGAACGCCAGAATAAAAAAATGGAACTGGCAGTAAATCGTGAAAAAATAATAGTGAATCCAGTTCCGTATTTTACCATGCTCGCTAATGAGGTGGGCTATATTTCTTTCACCACTTTCAATGAAAAAGCTTCAACCGAAGTGAAAAGAGCTTTTTCAGACCTTAAAGAACAAGGAATGAAAAAACTGATTATTGATGTAAGGGGAAATCCTGGCGGATTGCTGAATGAGGCGGTTTCCATTGCCAATTTTTTTATTCCGAAAGATAAAATTGTGGTGACCACAAAAGCGAAAATTAAAAAATGGAGCGACACTTACAAAACATTGCAAGCACCAATGGATTTAGAAATACCTATTGCCATTTTAATAAACAACCGTTCGGCCTCTGCTTCTGAAATTTTAGCGGGTTCGCTGCAAGATTACGACAGGGCGGTTATTATTGGCGAACGTTCTTTTGGTAAAGGGTTGGTACAGCTCAATTTACCGCTTTCTTACGGAACTCTAATGAAAATTACGATTTCCAAATATTACACGCCAAGCGGTCGCTGTATTCAGGAATTGGATTATACCAACAGGGATGAAAAAGGAAATATTCCCAAATTTTCTGAAAGTACCCAAACTTTTAAAACTGAAAAAGGAAGAATCGTTTATGGCGGCGGAGGCATTTTACCAGATGTTGAAATTGAAAAGCCGGTAACTACCAAAACAACAGAAACCCTGTTGAATTCAGATGCGTTTTTTAACTATGCAACCCAGTATTTTTATGAAAACAAAGCGATTTCAGAACCTTCAAAATTTAAGTTGATGAATTCAGACTATGCTTCTTTTATAGACTATTTGACTAAAAACCAGACCGCTTTCGAAACAAAAACAGAGGCTGAATTTAAAAAAGCTTTGGAAATGGCTGCTACAGAAAATTTAAACGAAAATTTATCCAAAGGCTATTCGGAACTTTTAACGGATATTCAGGCTGAAAAATTCAAGGAACTGAACAAAAATAAGGAGGAGATCATCAATGAATTATCAGAAGAAATTATAAAAAGGTATTATTATGCAGAAGGTGCTTATCAACAAAAAGCAATCTTTGACAATACGATTTTAAAAGCCGTTTCAATTTTGAATAATTCAAAAGAATATAATAGCATATTAAAAAATTAGCCAATTGGGCAATCAGCTAATTTTGAATTTTAAATTAAACAGTTAAATAATTACGCAACTATACGACCAAACAGATAAATTGTATATTTACCCATCAAAACCAAACAATGAAAAATTCAAAAATAAAAGAAAGAACGCGTGCACAGGAATCGTCAGGCGCTATTGAGCGTTTGTACATTTCCATGCGTCACATATTTACCAGAGGATTTTACAAGCCTATGGGGATTTCAGGAGAAACTTTAAGGCAAGCATTATTATTGCTTCGCCCTGAAATTTACGGCACCATCGCCGATGAAAAAGTGGAGTTAAATGGATTAGTCTATGTGATTGAAAGGCTTCCTATTGGAATTGAAGAATGTCAATTTATCAATTTAACTTCCGAAGAAGGTTTCGGAAAATCGCATTTTAAAGCCATTGTTCCTCCAAAACGAAAAAGAAATTGTTACCGCATAGACAAAGATCAAATGAATATTGAGGTGACACGTGGAAGGTCGGAAATCTACGATGTTTTAACACATTTAACTTTTTTATTCATTGAGTCCCATAAAATAGCTGACAAAGTGCTGATAAGTGAGGGCAGTGAAACCAATAGAGAATGGAAAAAATTGGAAGAGGTTGTTTTAAACAATATAAAACTGTCAAGAGATGAACGTGATATAATGTTGGCGCATTTGGCAAGCATTTTAGGACGAACTTTTGAAGAAACGCAACGGGTTTATGACATTTTAGGAGAGAAAAATAATCCGGACCGGTTTTTTCAAATTATTTTTTGGCTGGGATATTTGGCCATCAATGAAAAAGTGCACGACTTAAAAAGGACCATTACTTTTAGTCCGGTATTGCGTGAACGTATAGGACATCATATTTATGGCGAAATGTGGGCAAATAACATTAAAGAAGTTTTATTGGAAAATAACCTGATGGAACGGCCAATTCATATTATAAGCGCCAATATGCACAGCGTCATGAATTCCATTTATGCGCCGGTTGTATTACCAAAGCAAATAAAAGACAATGACAACATTTCCCTTTTCGAATTGTTAAGTGACTCCGAAAATGAAGATTTACGCAAACAGGTGGAAGATTATGCATTAAAAAATGGGATGGTTCATATAAAAGACACTTCAGGAACCTACATTGATGTTCAAATTATTGATACAGAAAAAATAAACCTCAGAAAAACGAATTATAAGTTTGAAAACACCTTAATTACCGATGAAAAACCGGTACTTATTGTGATGGATTATGCTTTTGGGGAACAGGCATATGAAACGATGGACGAGTTGTTAAAACCGTATAATGGTGAGAATGGCAAAAATTATCACTTAAATGTGGAGTCTGTTTCAATTATGGGTAAAGCGGGAATTTTAGAAGGCGGAAAAGGTGATATTATGATTCCTTCCTCGCATATTTATGAAGGGACAGCCGATAATTATCCGTTTAAAAATCAGCTTAAAAAGAAAATGTTTGAAGGTTGTGGTGTTGATGTGTATACCGGCGCGATGATCACCGTTTTGGGAACATCGCTTCAAAACAAAGACATTTTAAATTTCTTTCACGATTCAACATGGAAAGTTACCGGACTTGAAATGGAAGGAGCACATTATCAAAAAGCGATACAGGCCGCTTCAAAAATAAGGGGAAATATTTCTGAAAAAGTGAAGGTTCGTTATGCCTATTATGCATCAGACAATCCTTTGGAAACTGGAAGCACATTGGCTTCAGGCGGACTGGGAACAACAGGTGTTCGCCCAACTTATGTAATTACCCAAAAAATATTGGAACAAATATTTTAAGGTTTTCATGAACTTGAAGGAGGCTCTTTTTTGATTGCTTTAATTTAAAGAATGACAAAATAAAATGACAAAATGAATGTATTAATTTTAGGTTCGGGAGGACGGGAACATGCAATGGCTTGGAAAATAGCACAAAGTGATTTGTTAGCGCAATTATTTATCGCACCAGGAAATGAAGGAACCGATCAATTGGGCACAAATATTAACATTCAGCCAACCGATTTTGAATCGGTAAAACAAATTGTTTTGGAGCACAATATTGAGCTGGTGGTTGTTGGTCCGGAAGATCCTTTGGTAAAAGGAATCCACGATTTCTTTTTAAACAATCCGGAATTAAAAAATGTGGCCGTAATAGGACCCCAAAAATATGCAGCCCAATTGGAGGGAAGCAAAGAATTCGCCAAAGAATTTATGTACCGTCATAACATTCCAACAGCTGCCTATAAAAGTTTTACAAAAAATAATTTAACAGAAGGTTATCAATTTTTGGAAACTTTGAATCCGCCATATGTGTTAAAAGCAGACGGATTGGCACAAGGAAAAGGGGTGTTAATTTTAAATGATTTGCAGGAAGCCAAAGATGAATTGAAAGAAATGTTGGCGAACCAAAAATTTGGTGCAGCGAGCAGCAAAGTGGTCATAGAAGAGTTTTTAGACGGTATTGAATTGAGTTGTTTTGTGTTGACCGATGGAAAAAGTTATGTAAATTTTCCGAACGCAAAAGATTACAAACGCATTGGCGAAGGCGACAAAGGATTAAATACGGGTGGAATGGGCGCGGTTTCTCCAGTTCCTTTTGCAGATGAGGTGTTTATGAATAAAATTGAGGAGCAGGTTATAAAACCAACAGTAGAAGGTTTGCAAAAAGACCATATTCCGTACAAAGGATTTATTTTCTTTGGAATCATTAAAGTTGGTAACGAGCCAAAAGTAATAGAATACAATTGCCGAATGGGCGATCCGGAAAGTGAAGTGGTTATTCCAAGAATTAAAAGTGATTTTCTTGAATTGCTTATCGCTGCCGGAAAAAATGATTTAAACACCAAAACTATTGAATTTGTTGATGAAAGTGCTTGTACCGTGATGCTGGTTTCAGGTGGCTATCCTGAAGCTTATGAAAAGGGAAAAGTAATTTATGGTTTGGATAAGATTGAAGGTTCCATCGCTTTTCATGCTGGAACAACCAATAAAAATAATGAAGTGGTTACCAATGGCGGACGAGTTTTGGCGATTACTTCTTATGGAACCGATTTTAAACAGGCGCTTAAAAAATCGTATCAAAACATAGAGAAAATTTGTTTTGATCAAATGAATTTCAGAAAAGATATAGGTTTTGACCTCTAAAAAAAAATTCTTGTTGCGCCATTAAATTGGGGATTGGGACACGCAACACGTTGTATTCCCGTCATTAATGCCTTGCTACAAGCCAATTTTGAACCGGTTTTGGCAAGTGATGGCAGTGCCTTGCTGTTGCTTCAAAAAGAATTTCCTTTTTTAAAAAGTATTGAATTACCTAGTTATAACATTAGCTACCCCAAAAACGGAAAAAACCTGATATTTAAACTGTTGCGTCAACTTCCTTTTATCTTTTCGGTCATCAAAAAGGAGAGAAAAATGGTTTCTCAGCTTATTGATAAAGAAAATATTGCCGGAATTATTTCTGATAACCGATTTGGAGTTTACAGCAAAAAAGTGCCTTCGGTTTATATTACACATCAGTTAAAAGTATTGTCGGGTAAAACCACTTTTATCACATCAAAAATTCATCAAAAATTCATCAAAAAATTCGATGAATGTTGGGTGCCCGATGTGGAAGGAATTGCTAATTTTTCTGGAGAATTGGGGCATTTGAAAAATCATCATTTCAACCTGAAATACTTAGGGATATTAAGCAGGTTTAAGACAAAAAAACTTGAATCCACCTATGATTTATTGGTACTGCTTTCCGGTGTGGAACCGCAAAGAACGCTGCTTGAAAATAAATTACTGCTTGAATTACGGAATTTTAATGGCAAAATTTTAATGGTTAGGGGCATTTTAAATAATACCGATGAAATTAAGATGCCATATAATTTCAACATCATTAATTATTTATTGGCTGGGGATTTGGAAGATGCCATAAACCAAAGCAATTTGGTTATTGCACGATCTGGGTATTCAACAATAATGGATATGGCGGTATTGGGGAAAAAGGCTTTTTTTATTCCAACACCGGGGCAATTTGAGCAGGAATATTTGGCGAAAATGTTAGCGAAAAAATTAAGGGTGCCTTATGCAAAACAGGATGAATTTACGTTAGCCAAATTAGCGCATTTAGAAAAGTATTCCGGATTTAAGAAAATGACTTCAACAGTTGATTTAGAGTTGTTCAAGCTTTTCGAGTGTAAATGAAAATGTTGACCCTTTTTTAAATTCGCTCTCCACAAAAATGGCTTCATCGTGTGCTTCAATAATGTGTTTTACAATGGCAAGTCCTAAACCCGAACCACCTTGTTCTCTTGATCTGCTCTGATCAACTCTGTAAAACCGTTCAAAAATTCTTGGCAGGTTTTTGGCTTCAATGCCTTCCCCATTGTCCGAAACTTTAACGAGCACCTTGTTTTTATTTAGTGATTCGATGCTTACAGTAGTGGTGCCAACAATTTTTCCGTATTTTATGGAGTTAACCAAAAGATTAATAAGCACTTGTTCAATGCGTTCTTCATCTCCGATTGCCATAATTGGGAACAGGTAATTTTTATTGAAAATTAAGGAGATATTTCTTTTTTTTGCCTTCATTTCAAGCAATTCAAATACATTTTGAATCAACTCAACCATATCAAAAGGTTCTTTGTTTAAATTTAAGTCAGCAGATTCCAGTTTTGAGATTAAATCCAAATCCTTTACAATGGCAATGAGTCTTTCGACTCCTTTATTGGCTCTTTTTAGGTATTTTTTACTGATTTTTTTGTTATTAATGGCACCATCAGACAAGGTTAATAAGTAGCCTTGGACAGTAAACAACGGCGTTTTCAATTCGTGTGAAATATTGCCCAAAAACTCTCTTCTATAGCCTTCTCTTAAATTTAAATTCTTAATTTGTTGTTGTTTATTTTTTGCAAATGTTTGCACGTCTCTTGATAGGGTATCAATATCTGTGGTAATTGGTGTTTTATTAAAATCGGAGGTGTCTAAAATAGAAACACTGTCGTAAATTTTTTTGATGCGCTGAAAAATAAATCTTTCCAGGCGGAATTGTGTAATTAAAAATGTAACAGTAAAAACAACAGAGACATTAAGCAATATATAGGTAAAATTAAGCGAAATGTCTAAAAAAAAATAAGCCAAAAAAACAAGCGCAAGAGATGTGAAAACAGTGATGTAAACTGAGGTCCAAAACGCAAAAGAATATGTTTTTTTAATCTTCATCAATCACAAATTTATACCCGACACCTTTTATGGTTTTAAAATGATTATCACCCAATTTTTCTCGCAATTTCCGAATATGAACATCGATCGTTCTCCCTCCCACAACTACTTCATTTCCCCAAACCTGATTCAAAATATCATCGCGTTTAAATACTTTTCCCGGTTTTGATGCCAACAACGCAAAAAGTTCAAATTCTTTTCTGGGAAGTGACATTTTTTTGCAATTTTTAATAATCACATATTCTTCCCGGTCAATAATAAATTCGCCAATAGTAATTTGTTCTGACGCTTCTGTATTTACATCGTCAACCCTCCTCAAAAGTGCTTTTATTTTACTTATCAGCACCTTGGGTTTAATTGGTTTTGTGACATAATCATCTGCACCAACTTCAAAACCAGCCATTTGTGAATAATCTTCATTGCGTGCGGTAAAAAAAGTGATCAGCACATTTTCCAAACCTTTTGTTGCCCTTATTTTTTCACAGGCTTCAATCCCGTCCATTTCAGGCATCATAATATCTAAAATAATTAAATGAGGAATATGTTCTTTTGCTTTTTCAATGGCCTCAAACCCGTTTTTGGCAGTATAAATTTTATAGCCTTCATTTTTTAGGTTATATCCAACAATTTCTAAAATATCCGGTTCATCATCAACCAAAAGTATTCTAATATCTGAATTTTTCATATTTGGTGCTATTTTAAATCATAAAAGCAGTCAAAAGTAGTCATAATATTTTCTCACGATGCAAAACATGTCCAGTTTTTAAAATTATAACATTAAGATAACATAAACCTTACAATAGCTTAATTTTTAGTACATTTATCTTTAAAAAAAAGCCATGAATACAAAGTTGAATTTTGAAAACATCCTGTTTTTAGATATTGAAACCGTACCTGAAGTTGAAAATTTTTCAGAACTGTCTGAAGAAAAACAAGAACTTTTCTCCCAAAAAACAGCGTACCAGCGCAAAGACGAAGTGACTTCAGCTGAATTTTATGAGCGTGCGGGAATTTGGGCCGAATTTGGTAAAATAGTCTGTATTTCAGTCGGGTATTTTATCAATTTTAATTCAAAAGACAGAATGTTTCGCGTTACCTCTTTTTTTGGTGATGATGAAGTGGTTATTTTAAAAGGGTTTAAAAAGTTGCTGGAAAGTCATTTTAACAAACCAGAGCACGTTTTATGTGCGCACAACGGCAAAGAATTTGATTTTCCTTACATCGCCAGGCGCATGATTGTTAACCAAATAACCTTGCCAGAAAAATTGAATTTATTCGGAAAAAAACCTTGGGAAATAGCACATTTAGATACGTTGGAAATGTGGAAATTTGGAGATTATAAACATTACACTTCCTTAAAACTACTCACGTTAATTTTAAACATTCCTTCGCCAAAAGATGACATAAGCGGTAGCGAAGTTTGCGGTGTGTATTATAAAGAAAAAGATGTGGCGCGCATTGCAATCTATTGCGAAAAAGACACCATCGCCGTTGCCCAATTACTCTTGCGATTTAACAATGAACCGTTAATCGATGAGTTGAACATTGTTCATGTGTAAGCTTTTTTGTGGTATTTTGGATTGTTGGTATTTTAGAAAAAGTATAATTTTTAAATTATCAATTCCCCCTTTGGGGGCTAGAGGGCTTTATTGCTTAGCGTGCTTTGCGTAAACCTTTTGCGTCTTTGCGTTTAAGTTTTTGTGGTATTTTGGATTGTTGGTATTTTAGAAAAAGTATAATTTTATAAATTATCAATTCCCCCTTTGGGGGCTAGAGGGCTTTATTGCTTAGCGCGCTTTGCGTAAACTTTTTGCGTCTTTGTGTTTAAGTTTTTGTGGTATTTTGGATTGTTGGTATTTTAGAAAAAGTATAATTTTATAAATTATCAATTTCCCCTTTGGGGGTTAGGGGGCTTTATTCTTCCAGCATCGATGAAAGCTCAAACCAACGCCCTTCTTTTTGATCAATTTTCTTGTTGATTTCCTGAAGTTTTAAAGACAGCTCATTAATTTCTTCCACAGAAAGTGCCGCTTCCAAAAATTTGGCTTCAATGTTGCTTTTTTGAATTGTTAAAGCTTCAATTTCACCTTCAATATTGTTGAATTCCTTTTTTTCTTTAAAGGATAATTTTGTTTTGTTTGCTGGTTTGCTTCTTGTATCAGTATTTTTTGTTGAAGTATTTTCTTCCGCAGGTTTTGAATCTTCATACACTTTGTAATCGGTATAATTTCCTGGGAAATCTACAATAACGCCATCGCCTTGAAATACAAAAAGATGGTCCACAATTTTGTCCATAAAATACCTGTCGTGAGAAACAACAATTAAACATCCGGGGAAATCAAGCAAAAAGTTTTCCAGCACGTTCAATGTCACAATATCCAAATCGTTAGTAGGCTCATCTAATATTAAAAAGTTCGGATTTTGAATTAAAACGGTACACAAATACAAGCGTTTTCGTTCGCCACCGCTTAATTTCTCCACAAAATCATACTGTCTTGATCTGCTGAACATAAATCGCTCCAACAATTGTGCGGCCGAAATTTTACGTCCTTTGGTCAGCGGAATATATTCCCCAAATTCCTTAATCACTTCAATCACTTTTTGGCCGGGTTTTACCACAATGCCATCTTGGGAGTAATGTCCGAATTTTATGGTTTCTCCAATCACCACTTTGCCAGAATCAACAGGTATTTGGCCTGTGAGCATTTTTATGAATGATGATTTTCCGGTGCCGTTTTTTCCTATAATTCCAATGCGCTCGTTTCTTTTGAAAACATAATCAAACTTGTTCAAAATTTTCAAATCTCCAAACGATTTTGAAACATGATGAAATTCTGCAATTTTAGAACCCAAACGCTCCATATCAATTTCCAGCTGCACTTTATGGTTGTCTCTTCGTTTATGCGCTTCTTCTTTTATGATGAAAAAATCGTCAATTCTTGATTTAGATTTTGTGGTGCGTGCTTTTGGCTGGCGGCGCATCCATTCCAACTCTTTAACAAACAGGTTTTTGGCTTTGTCCACACTCGCTTGTTCTATCGCCAATCGCTCTTCTTTTTTCTCTAAAAAGTAAGAGTAATTTCCTTTGTAAGTATATAAATTGCCTTGATCTAATTCTATGATTTCATTGCACACACGCTCTAAAAAATACCTATCGTGCGTCACCATTAAAAGGGTGATTTTCTCTTTCTTAAAATAGTCTTCAAGCCATTCAATCATTTCTAAATCCAAATGGTTTGTGGGCTCATCCAGGATTAACATATCAGATTTGTGGATAAGAATCACTGCCAAAGACAATCTTTTGCGCTGTCCTCCCGAAAGGGACGACACTTTTTGCGTTAAATCGTCTAATTTTAATTTGGATAAAATTTGTTTGTACTGGGTTTCAAAATCCCACGCGTTGAGCCTTTCCATTTTTTCAAAAGCCACTTGGTAAGCATCCTCATCATTGGGATTATTTATGGCTTTTTCATATTCCTCAATCGCTTTTAATGTCTCGTTATCCGAATTAAAAATGGTTTCCTCAACCGTTAAATGATCGTCTAAATTATCTTCCTGCGATAAATACTCAATCTTTATGTCCTTGCGCGATACCACTTGCCCGCTGTCCGGACTTTCAAGTCCCGCAATAATATTTAATATGGTGGTTTTTCCGGTGCCGTTTTTGGCGATAAATGCAATTTTTTGATCTTTATTTATGCCGAATGAAACATTGCTAAAAAGCGCCACTTCACCAAACGACTTCGATATATTTTCAACGGATAAATAATTCATATTTCAAATTTTTGCAAAAGTACGCAATAAAAGCCGAGAAACAATTTTAGGAACAGCTACTTGAAATTTTTGGGCGTTCCCCTCAGATTTTGGCTGTCGCTACTCGCTATTTAAGCAAAGAATTAGTTTACCCTGAGCGTAGCCAAAGGGCTCCATCCCTAACGCAAATTGAATTAGGATAAATTAAAATAACCTAATTTTACGTTTGCAATGCGTTGTTCATTAAACAAACATTCAAACGATAGCTTTGGAACAAAACACAAAAGAACATTTCTTTAAATAAAACAAGCATGAACTATATAGACTGGACCGGATTTATTGGCGTAACCTTGCTTTTATTGGCGTTTTTTCTGAATTTAAATGACAAGATTAAATCCGACAGTTTACCCTATTTGTTGTTAAATTTTCTGGGTGCCGGTATTGCCTGTTTCGCATCCGTACTATTAAATTATATACCATTTGTTATTTTGGAAGGCTGTTGGGCGCTAGTTTCGGCAGTGGGATTGGTAAAATTAGCCGCTAAAAATAAAGTGACGTCCTAAATTTGTTCAAATTTGGCTATATTCGTAACCCAAAGAAACACGTTTCCCGTTTTGCGGAAACAACAATGTTAACCATATGGAATCTATTTTAAAAGTAAAAAATTTATCTGTTTCATTTAGCACTGACAATGATCTAAATAAGGTGGTAAATGAGGTTTCATTTGAATTGAACCAACAACAAATTTTGGGAATTGTTGGCGAATCTGGTAGCGGAAAATCGGTTACCGCATTAGCTGTTTTAGGATTGCTTCCAAAAAACACTGCCATAAACGGCACTATTTTATTTGATAACACCAATTTACAAAACACTTCAGAAAAAGATTTTCAAAAAATAAGGGGAAACAAAATTTCCATGATTTTTCAAGAACCTATGAGTTCTTTAAATCCAAGTTTAACTTGTGGTTATCAGGTTCAGGAAATTTTATTGCAGCACAAAGAACTATCAAAAAAAGCCGCTAAAAATCAGGTTATTGAACTTTTTCATAAAGTGAAATTGCCAAGGACTGAAACGATGTATAACCAATACCCGCATCAGCTTTCGGGTGGACAAAAACAGCGGGTCATGATTGCGATGGCCATTGCATGCAAACCGCAAATCTTAATTGCCGACGAACCCACCACAGCACTTGATGTCACCATTCAAAAAGAAATTATTGAACTGTTGAAAGCGATTCAGCAGGAAACTGAAATGAGCATTATTTTTATTACCCATGATTTGGCCCTGGTTTCAGAAATAGCGGATACCATTTTGGTGATGTATCAAGGAGAAATTGTGGAGCAGGGAAATGTTAATCAGGTTTTTAAACATCCGGTTCACAACTATACCAAAGCGCTTATAAATTCCAAACCCAACTTAAAAGAGCGCTTAAAAAAGTTACCTACCATAAAAGATTTTATAGAGAACAAGATCGATAATGAAGTGTATACAAAAGAACAGCGCGATAATTTTCATGCGAAAATCTATAGCACAAAACCATTGTTGGAGGTTAAAAATGTAGCTACTTATTTCAACACAGAAAAGTCAAACTTTTTTGGGAAAGCAACGCCCCTAAAAGCCGTTAATAATGTGTCATTTCAACTTTTTGAAGGAGAAACTTTAGGTTTGGTTGGAGAATCTGGTTGTGGTAAAACAACTTTAGGGCGCACCATTTTGCATCTGGAAAAAGCCACAAAAGGACAAGTCTTTTACAAACAAAAGGATGTTACCAATCTTTCAAAAATGGAATTGAAAAATTTCAGAAAAGAAGTACAGATTATTTTCCAAGATCCGTTTTCATCACTTAATCCGAGAATTCCAGTAGGTGAAGCATTGGTGGAGCCTATGAAAGTTCACGGAATATTAAATTCGTCCGAAGAACGAAAAAAATATGTTTTTGAACTGTTGGAACGCGTTGGATTGCAAGCGGAGCATTTTTACCGTTATCCCCATGAATTTTCTGGCGGACAACGGCAGCGAATTGGCATTGCACGAACCATTGTTTTAAATCCGAAGTTGATTATTTGCGACGAATCAGTTTCGGCACTTGATGTTTCTGTGCAAGCGCAGGTACTGAATTTGTTGAATGAATTAAAAGATGATTTTGGTTTTACCTATATTTTTATTTCTCACGATTTGGCGGTGGTAAAATATATGGCCGATCAGTTGATGGTAATGAACAACGGCAGAATTGAGGAAATTGGCGACGCTGATGCCATTTACGAATCGCCAAAAACAGCCTACGCCCAAAAATTAATAGATGCAATTCCAAAAGGAATATAAAAGCCCTCTAACCCCCAAAGGGGGAATCTAAAATTAAAAAACGAATTTATTCAAATCCAAGTCTGACTTATTTTTCATTTGAATAAATTGTATATTGCGATGCTTTATGAGAACTGTTAATTTGCATCGGATAATTGCTGTTGGAATGATATTCATTTCAGGTTTTTCCTATGCCCAAATAATAAATACAGAAGAAGAAAACAGCTTAAAATTTCAAACCCATTTTTTTGAAGCGTTAAAGCAAAAAGCCATAAAAAACTATGGAAAAGCTATTGAAAGCCTTGAATTATGCAATAAAATAGATACTGCAAATGTTTCTGTTTTTTTTGAATTTTCAAAAAATCATTTAGAATTAAACAATTATTTTGAAGCGGAATTATTTATCAATAAAGCCCTGGCATTTGAGCCGGAAAACCGGTATTTGTTGCAACATAAAGTAGTTGTTTTAAAAGCACAGCGAAATTTCAGCAAAGCTATTGATGTTCAAAAAAAGATTCTTCAAATTCATCCAAAAAATATTGAGGAATTGGTGTTTCTTTACATTCAAAACCAAAATTTTATGGAGGCTGAAGCATTGATTTCAAAAATGGAAGAAAACGCCTTGGCAACTTTAAAATTAAAATCTTTTAAAAGTTATTTGGAAAACAGAAAATCACTTCCGATAAACGCTAAAAAACAGTCTGATAATGCCAATGAAAATATGGATATTGAATCCTTAAAAAAATTATATTCGAAAAATAAGGAATTTAAAATAGTGCAGGAAATTTTAACCAAAGAAGCAGCATCCGAACTTTTTGAACAGGTTTATGCCGACAGCAAAGAGGCATTGGAGTTATTTCCGGAGCAGCCCTATTTGTATAAAATGAATAGTTTTGCTCTAAATAAACTGGGAAAATATAAGGAAGCGATCGCCATTTTAAGTATTGGCATTGATTTTGTTATTGATAACAGCGCAATGGAAGCCGAATTTTATGAGCAACTTTCTGTAAACCATGAAAAGTTGGGCAATAAAAGTGAAGCATTAAAATACAAACAAAGAGCCGCTGCGTTAAGAAAATAAATTTAGATGAAACATTATTTTAAAATAGCAATATTGATATTATTTGCAATTACATCGTGTAAAAGCAAAAAAAACGTAACGGATATGGATATTATTGAAAATATTTCCGCAAAAAAAATAATCAGCAATCACTACGACAACAATTTTAACCAAAAAACAGTGAATGCCAATTTAAATGCAAAATATTCCGACAGTAAAATGTCAACTTCCATTAATATTAAACTACGTATAGAATTGGATAAAACCATTTGGATGAGCGCCACAAAGTTGGGTTTTCCTGTGGCTAAAGTTAAAATTACGCCAGACAGAGTAAGTTATTATGAAAAATTAAAAGGGACTTATTATGATGGTGACTTTTCAATGTTAAGTAAATGGCTGGGAACGGAATTGGATTATGAAAAAGTTCAAAACATCTTATTGGGGCAAGCTGTTTTAAACTTAAGAAAAGAAAAATATGATTCAAAAATAGACAATAGATTATATCAGTTATCGCCAAAAAAAGAAAACGTACTATTTGGTATGCTGTTTTTTATGAATCCTGATAATTTTAAACTTAACCGACAAGAAATGACCAATGCGGAAAAACAGCAATTGCTTTCGGTTTCCTACGCAAATTATAAAAATATTAAAGGAGAACAGTTTCCTGAAAACATTAACATAAAAGCCACAGACCACCAAAACTTAACCACTATAAATCTTGAATATCGGTCGGTTGAATTTAATGAAGAATTAACATTTCCGTTTGAAATACCTAACGGTTACAAAGAAATTAGTTTAAAATAATGCAGTTTAAATTTAAGTACATTTTTATTGTTTCAGCACTATTTATAAGTGTATCAATATCGTCTCAAAACAAAAAGCAAGAGGGTTTAGAGGCTCGCCGAACGCAAATTCAAAAAGATATTGTTTATATAAATGCCTTGCTGTCTAATACAAAAAGGGCGGAAAATAATTTACTTATTGATGTAAAGGATTTAAATGATAAAATAGGGAAAAGGGAAGAATTAATTGCTGTTATTTCTCGTGAATCTGCTGAACTTGGAAACGAAATTTACTTAAATCAGCTTGAAATAAACAAAAATCAACGATATTTAGAAGCGCTAAAAAAAGACTATGCCCAAATGATTTATAAATCATATAAAAGCAAGTCACAAAACAGCCGTATTATGTTTTTGCTTTCTTCTGAAAATTTTTATCAAGGATATAAACGTTTTCAGTATATGAAACAATACTCCAGTTTCAGAAAAAATCAGGGAGAAGAAATTCAACAAAAAATATTTGAAATTCAGGAATTAACAGGGACTTTAGTATCAAAAAAGAAGCGAAAACAAGAATTGTTAACTATAAAACTGCAAGAACAAACGGTTATTCAAAAAGAAAAAAAGGAGCAGGAAGGCTTATTGAGCCAGGTAAAGAACAAGGAGAATAAATATAAAAAGCAAATTCGTCAATTTCAAAAAGAAGAGCGAAAAATTGAAGCTCAAATTGACAGAATAATTAGAGAGGCTATTGCGGCTTCAAATAAAAATACTTCAAACACAACATCTGCAACTTTTACACTTACAGCAGAAGCAAAGGAATTGGCATCAAAATTTACGTCGAACAAAGGGCAATTGCCCTGGCCTGTTGAAAAAGGGTACGTGTCTACTTATTACGGAAAACAACCGCACCCTATTGTAAAAACGGCCACCATACAAAGCAATGGCGTTAGAATCACTACAGATAACGGCAGTAAAGCTCGTGCTGTATTTGAGGGGACTGTATTGTCCGTTCAAGTCATGGGAGGTAATTTAAAAGCCATATTAATTCAGCATGGGGATTATATTACCGTCTATAAAAATTTGGAAAGCGTATTTGTAAATACCGGCGATAAAGTAAAAACAAAGGAAGAAATTGGCACCATTTATACGGATAAAATTACGGGAAAAACTATTTTGGGATTTGTATTGTCGCGAAATGTAACTACTGAAAATCCGGCTTCCTGGATTTATAAGATGTAATGGTATTTTAAATTATGGGTATGTTGGATTTTATGTGACTCGAACTTATAACAGATCGCTTTTACCCAATAAATAATGTACGCAGTTCGTAGGCATCACTAGGTTTCATTTTTCCTGAAAGGATTAAACTCAATTGTTTTCTTCGTAAAGCACCTTCATAGCGTTCTTTCTCGAGGGCGGTTTCCGGTTTAATATGCGGAACAGCGATAGGCTTACCATCTTTATCAACAGCCACAAAGGTATAAATGCCTTCATTTACTTTGGAACGTACCTGAGATTTCCGGTCTTCAATCCAAACATCCACATAAATTTCCATTGATGATTTAAAAGCACGCGAAACTTTTGCTTCAATAGTCACTACACTTCCCACAGGTACAGCATTGTTAAAAGCCACATGATTTACAGATGCAGTAACAACTATTTGATGTGAATGACGGCGTGCCGAAATACTGCAGGCCCTGTCCATTCGCGCCAATAATTCCCCTCCAAATAAATTACCCAAGGGATTGGTGTCTGCGGGCAAAACAATATCAGTTAATATTGTTAAAGATTCTTTGGGTGTTTTTACCATGGTTAATTGATTTTTTAGCAAATGTTTTGCTCTTTTATGAAAAGAAAGGTTACAAAAAAGTAGAAATTAGAATTCTTTAACCAACAGCCAAGCATCTTCAGACTCAGTTTTATGAATGTTGTGCAATTTGTTTATCGCTTCATTTTCGTTAGTAAAGCTTTCAAAGGCAACTTCAGTTAAGTTCCACTTGTTAACGCCTAAAATTTTAGCATTGTAACCTTTTTCAAGCAATTGCTGCAATTTTTTCTCTGCATTTTCAGGTTCCCTAAAAGCGCCTGCTATAATATGGTAATTATAAGTTTCTTTGTTGATGTTTAAGGTAATTGCAGGCAATGGGTTGGAAATCACAAAGGTAGCTTCCTGAATTGTTTTTACCAATTTCTTTTGTTGCTGTTCGGTTTCGGCAACTAAATTTTTGTATTCTATTTTTTGGTATTCGTTCCAGCTAACGGTACCCAATGCAAAAAGAATTGCCGCAGTTGCTGCATATTTAATAAATGCAGGCGTTTTTCGTTTTGTTTCTTCAGCAGAAAAAGGTTCCAACTGCTTAATTTTTTCTTTATAAACCGCACGTTTTATGGCCGGCGAAACATAAGTCCCCAAACCAAAAGAGGAAGTTAAATAATTAAGTGAATTTACGGGTTGAAAAATTATTTTCTGTTCCTTATTTATTTTAAACGACCCAATATTTTCCAGTTCAAGAATTTCGGAATTCAGTAGCAATTTCCAAGAATTCACCTCTTTTTCAATAGCTTTCATAGCTTCCAAATAGGAAATATTTTCGGCCGTAGCGACATAGTTTGCCAGCAAACCATCATTATTTTGTATATGGGAATTAAAGGTCAACTGTTTGAATGGCGGGGAAAAAGTGTGTGTAAAATGATTCACTTTTGCCGAAATTTCGTTGGTTACAAATCCGCCAAAATTGGGTACAATCACACATTCGTATCGGTACAATAAATCGCTTATGTAGGTTGCTAATGTCATTGAAACAAATATAGTAAAATCCACTTTTAAATTTAAGAATTTGCACAATTTTTATTAACAATAATTTTATATATTGACACTCAAATTGTTAAAATATGCTTGAAGAAGATTTATTGTACGTTTTGGCGTTGCAGCGCGTGAAAGGTATTGGGGACATTAATGCAAAAAAGTTGCTGGCACACTGTGGAAGCGCAAAAAACGTGTTTAAGGAAAAACGCAGAAATATTGAAAACATTTTTGGTTTTGGTCTTCTTTCTGTCCAACATTTATTCGATCCTGACAATTTAAAAGAAGCTGAAAAAGAACTAAAATACATTCAGAATAACAATATTAAAACACTCTATTTTACTGATAATAATTATCCGGAAAAATTAAAACATTGCATTGATGGCCCAATTTTGCTTTTTAATGAAGGAAATATTGATTTAAGCAAAGGACCAATCATTAGCATTGTCGGTACGCGTCAAATGACCGGTTATGGAAGGGATTTTTGTGAAAAATTTATTGCGGACTTAAAAGAATTCAATCCCGTTATTGTAAGTGGTTTTGCGTATGGAGTTGATATATGTGCCCACAAAGCTTCCCTTAAAAACGAACTGCAAACAATTGGTGTTTTGGCGCACGGATTTGAAGAAATTTATCCAAAAGTCCATAAAAAGTATATTTCTGAAATCAATAAAAATGGCGGATTTCTAACCGATTTTTGGCATAATGACCAGCCTCAGCGTGAAAACTTTTTAAAACGAAACAGAATTGTTGCTGGGATGTCTGAAGCAACAATCATTATTGAATCTGCCGAAAAGGGAGGCTCTTTAGTCACCGCCGATATTGCGAATTCTTACAGTCGGGATGTTTTTGCAGTTCCCGGAAGAAGCACAGACTTGTACAGTAGAGGCTGCAATGATTTAATCAAGAATAACAAAGCGGCTATTTTAACATCAGCAAAGGATTTAATTGATATGATGAATTGGCGATTAGAGAAAAGCAGCCCCAAACCTATTCAAAAACAACTTTTTGTTGAATTAACGGAAAACGAACAGTTAATTTATAATTTTTTGACTCAAAACGGAAAAGAATTGATCGATTTAATTTCCCTGAACTGTAAATTGCCTATCCATCAAACCACAGCATTGTTGTTTAATTTAGAAATGAAAGGGATGGTAAAACCATTGCCAGGGAAATTGTACGAAGCTATTTAAAGGGATTGGCGTAACGTTAAAATAATTTTAAATCTTAAAACAAAACTGTCAAATTTTGCTAAAAGCTGTATTTTTACACCTTAAAACAACTTATGATTAAAATACCCCAACAGGCAAAAGCACTTATTTTTGATTTAGACGGCACCATCGCCAACACCATGCCAAATCATTTTATGTCATGGAGAAAGGCAGTTTCGCCTTACGGAATAAACTTTGATGCAGCTTTGTTTATGCAATTGACAGGAATGCCGAGAACGGCAACAATTGAAAAACTAAATGAAATGTTCGGGACCAAAATGAATGCTGTTGCCGTTGGAAAAGTAAAAGAAGCCCATTTTAAAACCTTGGTAAATTTAACTGAGGAAATAGAGGTGGTTACAGATGTTATTAGGAAATATCACACTATTTTACCGATGTCCATCGGAACCGGAAGCACTAAAAAAGGCGCGAAAAAAACTTTGGAAATCATTAAAATGCAAAACTATTTTGAGATTGTTATTACTGCAGATGATATTTTAAAACACAAACCACATCCTGAAACTTTTTTAAAATGCGCTGAATTAATGGGCGTAAATCCTAAAGATTGCGTTGTTTTTGAAGATGGAATACTGGGGATGAATGCAGCTGAAGAAGCCGGAATGATGGTGATTGACGTAAACGATTATTTTAAAATAGGGTTTGCTGTTTAAGTATCTCAATAATTTTTATTTTCAGCAAACTTATTTTAAAAAAGGCTTTAAAAAAATCGCCTAAAAAATTAATTTCAGGCGATTTTTATTTTATACTTTATAAAGTTTTATTCGATTACTTTTTTAAAGTAACTTCAGTACGTCTGTTGTTATGACGACCTGCAGCTGTTTTATTAGTGTCAATTGGTTTG